>JANNCO010000465.1:0-5689 GCA_031386655.1 Polaromonas sp. | reverse complement strand
TTTAAAGAGTGTTTTAGGCCACTAACCCAAGTAAATCCTGCTCAACCAGCTATGTAATTGATAGTATTGACCATCCCAAACAACCCAACCAAAGCAGGAAGCTGCTCAAACCAAGTAAAGAATAATGTCCAGCTTCCCGGCGCGTACGCTAAGCCAAGAGACCATCTCATCGCAGCGTGCACCCAAACCAAGCGACCATCTCAATAAAGCGCACCCGAACCAAAAAACCAACTTAAACAAAGTACACACCACGGTTTCAAACAAATTGCCGTCGCGGACCTAGCAAAGGCAACGCCACAACACCTACTGCCCAACACAGCCAACCCGTCCACAGCAGATGGCTGGGATAGTGCGCTCCCCGCACCACCTGGCCCCACGACAACACCATGCCTGCACAGCACAAAACAGCCAGTGCAATCCACGCGGCTTGGGGCCGGTAGCGGCGAATAAGCCAAAACCCCGGTAAAAAACTAAAAAACGTCGACGCATGCCCAGACGGAAAACACTTGGCCGGGCCACCGTCTGGGCCTGTAAACGTAAAGTGCCAAACATACTGTGCGGTGCCGCCAAATTCGCTCAGTTCCCAAGGGCAGCTGGTGTTACTTTGCAGTTTGATGGCAGGGATGAGCAAGGCACAAAAAAATACCATGGCTGCCAGCCATAGCCTCTCGCGCTGGGTGGTGTGCATCCACACGCTGCGCGGGTGCCAAATAGCCACAACACAGGCCGCAAGCAGCAATAAGCCTGCGCGCTGGGGCCAACTGTGCAGCACAGTCGCCAGCCAAAACTGCTCCCGCCACGGGAAGCCTTGCGCAGACCCGTACCAGCGCGCAACAGCCAGATCTGCAGGGGTGACGTCCCACAAAAAAATGACTACAAAAGGTATTCCTAGCCATAACAACAACCTGCCAATACGACGCATCCAAAGCATATAAATTATTTTTTAACGTATCAATCTGGCAGCTGACACCACTATTTGCTGCTTGCCTGCATTATCGTGCAGTTAAATTAAGCGCTTATTAAGTTGCAAAACCGCGGCGCCGTGGCGGTATAGTCACCTGTATACTTTTTTTTCGGAGATCGGTGTGAACAAAATTTTTCCTTCTGCTGCTGCCGCACTACAAGGCGTAGTGCAAGACGGCCAATTGATTGCTGTAGGCGGGTTTGGCCTGTGCGGCATACCTGAAGCGCTGATTGATGCGCTGCGTGACAGCGGGGTCAAAAACCTGACAGCCATTTCCAACAACGCTGGCGTGGACGATTTTGGCTTGGGCAAGCTGCTGCAAACTCGCCAGATCAAGAAAATGATCGCCTCGTATGTGGGGGAGAACAAAGAATTTGAACGCCAATATTTGGCCAAAGAGCTCGACCTGGAATTTACGCCCCAAGGCACGCTGGCCGAGAAGCTGCGAGCAGGCGGTGCTGGCATACCGGCTTTCTTTACCAAAACCGGTGTGGGCACTATGGTGGCTGAGGGTAAAGAACTGCGTGAATTTGACGGCGAAACTTATGTGATGGAGCGCGCCTTGCTGCCCGAGCTGTCCTTGGTAAAGGCTGCAGTGGCCGACAAAAGCGGCAATCTGCGCTTTAACTTAACTGCGCGCAACTTTAATCCAGCGGTAGCCATGGCAGGCAAGATTTGCATTGTAGAAGTAGAAAAAATTGTTGAAGTCGGTGAGCTAGCGCCTGACGACATTCACCTGCCTGGCATTTACGTGCACCGCATTGTGCTGAATGCCACGCCCGAGAAGCGTATTGAAAAGCGCACCGTGACTGACACCCGAGGCATTTAATAACTTTGCGGGACAGACCAACGGATGCACGCAGTGTCCCGTTGCTCTGTCCTCAACTGACTAGAGGATTTTTATCATGAGCTGGACCCAAGACCAAATGGCCGCACGCGCCGCCCACGAACTGGAAGACGGTTTCTATGTCAACCTGGGTATCGGTATTCCCACACTGGTGGCCAACTTTGTGCCAGCCGACAAAGAAGTGTGGCTTCAATCGGAAAACGGCATGTTGGGCATCGGCCCTTTCCCCAACGAAGACGAAGTAGATGCCGACTTGATTAATGCAGGCAAGCAAACGGTGACTACCATCAAAGGCAGCAGTATTTTTGGCAGCCATGACAGCTTTGCCATGATTCGCGGCGGCAAGATCAATTTATCTATCCTGGGTGCCATGCAGGTCAGCGAAAAGGGCGACTTGGCCAACTGGATGATTCCGGGCAAGATGGTTAAAGGCATGGGCGGCGCGATGGATTTGGTTGCGGGCGTCAAGCGTGTCATCGTGCTGATGGAGCACGTTGCCAAGAAGAAAGACGGCACCGAAGACCTGAAAATTTTGCCGCAATGCACGCTGCCACTGACAGGTGTGGGCGTGGTCGACCGCATCATTACCGACTTGGCTGTGATGGATGTGACCGATGCGGGCTTGAAAGTTGTCGAGTTGGCCCCGGGTGTGACAATGGAGGCTTTGCAGGCCAAGACGGGCGTGAAGCTACATTGACTTTAGGTTTTAAATAGCCATTTTTTTGCTAAGAGCAGAGTGTTTGAGTTTTAAAAAATTCTGTAAATTGGCTTCGTAATCCGTGTCGACTGCATTCATGACGCAGGTATGTTTAGCTAGCTGCTTGCGCCAAGCCAATACGCATGGAGCATCCAAGAAAAAACCAAATGAATCAATTTTTTCAAAAACGTCAAAGTAACGAAATATTGGCCCAAATACCGCGTCGACTAACGAAAATTTCTCGCCATCAAAAAAGGGACCGGTAGGGCTGCGCTGCGCCAATTCAGCCTCAAGTAAAAGAAACTTTGCGGTTAGCTCGTTGCTACGGACTAAAAGTGCAGTGCCATCTGTTGCTGAATAAAAACCAGCTATATTGTTCAGAATATTAGACCCAAACTCCATCCATGCCCGGTGCTGCGCGCGCTGCAAAGCGTCGTGCGGATGCAAAGCTGGCGCGTAGACATCTTCCAGATATTCACAAATCACGGTGGATTCAAAGATGGGTCGTCCATCCACCAACAGCACTGGTGTTTTACCTAAAGGTGAAACTCTCAGAAACCAGTCCGGCTTGTTCGACAGATTGATATACACGCGTTCAAAAGCTAAGCCCTTATGGGCTAAAGTAATCGCTGCACGTTGCACATAAGGGCACAAGTTGTGGCTAATAAGAGTGAGTTTTGCAGGTATTGCTGGCATATATTATTTGCAATAGACATACATTGGCTTGTCGTTTTTAAATGATGGCTAATTAAGCAGGTACCCAGCGGTTGCTGCTTCGTAGCGTACCAACCCCATCGCCAATTAACCATTGGGACATTGACGCTACGGCTAGAAAGGCCGGGTACTCCCACCCACCGTTGGGAGCAGTAAATACCCATCCGTTGGGTGCATGCACCCACAGCGCACCCAAAAGAATAGGTGTAAGTATTAAAGATACTTGACGCGCATAGATACCCAGCACCACCATTAGGCCGCCCAACAGTTCAGCGGCAAACACTGGATAGGCCAACGCGCCCGGAAGGCCCGTAGAGGCGAAAAATTGCGCTGTACCAGGCAGCGTAAATACCAACAGTTTAAGTAAAGCGTGGGCTATCCACATGATGCCTAGCGATACACGCAACGCTGTAGCGCCTATTTGGGTTGAGTTTTGCATAAGTACTCCTTTACAAATATATCGATCTAAGTCGATAATTTAACGTTGCATTTAAGCAATGAAAATAGGTAAACATGAAAACTAAAATTGCAAAAACGCAATATCACTTGACCGCTGATGGATTGCAAACTGTGCTGGCCTTGGTGCGTGCCGGCACCCTGGCTAAGGCGGGTGCAAGATTAGGGGTGGACAGTTCTACGGTGTTTCGCAACATCACGCAGTTGGAGCGTTCGCTGGGGCAAGTTTTATTTGCTCGCTCTCGCAGCGGTTTTGCAGCTACCGAGCTTGCCCAGCAGTTGGCCCAGCATGCGCAGAGAGTTGAAGCCGAGCTAGAGGCTGCGCGTGCTGCCACACACGCTATTGAGGCCGAAATAGCGGGTACTGTGCGTATCACCACTACCGACACATTACTGCATGGTCTGCTAATGCCTGCGCTGCGTAATTTAGCCGTTGCTCAGCCTTTGCTTCATTTTGAGCTGATCGCCAGCAACGAAGTTGCCAGCTTGACCAAGCGAGATGCAGATATTGCTTTGCGTGCGACCAAAAAACCGCCCCCGCATTTGGTGGGCCGTAATTTAGGCGCTATTGAGGTAGCGGTATTTGCCTGTAAAAAATTACCACGGTTAGCCAAACTGCGCCAAGACTTAGGCCAAGCAGACTGGATCGCGCCTGATGAGGCACTGCCAGAGCATTTGTCGGTAAAGTGGCGCAAGCAACACTACCCCAAGCTGGCGGTACGTTACCAAGTCAATAGTATTGTCTCGGTGCTGGAAGGGGTGCGATCGGCGTTGGGCGTGGGCATTTTGCCTGTTTTTTTGGCTAACATGTACAGCGATGTCGTGCCCGTAAGCGATGTGCTGCCCGAATGTGAGACGCAACTTTGGCTGCTTACGCATGCCGAATCGCGGCATTTGCGCCGCATCTCCGCGGTGTACCAATACTTGGGCGAGACTATCGAACTTTCGCGTTTGTCAGCACTAGCATGAGGTGTGCGCCGAATTATTTTGATTTTTGTACCTAAACAGTTCTACAACTCGCGTTACAAGCTGAAACGAAAGCCGATGCATTTGCTGGTGATGATTCGCTGCAAATAGTGTTAAATATCAATTATGTTTGTTTCATTTAAATACTTATGCAGGGAATATTGCCCGATCAAACCACTGAGCTAGCCACGCTGGACAACGGTTTTATCAACAAAGATAGCTTGCTGCCCGCGGTAGCGCTAGCAGTTGTGGGGCTGCTGTGCTATGCCGTCAGCTTGTGGCTGTTTAAGCAGAAATCGATTGGTGGGTGGGCGTGGGTGCTGCCGTTCTTGGCAAGCAGCGCTGCAGGCGTGGTTTTGTACCGCCAGCAATGTTTATCGGTGGGCGTACTGACCAATACGGAAAGTGTGGTTCTGGCCCGCAATATGTCGATATGGGTGGCTATAAGCATCGTCGTTATTTATAGTTTTACCCAAAAATCTATCACTGATGGTTTTGTCGCACTGTTTTTGGGTGGAATGATGTTTGCCATCATCTTGTTCACGGGGTTTTTTGTCGTCAAAACCATGCTGCTGATGCAAAACGAGCCAGACCGGGAGCGGGGTGATGACATGTCGGTGCAAGAGATTGAAAAAATGAAGGCAGATTATCGCCTGCAGCGCGGCTTGCATGAGGTGCCCGATCCCCAAAAGCCTGTGAGGCCGCAGACCATGGTCATGGTCATGGTGCCCGGCGCAGTAAGCGCGCCTAATGCATCGGGTATTGCGGTGTTGCCCCGCAGTATTTATACCCCAGCCTCTGCGCCTGTGCCTGTGGCTTTGTCTACGCAAGTCTCTAGGCCTATGCCACTGGCTCTTGACCGATCTGCATCGGCGGCACAATCTGCACCTGCGGTGCAACCTGTGCGTACCGCACAAGCTGCGCCTGCCGCTAGCGCCGCCAGCAACGCTAGTGACGAGGAAATTCGTTTGAAAATTATCGAGGTACGCAAGCAAGCGTTGCGTGCACAGCGGCGGGCTGAAATGCAAGCCAAGGGCGCTGCACC
>JANNCO010000451.1:0-2854 GCA_031386655.1 Polaromonas sp. | reverse complement strand
GGCCAAAACTTTCTGGACCTCGTCATTCGGCATGCTGCAAGACAAATTTGGCGTGCCGTGGATGGTCATGACGGAGTCTGCATCGTGACTTCTCCCACTGCCACCACTTCAGCCGAAGGCCCCGACCTCTTTTTGAAGCGTGTCATACACGCAAAGCCAGAAAAAATTTTTAACGCCTGGACTGAACCCGCGCTTTTAAAGCAATGGTTCGCGCCGTTGCCTTGGACTGTTTCCAAGGCCGAGACTGACGTACGCGTGGGCGATACCAACTTGATTGTGATGCGCAGCCCGGAAGGCAAAGAATATCCAGGCCACGGCGTTTATTTAGGGGTTATTAAGAATCAGCGAATTGTGTTCACGAATGCATTCACTAAGGCGCGGGAGCCGTCGGAACAAAAGCCGCCCATGGTGGTAGAGGTTACGTTCGAGCAACAAGGTGACAACACCAACTACACCGCTCGAGTGCGTCACTGGACGATTGCGGACCATGAAGCGCACGAAAAAATGGGCTTTCACCAAGGCTGGGTTACATGTGCGGAGCAGCTAGCGGCGGTGGTGGAGTAATGCTTTTCAACACTAAAACCCTCACACCAGAAATAACATCAGAAAAATTCGGATTAAACCCTCAAAGCAAGCTATTTACTGACTGGAGTATCAAATGACAACACAAGCAAAGACATTAATCGATCTGGAAACAAAATTCTGGCAGTCGATGGTTGACCAAGACACAGACGCTGCGCTGCAGGTGTTGCATGACCCGGCCATGATGGCCACCGCGCATGGTGCGATGAAGTTCGACCATGCGGGCTATCGAAAGATGGCGGAGCAAGGCTCAATGGTTACAACCGCTTTTGCTTTAAGCGATGTTGAAGTGATGTTTCCTAAAGAGGCGACTGCTATTTTGACTTACCGCGTGAAGCAGACTGTGGGCGCACGTGACGATGGCAAAAGCACGACCCAGGACATGTCGGATACATCTACGTGGGTTTACCTGCAAAAGCGCTGGCAGTGCGTCTTGCACACCGAATCGCCGATGGAAGCTAAGCCAGCCAAGAAGTAGATATTAAAGAGGCGCTAAACGGGAGTAGATGTAGTGAACCCCGCGACGCAATTTAAACGTAGCTGGAAGTAGGCCGCGTGGTTAGTTAGCATTATCGGCATTACCTTAAAGACACCCCGCAAATGCTAACAAAGGATGGGATCACGCTTTCATTTTTCAACGAACTTAAGGAATAAATCATGAGCAAAACGCAGAATCCGCGCGACGAACAGGAGCCGCATACAGGCAAGGTGGCCAATGACCACAACAAACTTGGCAAGCAGCCCTTGACCCAGAAAAATGAGGGGAAACGCACATCGAAGAGTCGCACCGACCGCGAGGCCCACATAGGAAGTGGCAATCAGACGCAGTCAAGGCGAGGAAGCACCGGGCGCTAGCTTGGCGCCTGTATCGGGTCTTCGGCTACACATAACAAGATGGGCGGTAATCGTGCTTAGAACCCAAAAACACAAATCCTATTTTCTGGACGACCATCATGAGCATTAACCGAATGGCCCGCTTTGAGATATTTATTGGCACCTGGAAAACGACAGGCGAAGTGCTGGAGACGAACAGTGCGCCTGCCGCCAAGTTGTCGGCTACAGATACCTATCGGTGGCTTCCGGGGAAGCATTTCATCGCCCATGATGCAGACGCACGTTTTGGCGAGGATCCAACCCGCTCGATGGAGGTGATTGGCTATGACCTCGCGAGTAAGAAATACCTGGCACGCAGCTATGACGATCAAGGCGTATCGGACGTTTTTGAGGTGGCGTTGAAAGGATTGAGCTGGCGAATTAAAGGCGAAACCGTACGGTTTAACGGCAAGTTTGACGCAAGCCAGCTCAAATTGACTGGCTTATGGGAACTCAAAGACAAGACAGTGGGCTGGCAACCCTGGATAGAGCTGAAGCTGGCGCGCGCGTAACTGG
The DNA here is from genome assembly GCA_031386655.1 of Polaromonas sp. GTDB lineage: Bacteria > Pseudomonadota > Gammaproteobacteria > Burkholderiales > Burkholderiaceae_C > JAAFIP01. The sequence goes on along the minus strand of JANNCO010000451.1, from coordinate 883 downwards.
CGTCAGACCCCGAACGCACATTACGACATCTACATGTCACTGCAATTACTGAAAACCGTCATGCCTTTTCTGGATAACAAGTGACAACAACCAGTTGAGCCAACTCACCGGAGAGAAGTTATGAGCAACCAAATTCTTCACCACCTGACGATGCCCGGCGAGAGCGCTGAGTACCGCACTGCGCGAAACAAACTTCTCACCGAGGAAGTGGCACTTCGAAGACAAATTGAAAGCGTTGCTGTACTTCGCAGGGCGCTGCCTGCGGGCGGTACGGTTGCGCAAGACTATGTGTTCGATGGTGACGATGGGCCTTTGAAGCTGTCGGACTTATTCAATCCTGGCAAAGACACGCTCGCTATTTACAGCTTCATGTACGGGCCTGAGAAGGAGCTGCCGTGTACGGGTTGCACCCACTTTCTAGATGGCCTTGAAGGTATGGTGCAACACATCACTCAGCGCATCAATTTGGCTGTGGTCGCCAAGTCACCGCTGCCCCGTCTCTTGAAATTGGCCCGGGCGCGTGGTTGGCGATCTTTGCCCCTTCTGTCCACCCACGGCAACACCTACGACCGTGACTATTTTGGCGACTCGTCGGGCTTGCCTGCTGCGGTGCGCAAACAGCAAGAGTTCAAGGACGGGCAAGAGTGGGACATGCCGATGCTCAATGTGTTCCGCCGGCACGGCAAAGTGATCAGCTATTTCTGGGGCTCTGAAATTTTGTACATGCCGCCTGAGTCCGGTCAGGAATATCGCCACAACGACGCGTTGGATTCGCTTTGGAACATGCTGGATCTGACGCCTGAGGGGCGCGGCGATTTTCAGGCGCAGTTGGCTTACAAATGACGTGCACAGCCCGAACTTTCAAACACACACCATCTCTGGA
>JANNCO010000447.1:0-1820 GCA_031386655.1 Polaromonas sp. | reverse complement strand
GTGCGCCAGGTGATGAGCATTGACGAGATGGAGTGCGAGCTGCCCACACGCTGGCGCACGCGCGAGAAAGCCATTGAAATTGCCGCTGCGGTTAAAAAAGAAATTTTGACCACCGTAGGCGACCAGCTGCACACCAGCATTGGCGTGGCCCCCAACACGCTGCTGGGCAAGCTGGCCTCTGACATGCAAAAACCCAACGGGCTGGTAATACTAGAGGCCAAAGACCTACCGCACGGCCTGTTTCACCTCAAACTGCAAGACATCACCGGTATTGGCAAAAGCATGCTGGCGCGGCTAAACCACGGCGGCATTCACAGCGTAGAGCAGCTGTACGCTGCGCCACGCGATGTGCTGCACACGGTGTGGGGCGGCATGATGGGCGACGAGATGTACGACAAGCTGCGCGGCGTGTGGTACGCGCCGCGCACCGTGGTGGCCCGCAGCTTGGGCCATTCGCATATCTTGCCGCCCGAGATGCGCAACCCCGAAGGTGCCTTTGGCGTGCTGAACCGCCTCACCCAAAAAGCCGCCATGCGCCTGCGCAAACAGCAGTTCTACGCCACTGGCATGAGCGTCAGCGTGCGCTGCGACCACCGCTACCACACAGAATCCAGCGGCCACCGCGACACCCGCTTTGGCGAGACGCAAGACACGCAATTTTTTCTGCACACATTGGACACACTGTGGCGCAGTGGGCTGTGCAATCTGCAGCACCCCAAAGGCGTTGGCATGGTGCTGCACGGCCTGGTGCCTGCAGCCATGCACACGCTGTCGCTGTTTGACGAGGTAGACGAGCCGCCCACAGCAGCCCAGCAAGCGGCGGCCCCTGCACGCACGCTAGCCCACGTGCAAAACGCCAAAGCCCTACGCGACCCCACGCGCCTGCTGGCCGCCATGGACATCATCAACAAAACCCAAGGCAAAAACGCGCTGTACTTTGCCACGGCGCACAACTCGTTGAACAACGCGCCGATGCGCATTGCGTTTAATCGGATACCGGATGTGGAGACAGAGCAGTAGCGACCGTGCAGCTCACTCTTAAGCTCTCACCTCATCTAAATAAACGCCCCAGGTGATACGCCAAACCTCGCTGCAAGCGCTTTGGCCTGGCGTGCATTAATTTCACGTTTGCCGCTAAGAATAGCGCTAACGACAGACTGCCCGCCAATATCACCAGCCAAGTCAGTTTGCTTTAAATCATGCTGGTCTAACAAAAAACGCAGCACTTCATGGGGCGGCGCACCAGGCACCGCGTGATGCTCCTGGTCGTAGTCTTCTACCAATTGGCCAACCAGTTCTAGTAAATCGGCCAGCGTATGGTCTTCGTCCTCGCCCACTGTATCTAGCAGGTCGTTCATAAAACTCACAGCGCGATCATATTCACGCGCACTGTGAATGGAGCGAATTTTAACGGGCAACGCGCTTTGAAACGCATTCCAAGCGGGTGCAATAGCATTGTGGTTATAAGAAGTTGCATTCATGATTTTTTGCGCCTGTAGGCTTTGTTCCAACGGTCATACTCTGTGTGGGCTAGCACGTGTCTTACATAGATTTTCTGCAGATTATCGTATGGACTGCAAACCGTAGCTAAAGCGCGGGGAGAGTTTGGAAGCGCCACTGCGGCGTGCGTGTATTTGGTAAGCGAGTTTGCAGACAAGATGTTCCGTTGCCCGTCCAAGCTAATCAACGCTGCAAAAGCGTTATTACGGGTTTTCAAAACTGAACAGCGACTAAATCAATCGCAAGCGTTCATTCAGCACACGCATGGCTATACCAGGCGCTAAGCGCGCTTGTTCAACCACATCTACTTTAAAAGGCAG
>JANNCO010000348.1:0-5079 GCA_031386655.1 Polaromonas sp. | reverse complement strand
TTATTCTGTGATTAGTCGCATGGCTCAGCGTACTTTTTCTGTGGTGGGTCGTTTGGCTTGGCGTGCGCGCCGGTACGCTGGACTCGAGCCGGGCATCTCGCTGCAAAAATACTTCGCAAACACGCGCGAACTGAGATGTTTGTTTCGTCAGCATTGTCAACGCGCGCCTTGCTGCATATTTTTCATCGAGACGGACCCGACTCGTCACATGGTTCTTTGCTTGGTTTGGGGCAGCCCGCGTTTTCGTAGGGTCGCTGGATAGGTAATTACTATCAATTACATAGCTGGTTGAGCAGGTTCTACGGCCTAGAACGGCTAAAACACTGTGAAAACTAGCGTGAATTGATGCGATCTGCGAGCTACACAATACCCGACTCAACCAGCGACCAAGCTAATGCGAAACGATGACTACACAAAACCGCCAAGCGGCGATGGAGCGTGATCGTGATGAAAATCTTGCGATGCGCGCGCGGTACAAAAGCCAGTCTAACCACAACCTAAGTTCGCGCGTGTTTTCGCAAGATTTTGCAGCATGACTTCCTCCATCGCCGCAGCTCACGGTGCCAGAACATCAATCTTCATCTTCTGGCAAACCACGCAACCAATTCGCAGCTCACGATCTAAGAACATCAATCTTCAAACCGCTGCAATACATACCCTCAGGTTTGCAGTGTCAGCTTGTACACATACGCGTCACCGCGAAAAGTGCCCTCGACATATTCCACCAGCTGCGCATTGGCAGCATAGGTTTTGCGTTTTATCAGCAAGCACGGTTGCGCTGTGGCAAAGCCAAACGTATGCGCCTCGGCGGCGCTGCTTTGCACGGCTTCGATAGTTTGCTCGGCATGGCCCAGGGTCACGCCGCAGGTTTGCCCGATGGTGCTGTAGGCTGAACCCATGGCGTCCCAGGTAGCCAAGCTGGGCATCAGGGTCAGGTCGTACCAGGCTACCTCGCGCGTCATGGGCACGCCATCGGCCAGGCGCACCCGCACCAAGCGCAAAAACTGCGCGGTGGACGGCCTGCCAAACACGCTGGCGATCATGCGGTCGGCCACCACGGCGCGCTCTTGCAGCTGGGTGCTGGCTACCCGGCCCAGCTCGCGCATTTCCTGGGTAAAGCCTTTGAGTTTGCCCAGTATGGGCAACACCGGTTGCACGCCCTGCACTACACTGCCGCCGCGCCCGCGCCCGCCCAGCTGCGCGTAGCGGCGCAGCTCGTCGTAGCTGCGTTTGACGGTGGAGCGGCTCACACCCAAGGCGTGGGCCAAATCGCGCTCGGACGGTAAGCTGCCGCCCTGTTCTACCGCGCCCGCAGCGATCAAGGCGGTAATTTGCACATACAGCTGTCGCCAGTAAGGCGCGGCGTGCGCCGAGGGGTCTAGCACCAGCGCAGCAAACGGCCCCTGCAGCGGCTGCGCAGGTGGATCTGTCAATGTCTGTAGAGGGGATGACACTGTGGGTGAGCCAAAGTAATGTGAAGTAAAGCACATTATTCACCATTTGATACAAAGGTGTTTGAGAATCTGGCACTAGGCCATGGCGTGCTTTGGCGGTGGTGAATTTGGCCTTATTACTGTGCACGCCCTGGCACTTGGCGTGCACAGTTACGCGGCTGTCCGCCGGCCTTCGGCCTCCCCCTTTATGCCGCTGCGCTGTTCACGCCAAGCGCCAGGGCTGCGTACTGGTTAAGTGGGAAATCCTGCGGTAGATTGCTTACCAAATCACAAAACGCAAAGTGGTTCATTCGAGCCAGCGGCCTGCCCACCAAGTTCACAAGAGTTGGTCGGCGGTGTACTTAGCGCAGCGGCATAAAGGGGGAGTTGGCGGCCCTAGGCCGCCACGGAGGACAGCTTTGATGCTGAGTACGCCGGCTGCCAGCTCCCGTACAAGAACAAGAATATCAATCCCCGGCGGAGCTAAGTACGTCGTCGGCCTGCTCCTGTACAAAACTGAAGAACACCGCTTAATGACTACTCTGTTGGCGATGCTCAATTTTGATGCAGCGGTTTTGCACCACCTGCAAACCTGCCGCCTGGGCACGCGCTGCCGCCTGCGCGTGCGCAATGCCCAGCTGCATCCACACCGCGCCTGCGCTTACTGCAATAGCCTCGTCTACCACGGGGGGCACGTCGTCGCTGCGGCGAAAAATCACCACGATGTCGATGCGCTGGCCATCTGGCAATGCCTGCGCAGCATCAGCCAGCGACGCATAACAACGCTCACCCAGTATCTGCGTTTGACTGGACGCTGCCACCTCCGGGTTGACCGGCAAGATACGGTAGCCAGCGGTCTGCAGGTAGCGCGCTACGTCAAAGCTGTCGCGGTGCGGCTGTGGGCTGCAGCCCACAACGGCAACCGTGCGGGCTTGGCGCAGCCAAGGATAGTGGTTGTTTGACATATTGCTAACAGGAACATGCTGAGCAGTTTGTAGGATAACGGCACAAAAAGGTATAAATTTCAGCAAAAATACGACAGAATTATGACAAATGTGATATTTGTACCCACTTAGTAACTTACAAACCGCTGTAATTTAGTTCCTAACTTGTAGCATGTTGTCAGTATGCTGACAAATATATTCATATTGCAAATTTTGTTGCACTATCAAGCCAGCTGCTAAGCCGCCTCTCACCCGAGAGATTTTGAGACTTTTAACTGACCCGACGGGACACACATGAAACACACTACTACTTTCGCGCTCCGCGCTACCGCAGCCGCCGCCCTCTTGGGCCTGTGCAGCACCGCTTTTGCTCTGGAAACTTCGGCCAATATTGAATTGGACAACACGTACCGTACCGGTACCTTGACGAAAAACACATCCGATGCAGGTCTGACCCAAAGTGGTCGCGTCGAAGTTAACGCGACTGGTAAAGTTGGCAGCAAGTACTTTGTTGCTGGCAAGGCTGCTATTTTGGCCAAAAAAGACGGCACAGCCGCTACCGATGACATGTGGATTCAGTTGGGCAGCGAAGCTGGCGACGTGAAACTAGGTCGCTTTGAAGGCGCTGATTTGTTCCCGTTGGCTCAAGACACTGTGGTCAATGATGCTGCCTCGGTCTACAAAGCTGGCCAATTGCGCGGGCGCAAAGGTGCCAATGTATTCCATGCTGCTGGCACTGTGAATTTTGCCAAAGGCGTAGGCATTGAAGTTGGTTTAATAGAGACTAAGATCGCTGCAGAAGTAAAAGGTGTTCGCCCTGTATTCTTCGTCGATTCAGGTCCATTGTCTTTGAAGCTGGGCGTTGAGGCTGGCAAAATTGTAGGCACGGGCGCGAAGATATCTGGCCTTGGCGTAACTGCAGGCTACGATTTTGGTGGCTTCAAAATTACGGGTAACCTGGCCAGCGGTAAAACCAAGCTAGCTTCAACCACCACAAAATCTACCGCTTTTGCTGTTACTGGCCAAGCAGGTCCTGCTGTCCTCGGCTTGATAGCTGGTAGCAATGATCTTGGTGGCAGCACTAAAGAGAAAGTTACTACGTTCTACGCATCGTACTCATTGCCTCTGTTTGACATCAAAGGCGCCACTGTAACGCCCGCATTGTCAGCTTCTAAGGCTAAAGACGTTGGTGGTGTAGCTGGTGCGTCGCTCAAGGACACCTCTTTCCGTCTGCGTTTCAACTACACGTTCTAATAGAACTTGGTGCAGACTTGGCTTTTTGCTGAGTCTGCACAAAAAATTTCATCCAAGGTTTACCTTGCTGCGCTATCGGTGCAGCAAGGTTTTTTTATGCCTGCGCGCAGGGCAAGTAACTTCACCCGCAGGCCATTGAAAACAAACAGCTTCACGCCTTGCGGGCCCATCGCGCATTTCGGACTTCTCTTGTCTACGATTTGTACTTTACCGAGCAACCATACGGCTTGGTGTTCGCATTGCTCACAGGCTTGCCAGCGGCCACCTCGCCCAAGCTTTGCTTGACATAGTTGGTGGCAGTTTTAATGTCGGCCGGGTTGGCGCTGGCAATGCTGTCGATGCCGCCTGCGTACACCACATTGCCCTGCGGGCTGATGATGTACATATGCGGCGTAGTGCGGGCGGCGTACTGCTGGCCAATAGTGCCGCTCTCGTCCATCAGGGTGTGGGTGGCAGCGGCTTTTTGCCCGCCCATCCATTTTTGCAGCGCGGCAGGGGCCAAATAGTCAGGGTGTGCGGTGTCGGTAGAGTTGATGGCCAGCCACACTACGCCACTAGCCGCAGCGTCTTTTTGGGTGGACTGCATATTGCCTGCGCCGTAGTGTTTTTTCACATACGGGCAGCCGGGGTTCACCCATTCCAGCACCACGGTTTTGCCTTTAAAGTCGGCCAGGTTAACTGTTTTACCCGCAGCGTCTTTGGCGGTAAATTCAGGTGCTTTTTGGCCCACCACCGCCGCAGAATATGCTGGAGCAGCTATTAAATATGTAGTAGCTGCAGTGCCAATGCAGGCCATCAAATCACGACGTTTCATGGTGGGGCTCCTAGAAAAAAATTGCCTAAAGCTTAGCCACGGCAGCTTGCACCTGCGCGGGGCTTAAAATTTCTGACATGACTACAGGGGCGCTGGTGGGCGAATACAGCACGTACACCGGCACACCTTGGCGGCCCAGCGCGGCCAGGGCTTGGGTGATGGCGGGGTCGCGGCGGGTCCAGTCGGCGCGCAGTAGCTGCACTTTTTTGGCTTTGAAGTCGGCCAGCACTTGGGCGTTATTCAAGGTAGTTTTTTTATTCAACTGGCAGGTGACGCACCATGCCGCAGTAAAGTCGACAAACGCGGGTTGGCCTGCGGCCAGTAGCTGGTCTACCTTGCCAGGTTCCCAAGCCTGCCAGCCGTTGGTGTTGGTGTTGGTGCCAGAGTTGGCCGATGGCGTATTGTCAGGCAAGTTTTGAGTGATAAAAGGGCCTGCAACCCAAGTAAAACCTGCTAGAGAAGCTATTGAAATAGTAGCAATAACCAGCCGCGTGCGCCCGTGCAGCGACAGCGCCCACACCAGCATGCCGAGGCCCACCAGCAGCACCAGCAGCGCGCCCGCACCGTCGATACCGCTTTGCTGGCCCAGCACCCACACCAGCCACGCCACAGTGGCAAACATGGGGAAAGCCAT
>JANNCO010000400.1:0-13436 GCA_031386655.1 Polaromonas sp. | reverse complement strand
ATACTATAAATACCATAGCTGCTTGAGCAGGTATTACTTGGGTTAGTAGCTCAAAACACTCTAAAAACAAGCCTCAGAATATGCTCAGTGTGCCCTGAGCTTGGCTCGTCTTTTTTGTGTTGTGCGGGAACAGCCAGGAGGTGTGCTCAGTTGTGTAAGGGAACAGGCAGGCGGTGTACTTAGTTTTGTACGTGAGCTGGCAGGCGGCGTACTTAGTTTTGTGCGTGAGCAGGCAGGCGGCGTACTCAGCTTCGCGGCTGTCCTCCGTGGCGGCCTAGGGCCGCCTACTCCCCCTTTATGCCGCTGCGCTGAGTACACCACCTGCCAGCTCTTGTGAACATGGTGGGCGATCAACTGCCTGCTTGCCTACCTTATCCGCTGCGCTGAATGTACTGCCTGCCAGCTCCAGTGACCTGGCAGGTGAACCACCGCTGTATCAGCACCTAGCCAGTACGCAGCCTTGGTGCTTGGTGTGAACAACGCAGCGGCATAAAGGGGGAGGCCAAAGGCCGGAGGACAGCCGCGGAGATGTTCACGCCAAGTGCCAAGGCGAGCACAGGTCTAGCCCGAATTCCCATGCAACAGCACCTACAGCACCACCTTAACCATCGGGTGCGTAGACAGCGTGCGGTAAACCTCGTCAAGCTGCTCGCGCGAGGTCGCGGTAATCGTGAGCGTCACGCCCAAGTATTTACCGCCGCTGCTCTCGCGCAGCTCTACCGTGCTGGCGTCAAAGCTGGGGTCAAATTGTTTGGCAATGTGGGTCAAGGCGCTAACCAAACCGTCCACCTTGGGGCCCATTACTTTGATGGGAAACTGCGAAGGGTACTCAATCAGCGATTGTTCTTTGGGAATGTCCATGGCCAATTGTAGGCATATGCCACAGCCCCTGCAGTACGCACGCCGCTACCAGGGGCTTGGGTCGCAGGGCTGCAGGCCTGGGTATTTTTCGTCAGGCGTTTTTTGCGGCTTGGTAGGCGGCGTACAGCTTTTGCGTCACCGGGCCAGGCTGGCCGCGGTGGCTGGCGTGGCCTATGGGCTGGCCGTCTAGCTGCGTAATCGGTAGCACCTCTGCGGTGGCGCTCGACAGCATCAGCTCGTCGCAGGCAAGCACATCGGCGCGGCTGGTGGCTTGCAGCTTAAAGCCAATGCCCAGGGATTGGCACAGCTCTTCAATCAAACCGTAACGAATACCCTCCAGCACCAAATTGTCTTTCACCGCGCCAACCACCGTATTGTTTTTCACCACCCACACATTGCTGTGCGCTGCCTCGCTGAGCACGTCGTTCCTAAACATCACCGTTTCTTTGGCTCCTGCGTCAAAGCTGATTTGCCGCGCCATCACCGAGCCCAGCAGGCTGGTAGATTTGATGTGCGCTTTTTGCCAGCGAAAGTCGTCATGCGTCACGCACGCCACGCCTTGCGCACGCATCGCGCTGCTGTAGGTGGGCATGGGGTTGCACATGCCAAACACGGTGGGCGTAATGTCTTGCGGCATCACATGGTCGCGCATGGCCACGCCGCGTGTGATTTGAAAGTAAACCATGCAATTGCTATTGGTCTGGGCATTTTCAATGCTATTTTGGCCTGTGGCCTTTGCAGATTCTGCTTGACCAGCTATTAACTTCATAGCTACTTCGTGCCATCCATCGCGTGACAGCGGGTTGGCAATGCGCATTTCAGCCAGCGACCGCTCCAGCCGCGCCATGTGCTGTGCAAACCGAAACACGCGCCCAGCGTACACCGGCAACACCTCGTAGATGCCATCACCAAAGATAAAACCCCGGTCCAGCACACTCACCTTGGCCTCATTCAATGGGGTGTACGCACCATTGAGGTAGCAAGGGGTGCTGGGCAGGTTGGGGTGCATGGTGTACTTTCGTAGGGTTGACAATAACTCTATACCATTGCATTTTATACAGCTCTTAAGGCTTTGGGGCCGTTGTAGCTGCTCAAGCAGCTATTGAATTCATAGTGCAATAAATGACGGTGCAGTGCACTGCAAGGCGTTGCACTGCATCGCGCCAGACCGCACTACCTGTTGCGCGCAGGCAGCTTGCGCGTCTGGCCAATTGCCAGCAAGAAAAATTCATCATCACCCACCTGCGCTGCACGCTTGGCTACGGCCAGGTCTTTGGGTGGTTGGTCCAGCGGCTCGTCGGTCATTGCAAACGTACCCCAGTGCACGCCTACGCTGCGTTTGGCTTTTAAATCTTTGTGGACTTGCACAGCCTCTTCGGGGTTGACATGCTGCTCTTTCATGAACCAGCGCGGCTCGTAGGCACCTATTGCTATCAAAGCAATATCAAACCCGCCGCCCAGCGCGGGCGTTTGCCGTGCGGCAAAGCGTTTTTGTGTGTCGGTAAAATCTTGGCTGTAGCCCGAATCGCCGCTAAAGTACCAATGAAAATCGGGTGCCAGCACAGCCCAGCCGCCCCACAGTGTTTGGCTGCGGTCGCCCACACCGCGTGACGACCAATGCTGCACAGGGGTAAGGTTAAATTCCACCCCTTTTTCCACCACGCTCTCCCACCAGTCCAGCTCGCGTACATTGGTAACGCCCAGCTTGTGAAACCAGTCTTTCAGGCCCAGTGGAACCAAAAAAAGTGGCTCTGCCCAGCCTTGATTGACCAGGCCTTTGATGGAGTTCAGATCCAAATGGTCATAGTGGTTGTGCGATACCAGCACCACATCAATCTTGGGCAAATCCGCCAGGGCCAAGCCGGGCGGCTGCGCGCGCTGGGGCCCCATGAACTGCACAGGCGACGCACGCTGTGAGAACACCGGGTCGGTCAACACATTCAGCCCGCTGGCCTGCACCAGCATGGTGGCGTGGCCCACCCAGGTAATGGCCGGTTGCATGGCCGCAGTATTGCCGCCCAAGCCGTTGGCCATCGCGTTGGTTTTGATAAACGGCAAATCTGCGGCCACTGCAGGTGTAGCCACGGTGGCTTTGGGCGGCAGCCCGTCACGCAGGCGCTCATACTGCCAGCGAAAAAAAGCGCTGCCTGGCTTGGTGACGTTGTCGCTGTAATTGTTTTTAAAGCCCTGCGCTATGTGGTGGGGCTTGGCAGGGTCAAAGTAGGGGTTTACGGCGGAGCAACTGGCCAAGGTTGTGATTAAACTAATAAGTAAGGTTAATTTACTATAAAAAATATAGCTGGTTGAGCAGTGTTTACGGCTTAAATCAGTGTTTTCATGCATAAAAAATCAGATCAAACTAGTTTAAATCGTGCTCCACATTGTGAAGCTGCCCAGTGCAGTTTGCAGGGCCTTGTAGAGTGGCCAAGGTTGCCGCAACGAAAGGCCACTAGCACCGGGCTGCGTGCTCAGTGCACCAGCCGCACCGACACAATAGCCAGCCAACCCAGCACAAAGTTAACCACCACCAATCGGTGAATTTGCCCGGCCGCTTTGGCTGCAATTGGCCATTCAGCCGCCGTGACTGCGCGTTTAAATTTGCGAAAGCCAGCAAAGTAGATATGGCCAAAAAGCAAGATCATCGCCATACCTAGAACCAGCATCAGGTTCCAGCCCAGCGGCACCGACCCTGCGCCGCCTGCTGCTTTGGCTGCTTTGAAAGCGCTGGTGTACAAATGGGTGCCTGTGGCAAACAGCACCACAGCCGCTACCGCTACGATAGCAAAAAACCGCCGCCATACCTCGCCCATCAGCTGCGCGCGCGGTTGCGGCTCCATCAGCGCAGTCACCGCCGGGCGCAGTGCAAACAGCATAAATGTCATGCCGCCCATCCACACGATGGCGCTGATAAGGTGAAGCAATTTGGCAATGTCGTACATATTAAAAACTCAATCTAAACATTCACAGCTGCAACGCAGCGCAAGGCCCACAGGTTACTTCAAGATGCCGCCGCGCGGCAAAAGCTGCGTTTAATTTCCCCATTAGCTTCTTTTAAGTGGGCATCCGCCAGGGCAACTAGACGCTGCTATTTTGTGGATTTGCGTGCCAGCGAGGGGTTTCTACGTATAATCAGAGGCTTGGCTAAATTTGTCTGTTTGTAACGTTGGTGTAACTCTGCATGAATAAGATGCCTGCTGCCTATCCTTATGATGTTTCAGAAGATGCGGCTAAACAAGAGCCCGAATTTAAGCGGTGGACGGCTGATGAAGCCCGTCTGCTGCGAGAAAAGTCGCCGTCAGTCTCCCCCTGGCGCGTGGTCGGGTGGCAAATGATGGCGGGGGTAGTGATTGCGCTGGGCGCTTGGCTATGGAGTGGCGACAAAGTGGTGGCCATGTCGGCGGGCTACGGCGCGTTGACGGTGATTCTTCCTGCAGCGGTGCTCGCGCGGGGCATCATGTCACCCACGTCCAGCATTAATGCCATGAGCGCAGCAATGGGCTTTATGGTGTGGGAGATGGTCAAAATTGGTCTGAGCGTAGCAATGTTTATTGCCGCGCCCCAGCTGATAGCTAACTTAAGTTGGCTGGCATTGCTGGTAGGAGTGATTTTGACGATGAAGGTGTATTGGGTGGCGGCTATCTATAAGCCGAAACCTAAAATAATTAGTTAAACATTAGTGAATTGAATTAGGTAACAACACGATGTCTGCAGCTGAACAAGGCCCCACATCCGGTGAATACATCATTCACCACCTGACGCATTGGCAAAACAAAACGCAAACCAATATTGTCGACTTCACAGTTTTTAATATCGATTCGATTTTCTGGAGCATCTTGCTCGGTGCCATCGGCTGCTTTTTGCTATGGAAAGCAGCCAACAAAGCTACTTCGGGCGTGCCAGGCCGCTTTCAGGCTGCGGTAGAAATTCTGGTCGAAACGGTGGACGCACAAGCCAAAGGTATAGTGCACAGCGCCAGCAGCCGCAAGCTGGTTGCGCCTTTGGCGCTGACAGTGTTTGTCTGGATATTCATGATGAACGCCATGGACATGCTGCCCGTGGATTTGCTGCCCTGGATCTGGGAGCACATTGTGGGCGCCGCCGGTGGCGACCCGAGCCACGCGTACATGCGTGTAGTGCCCAGCGCCGACCTGTCTATCACTATGGCATTGTCGCTAGGCGTTTTGATCGTTTGTTTGGCCTACAACGTCAAAATGAAGGGCTTGGGCGGCTGGATCCATGAGCTGTTCAGTGCGCCATTTGGTGCCCACCCGTTGTTGTGGCTGCCCAACTTTGCCATGCAAATCATTGAATTCATTGCCAAGACTGTGTCGCACGGCATGCGACTGTTCGGCAACATGTACGCTGGCGAATTGATCTTTATGTTGATCGCCTTGTTAGGCGGCGGTTTTACCTTGTCGGCTGGTGGTTTTGGGCTAGCTGCGCTGCACATTGTTGCGGGCACTGCCTGGTCTATTTTCCACATTTTGATTATTGTGCTGCAGGCATTTGTATTCATGATGCTTACGCTGGTGTACATCGGCCAGGCGCATGACTCGCACTGATAACATTAATAACGTTCATCACGCACAACAAGATTTTTAGTTTTTCGTTAGTTTTTCTTTAACCCTTCCCTTTCACTTTAGGAATCATCATGGAAGTTATTAGCTTTGTAGCACTCGCAGCAGGTTTGATCATTGGTTTGGGCGCATTGGGCGCTTGTATCGGCATCGGCATCATGGGTTCCAAGTACCTTGAATCTGCTGCACGCCAGCCAGAATTGATGGGCGAATTGCAAACCAAGATGTTCTTGTTGGCTGGTCTGATCGACGCGGCTTTCATTATCGGTACTGGTATTGCGCTGTGGTTCTCTACTGCAAACCCATTCCTGGCTCAAATTGCCCGCGCCACTGCCGCGGCCGCAGCCAAATAATTTCTCGTCTTTGTGAACGCCCACTGCCCAGCTTGTAAAGCACGGTCAGGGGGCGATCCACATCACTTATTAAGGATGTTGACGTGAACATTAACGCCACCCTGATCATTCAATTGATCGTGTTCCTGATCTTGGTCTGGTTCACGATGAGTTTTGTCTGGCCTCCCATAGCAAAAGCGCTTGATGAGCGCGCAGCCAAAATCGCCGACGGCCTAGCCGCCGCCGACAAAGCCAAAGCCGATCTGTCGTCCGCTAACAAGCGTGTCGAAGAAGAGCTGGCCAAAACGCGTACTGAGACCGCTGGCCGTTTGGCCGATGCAGATCGTCGCGCACAAGCTATTGTTGAAGAGGCGAAAGCCAAAGCGACTGAAGAAGGTAACAAAATCATCGCTGCCGCCAAGGCCGACGCTGACCAACAAACCGTCAAAGCCCGCGAAACGCTGCGCGAACAAGTTGCAGCACTGGCTGTTAAAGGTGCAGAGCAGATCTTGCGCAAAGAAGTCAACGCTGGAGTGCATGCCGATTTGCTCGGCCGCCTCAAGGCTGAGCTGTAAGGATACGCCATGGCTGAACTTGCTACTATCGCCCGCCCTTATGCCGAAGCCTTGTTCAAGGCAGCCAAGTCTGACTTGGCTGGCACTGCAGTGTGGCTGGATGCCGTAGCTGCTGTGGCTGCCAATCCGCAGCTGCAACAGTTTGCGGGTAACCCCAACGCCAGTGCCGCACAGGTGTTTGAGCTGTTGTCTTCTGTGGCTAAAGTCACTTTGCCTGAGCAGGGCAAAAACTTTCTCAACACCATCATCGACAATAACCGCGTCAATGCATTGCCAGAAATAGCAGTTCAGTTTCGCGCACTGAAAAACGCGCAGGGCGGTACAGCTGATGCTACCGTGTACAGCGCATTTCCGATTGATGGCGCAGCGCTGGCCGATGTGTCTAGCCTGCTAGAGAAGCGTTTTGGCCGCAAGCTGAACGTGACTGTAGCGCTAGAGCCTTCGTTGATTGGCGGTATTCGCGTGGTGGTGGGTGACGAGGTGCTCGACACGTCGGTCAAAGCCCGTTTAGACCAAATGAAAGTTGCCCTGACCGCCTAAATCTAGTATTTGCGCGAACAGTGGCGTTTAGAGCAACCATTAACTATAGAAGGAACGAGCCATGCAACTCAATCCCGCAGAAATTTCCGAACTGCTGAAAAGCCGTATCGAAGGCTTGTCTGGCGCCGCCGACATCCGTAATCAAGGCACCGTGGTGTCCGTGACCGACGGTATCTGCCGTATTCACGGCCTGTCCAACGTGATGCAGGGCGAAATGCTCGAATTCCCTGCCGACGCTGACGGTCAGCCCAGCTACGGCTTGGCGCTGAATTTGGAGCGCGACTCGGTCGGTGCCGTGATTTTGGGTGCTTACGAGCATATTTCCGAAGGCAACACTGTCAAGTGCACAGGTCGCATTTTAGAAGTACCTGTGGGCCCCGAGCTTAAAGGCCGCGTGGTCAACGCCCTGGGTCAGCCGATTGACGGCAAAGGCCCGATCAACGCCAAAATGACCGACGTGATTGAAAAGGTTGCGCCTGGCGTGATCGCCCGTCAGTCTGTCAGTCAGCCCCTGCAAACCGGTCTCAAGTCCATCGACTCGATGGTGCCAGTCGGTCGCGGTCAGCGCGAACTGATCATTGGCGACCGCCAGACCGGTAAAACGGCTGTAGCGATTGATGCCATCATCAACCAAAAAGGCCAAGGCGTGACCTGCGTGTACGTCGCTATCGGCCAAAAAGCATCCAGCGTGAAAAACGTGGTGCGCGCTCTCGAGCAAGCCGGTGCGATGGAGTTCACCATTGTTGTCGCCGCTACCGCTTCTGAGTCAGCTGCTATGCAATTCGTATCAGCGTATTCTGGCTGCACGATGGGCGAATACTTCCGCGACCGCGGTGAAGATGCACTCATTGTGTATGACGACCTGTCCAAGCAAGCTGTGGCGTACCGCCAAGTGTCTTTGCTCTTGCGCCGTCCACCAGGCCGCGAAGCCTACCCTGGCGACGTGTTCTATTTGCACAGCCGGTTGCTAGAGCGTGCAGCCCGCGTGAACGAAAAGTATGTTGAAGATTTCACTAAAGGCGCCGTCAAAGGCAAAACGGGATCACTCACCGCATTGCCGATCATTGAAACCCAAGCCGGTGACGTGTCTGCTTTCGTGCCCACCAACGTGATCTCGATTACCGACGGTCAGATCTTCTTGGAAACCTCATTGTTCAACGCAGGTATCCGCCCCGCTATCAACGCCGGTATTTCGGTGTCCCGCGTAGGTAGTGCAGCGCAAACCAAACTGATCAAAAACCTGTCTGGTGGTATCCGTACCGACTTGGCCCAGTACCGCGAATTGGCTGCGTTTGCTCAGTTTGCCTCTGACCTGGACGAAGCTACCCGCAAGCAGCTCGATCGCGGTGCGCGCGTAACCGAATTGCTCAAGCAAGCACAGTACAGCCCGCTGTCTATCAGCACCATGGGTGCTACGCTGTTCGCTGTCAACAAAGGCTTCATGGACGATATAGAGGTCAAGAAAATATTGTCGTTCGAGCACGGCCTGCACGCTTACCTTAAAGACAAGCATGCGCCACTGATGGCCAAGCTGGAAGCCGACAAGGCGATGGACAAGGACGCTGAGGCGGAAATGACCACAGCAGTGACTGCGTTCAAGAAAACCTTCGCTTGATTTTCCTGAACACGTAACAAGGAAATATTATGGCGGCAGGTAAGGAAATACGCGGCAAGATCAAATCGGTGGAGAACACCAAGAAGATCACCAAGGCCATGGAGATGGTGGCCGCATCCAAAATGCGCAAAGCGCAGGAGCGGATGCGCGCTGCCCGTCCCTACAGTGAAAAAATCCGCAACATGGCGGCTAACCTCGGCCAAGCCAATCCAGAGTACACGCACGCGTTCATGAAAACGAACGATGCTAAATCTGCAGGCTTTATCGTGGTGTCCACTGACAAAGGTTTGTGCGGAGGTATGAATACCAACGTGCTGCGCATGGTGACTAACCAGTTGCGTAGCAATCAGTCTGCGGGCATTAGCGCGCAGGCAGTGGCTATCGGCAATAAGGGCTTGGGTTTTTTAAACCGTGTGGGCGCCAAAGTGGTGGCACATGCAACCCAGTTGGGTGACAAACCGCATTTGGACAAACTCATCGGCCCCGTCAAAGTGTTGCTGGATGCGTATGTCAAAGGCGAAGTCAAATCGGTGCACTTGTGCTACACGCGTTTTATCAACACCATGAAGCAAGAGCCCGTAGTCGAACAGCTGCTGCCTTTGTCGCAAGACAAGCTGCAAGCCGAGAAAACTGCGCATGGCTGGGACTATATTTACGAGCCAGATGCACAAGCCGTGATTGACGATTTGCTGGTGCGTTATGTGGAGTCTTTGGTGTACCAGGCTGTGGCCGAGAACATGGCGTCTGAGCAATCAGCACGCATGGTTGCCATGAAGTCAGCTACCGACAACGCAGGTAGCGTGATTGGCGAGTTGAAGTTGATCTACAACAAAACCCGTCAGGCCGCCATTACCAAAGAGCTGTCCGAAATCGTTGCCGGTGCGGCAGCGGTCTAACAATATTTATTGATTATTTAATTGGAGCCAACAATGTCCCAAGCTAACGGAACGATTGTTCAGTGTATCGGCGCAGTGGTTGACGTGGAATTTCCACGCGACAAAATGCCTAAAATTTATGACGCCCTGAAAATGGACGGCTCCGCACTGACCCTTGAGGTACAGCAACAACTCGGCGACGGCATCGTGCGCACCATCGCGCTGGGCTCGTCCGACGGCTTGCGCCGCGGCATGGTGGTGTCCAATACCGGCGACTCCATCCAAGTGCCCGTGGGCAAAGCCACCTTGGGACGCATTATGGACGTGCTAGGCGCGCCCATCGACGAGCGCGGCCCAGTAGCGGCTACCGTGACGGCGTCCATTCACCGCAAAGCCCCAACGTACGACGAGCTCAGCCCTTCGCAAGAACTGCTGGAGACCGGTATCAAGGTGATTGACTTGATCTGCCCGTTTGCCAAAGGCGGTAAGGTTGGCTTGTTCGGCGGCGCTGGTGTGGGCAAGACCGTGAACATGATGGAACTCATTAACAACATCGCCAAGGCGCACAGCGGCTTGTCTGTGTTTGCCGGTGTGGGCGAGCGTACCCGCGAAGGTAACGATTTTTATCACGAGATGGCAGACTCGGGCGTGGTGAACTTGAAGAACCTCGAAGAATCCAAAGTAGCCATGGTATACGGCCAGATGAACGAGCCACCAGGCAACCGTTTACGCGTCGCCTTGACTGGTTTGACCATTGCTGAATCGTTCCGCGACGAAGGCAAAGATGTGCTGTTCTTCGTGGACAACATTTACCGCTACACCTTGGCTGGAACCGAAGTGTCCGCACTTTTGGGCCGTATGCCATCAGCCGTGGGCTACCAGCCTACCTTGGCCGAAGAAATGGGCCGCTTGCAAGAGCGTATTACGTCGACTAAAGTCGGCTCGATCACCTCTATCCAGGCCGTGTACGTGCCAGCCGATGACTTGACCGACCCATCACCAGCCACCACTTTTGCGCACTTGGACTCTACCGTGGTATTGTCTCGTGACATTGCATCGCTGGGTATCTATCCTGCTGTTGACCCACTGGACTCAACCAGCCGCCAGCTGGACCCAAACGTCGTGGGTGATGACCACTACCAAACAGCCCGCGCCGTGCAGGGCACCTTGCAGCGCTACAAAGAATTGCGTGACATTATTGCCATCTTGGGCATGGACGAACTCGCACCTGAGGATAAATTGAGCGTGGCCCGTGCCCGCAAAATTCAGCGCTTCTTGAGCCAGCCGTTCCACGTGGCCGAAGTGTTTACCGGCTCGCCCGGCAAGTACGTTACGTTGGCCGAGACCATTCGCGGCTTCAAGATGATTGTCAACGGCGAATGCGACCACATGCCAGAACAAGCGTTCTACATGGTTGGCACAATTGATGAGGCTATCGAGAAGTCCAAGAAGGTTGCTTAAAGCAATCGCTAAGGAAGACCTATGTCCACCATTCACGTTGATGTTGTAAGCGCTGAAGAATCTATCTTCTCGGGCGAAGCCAAATTTGTGGCTTTACCGGGCGAGGCGGGCGAGTTGGGCATTTACCCGCGCCACACACCGCTGATTACCCGCATCAAAGCAGGTTCAGTGCGCATTGAAAAAGCTGATGGCAGCGAAGAGTTTATCTTCGTTGCAGGCGGCATTTTAGAAGTGCAGCCCAATTGCGTCACAGTACTGTCCGATACCGCTGTGCGCGGCAAAGACTTGGACGACGAGAAGGCCAACCAAGCCATGGCAGCTGCCAAAGAGGCGCTCGATAACGCCAAGGGTGATATCGACGTAGCTAAAGCCCAATCAGAATTATTTGTCATGGCTGCGCAAATCGCTGCGCTGCGCAAGTTCCGTCAAAAGAAATAATCTTGTTGTTGCTGTGAGATAAGGAACCACCTTCGGGTGGTTTTTTTCCGCCTGCACAAATAGCATACTGGCGTGCGTACAACGCATAGCTTTTGCATGAGCGACGACGATAATTTGGCTACTCAATAAGGATTTGGCACATGAGACGCCATAAATTTTCTTGCCAGCGGGCTTGCAAAATAGGCTTGCTGGCAATTGCTGCAGCTACAGGGCTTAACGTCTGGGCGCAGTCAGATTACCAAAGCAGCTCAACATAGCTAGCGTGGCAGAAAACTCGGGTGGCGCAGGCGGTACTATTGGGGCGCAAAAGGTAGTCAATTCAGTTACGGCACATCTAGTGTGGGCACCGCACTGCACTCGACTGGAGAAATGATCAAAGACAAAGCAGGCGTCTACATGGTGCACATCCATACCGTGGAGTAGCACCTTTGGCCAATGATTTACTGGGCAATACATTGGATTTTGGCGTGTTTGTACTCAGCTCGGGGCTGCCACATATTCGCAGCGGCAAAGTGGTGGCACTGGGAACCTCAGAACTGCAGCGCAGCACTTTGACGCCGAACATCCCCGAGCTTGCAGAACATCCGCAGCTTAAAGACTTGGACATTAGCTCATGGTTCATGCTGGCTGGGCCAAAAGGGTTGCCCGCCGCAGTCACCGCTAAATTACAAAAAGCATTGCAAGATGGGCTGCAAGATTCAGCGATACGTAAAAAGCTAGAAGACTCAGGCTCCAAAGTATTTACGGGCAAAGAGGACGCTGCAGCTTATCTGATGTCGGAAACTACCAAGTACAGAAAAATTGTTGATTTCGCAAAAATTAAAGAATAAGCGCTGCACAGCATGGACTTTGAACTGCAAGAACCTGAGCTAGGTGCGTTGCGGCAAGGCAATACGGGTGTAGAAGGCGTATGGCGGTTTGACAGTGGCCTGCAAGGGCGCGATGTGCTGATTACAGCCTTTATTCATGGCAATGAATTGTGTGGTGCATGGGCTTTGAAGGCCTTATTGGAGGCCAACATACGCCCATTTCGGGTAAGCTCATGTTGATTTTTGGTAACTTAGAAGCCTTTGACACTTTTGATGCTGCAAACCATGATACTTCGCGCTTTATCCACGAAGACGTGAACCGCGTGTGGTCTGATGCAAGACTGGCGCACCCGGTTAGCCAAGAAGCATACAGGGCATCGGCCTTATTGCCTTTTGTTCAGCAAGCCGATTGGCTCCTAGATTTGCATTCTAGGCACGAGCCTGGTAGGCCACTATTGTTAGCAGGCTTACTCCCACGCAATCTGGCACTGGCACGCAAGCTCGGCACCCCGGAGCATATAGTGGTGGACGCAGGGCACAAAGAGGGCGTACGCCTGCGCTATTACAAACGCTTGGGTGCAGCAGACGAGGCAGATATTTTCAGTTTACTGATTGAATGCGGTTTTCATGGAGATATGAACAGTCCGGCAGTGGCTTTCAATATGGTTGCGAGGTTTTTAAGGGCTGCAAACTGCGTGTCTGCAGACACTTTTCGTGTAAATTGGTTACAACCATTGCCTGCGCAGCAAACAGCAGTGCAAGTGACCCATGCGGTTGTGGCCTAAAGTGCAAATTTACGCTTCACCCAAGGTCGGCACGATTTACAAAATATACCCACCAAAGGTACCGTTGTTGCTTACGACAACGACAACGACAACGACAATGACAACGCCATCGCATTTGCCACGCCTTACGATAATTGCACCTTAATCATGCCCAGCTTACGCCAGCTGCGTACGGGCGCAACTGTGGTGCGCTTGGCACAAAAAATACCTTGAATTCAATGAAATTTAATTACTACTGAATGTATAGCTGCTTAAGCAGTGTTTTATTGGTCTAAAGCCCGATTTCACTGTAATTTTGAAACCGTATGCCAGCATTTATGGACAGCGCATGACTTGTACGAGACGCCAAACCGCGCTATAATCCTAGGTTCGCCGTGGAGAGATGGCCGAGTGGTTAATGGCAGCAGACTGTAAATCTGCCCTCTTACGAGTACGCTGGTTCGAATCCAGCTCTCTCCACCAGGCACTGTATTTTGTGTATTGATTTGTAGAGCGCATTTAAGGACAGTTGGGTGTCACGCTGAAGATGTATATTTATGTCTGACGCGGGAGTAGTTCAATGGTAGAA
>JANNCO010000395.1:0-3570 GCA_031386655.1 Polaromonas sp. | reverse complement strand
TTTAACACCAAGCTGCAGCCGGGGGAGCATTTTCGCGTCTTCCCCATCAGCAACTGGACCGAGCTAGACGTGTGGCAATACATAGCCCGCGAAAACATCGCCCTGCCGTCGCTGTACTACAGCCACCAACGCGCCGTGGTCGAACGCAAAGGCCTGCTGGTGCCGATTACGCCACTGACTCCGGCGCGCGCTGGCGAGGTAGTTGAAAAGCGCGACGTACGCTTTCGCACCGTGGGTGACATTACCTGCACTTGCCCCGTAGCCAGCTTGGCCACCACTGCCGCTGAGGTTGTGATTGAAACGCTGGCAGTTGACGTGAGCGAACGCGGCGCAACGCGTATGGACGACAAAACTTCTGAGGCTTCGATGGAAAAGCGCAAGAAGGAAGGTTATTTTTAATTTGAAGTTTAATACCAAATTTCTGGACGCGAAGGACGCGAAAGACGCGAAAAAAGACAAAATAAAACCAAATTTATTTTTTAGATTTTTTCTGAGTTGATTGCGTTTAATTTATTTCTTACTTAACTTTTTATACCTTCTGTATTCCTTTCGCTTACTTCGCGCAACCTTAGCGCCCTTCGCGTCCGGAAGTCCGATTTAAAAGCCTAAGCCAAACTACCACCCCATGACAAATCTATCCACCCTCAAATTCATCACCTGCGGCAGCGTAGATGACGGCAAATCTACCTTGATAGGCAGGCTGCTGGTCGACAGTAAGGCCGTGTTGCAAGACCAGCTAGCGGGTGTGTCTAAAAGCGGCACGGCAGACTTAGCCTTGTTTACCGATGGCCTGTCTGCCGAGCGTGAGCAAGGCATTACGATTGACGTGGCGTACCGCTACTTCAGCACACCTACGCGCAAGTTCATCATTGGCGATGCGCCGGGCCACGAGCAGTACACGCGCAATATGGTTACCGCTGCCAGTAGCGCCGACGCGGCAGTGGTGCTGGTAGATGCCACCAAGCTAGACTGGAAAAACCCCGCTCTTACACTGCTGCCCCAAACCCGCCGCCACAGCCTGCTGGTGCACCTGCTGCGCGTGCCCAGCGTGGTGTTTGCCATTAACAAACTGGATGCGGTCACTGATTCTGCCGTGGCACTGCGTAACATCAGCGCAGCGTTGGCAGCCTTTGCTGCGCAAGCGGGCATTGAGGTTGCGGCCACGGTGCCTATCTCGGCATTAGACGGCAGCAACGTAGTAGAAAAGAGCGCTGCGTTTCCCAGCTACGCAGGCCCCAGCTTGCTGGATATTTTGGAGCAATTGCCTAATTCACACAGCGAAGCGCAGTTACCATTTAGCTTTCCGGTACAGTGGGTAGAAAAATTCTCTAGCTCGGCTGACACATCACAAGGCCGCCGTGTTTTTTGGGGTCGCGTAGCCACAGGGGGCGTGCAGGTAGGCCAAGAGGTCACTATTTTGCCTAGCGGGCAAACTGCCAAGGTAGCCCAGGTGCTAGACCATTCGCGCAACCCTAAACCGGTGCTTGCAGGCCTGTCTGCAGGCATTACGCTAGACCGTGAAGTTGACGTGTCGCGTGGCGACTGGCTGCTGGCCCCTGGCGCGTTTGAACCCAGCCGCAGCATCAGCGGCACCGTCGCCTGGATGGACGATGTGCCGTTGGTGGCAGGCCGCGTGTACTGGGTGCTGCACGGCCACCGCTGGGTTAAAGCCAAAGTAGCGCGTATTGCCCACCGGCTGAATATCCACACCCTGGCCAAGGAAGATGCTACCGAGCTGGCCCCCAACGAGATCGGCGGTATCGAACTAGCCCTGCAAGAAGGCTTGGCTACACTGCCCTACACCCAGTCTAAAACGCTGGGCGCGCTGATTTTGGTAGACACGGCCAGCCATAAAACATCAGGCGCAGTGTTGATTAGTTAAGCAGCCCAGCAAAATATGGACGAAACCCAATAAAATCAAAGGCTTGCATCAGCACTGTTCGCTGAAACCAACCGTTGAAACCAACGCCCCGTAAAAATATGACCCACATCGTTACCGAAGCCTGTATCAAATGCAAATACACCGACTGCGTCGATGTATGCCCCGTAGACTGCTTTCGCGAAGGCCCCAACATGCTGGTCATCGACCCGGATGAATGCATCGACTGCGCAGTGTGCATACCAGAATGCCCAGTCAACGCAATTTATGCGGAAGAAGATGCCCCAGCAGACCAGTTGAACTTTATCAAACTGAACGTAGAGCTCAGTCAAAAAGCCGGCTGGAAAAGCATCACCAAACGCAAACCTGCACCAGCCGATGCGGATGAGTGGAAAGATGTGATGCCTAAGCTGGCATTGCTGGAGCGTTAAATTTGGCCTGAGGTCGAAATCGGACTTCCGGCCGCGAAGGACACGAAAGTTACGCGAAGTGCGCGAAAGAAGATGAAGAAAACCAAAATTTGAATTGAGAGCTTTTTTATTTTTATATTTCGTATTTTATTTTTGTATTCCTTTCGCGTCCTTCGCGCAACCTTAGCGCCCTTCGCGTCCGGCAGTCCGTTTTAGGCATTCAATTTTTAAGTAATAAGTTATGGAACCACAATTGAACCAAGAAGTGATTAACACCGCCAACGCGCACAGTGGCCGTATCGAGACGGATGCGGTGATTATTGGTGCAGGCCCTGTGGGCTTGTTTCAGGTGTTTGAGCTGGGCTTGCTGGAAGTGAAAGCCCATGTGATTGACAGCCTGGCCTATCCTGGTGGCCAGTGTATTGAGCTGTACCCTGACAAGCCGATTTATGACATTCCTGCCGTGCCCGTGTGCACTGGCAAAGAATTAACCGACAGCTTGCTTAAACAGATCGAGCCATTCGGCGCAACTTTTCATTTTGGCCAAGAAGTTACCACGGTAGAAAAGCAAGATGATGGACGCTTTTTTGTGGAGACTAGCAAGGGCACGGAGTTCATCACCAAAACTATTTTTATCGCTGCAGGCGTAGGTGCGTTTCAGCCGCGTACGCTCAAGGTAGAGGGCCTAGACGCTTACCAAGACACGCAGTTGCACTACCGCGTAAAGAATCCCGAGCAGTTCAAAGACAAAAACCTCGTCATCGTCGGCGGTGGCGATTCTGCCCTGGACTGGGCGCTGAACTTTGCCCAAGAAGGCCCCAACAAAGCCGAATCTGTCATCTTGCTGCACCGCCGCGATGGCTTTAAAGCCGCGCCTGCCAGCGTCGCCAAAATGCGCGCTCTTTGCGATGCGCACGAGATGCAGTTTACCGTCGGCCAGATCACCGACATTGAAGAAAAAAACGGCAAGCTCATCGGTGTCAAAGTCACTGGCGGCGACGGCGTAACACGCCTGATGCCGCTAGACATGCTGCTGGTTTTCTTTGGCCTCAGCCCAAAGCTCGGCCCCATTGCCCACTGGAGCCTAGAGATTGAGCGCAAACAGCTCAAAGTAGACACCGAAAAATTCAGCACCAACACGCCAGGCATCTTCGCGGTGGGAGATATCAACACCTACCCCGGTAAAAAGAAGCTCATTTTGAGCGGCTTTCACGAATGTGCCTTGGCCGCATTTGGCTCCATGCCCTTTATCTTCCCAGACAAAAAGGTGCATTTGCAGTA
>JANNCO010000385.1:0-10377 GCA_031386655.1 Polaromonas sp. | reverse complement strand
CAAGCCAGACGCCGAGATGCGCCAGCGTGCTGAAGGCCTGATTGACAAAGTTGGCTTAACACCTTGGGGACACCACTTGGCCAACGACTTGTCGGGCGGCCAACAGCAGCGGGTGGCGATTGCACGGGCACTGGTGATGCAACCTGCGCTGGTGCTGGCCGATGAGCCAACAGGCAACCTCGACACAAAGTCAGCCGACACAATTTTTGACCTGATGCGCGAGGTTAGCCAAACCAGTGGCACGACATTTTTAATCGTTACCCATGACCCGCGCCTGGCCAAGCGCTGCGACCGCATTATTGAGCTGGTAGACGGACGAATTAACTCGGACCTGCCCAATACAGCAACGCACACAGGGGACGTGGAGCCTTAAGTTGGCACCACGCCACTAACGCTGCGCCATGGCCTAAGCTGGCCGCCGCAGCACTAGAATGCAAGCCATGCATTGGCAAACTACCCGTTTTAAAATCGACCTGACACAGCCCAAAATCATGGGGATTGTCAACGTCACACCCGATTCTTTTTCTGACGGCGGGCAGCATGCCAGCACGCAGCAGGCCATAGCGCACTGCGAGCAACTGGTGCGTGATGGTGCACATATTTTAGACATTGGCGGCGAATCGTCGCGCCCCGGTGCGCTGCCTTTGCCGCTGGATGAAGAATTGCGGCGCGTGCTGCCGGTGCTGCAAGCTGCCGTGGCGCTGGGCGTACCCGTGTCGGTGGACACCTACAAACCACAGGTCATGCAGGCCGCGCTGGACGCCGGGGTTGACATCATCAACGATATTTGGGCCCTGCGGCAGCCCGGCGCGCATGCAGTGGTGGCCCAGTACCCGCAATGCGGCTTGGTGCTGATGCACATGCACCGCAACCCGCAAAGCATGCAAACTGTACCCATGGACTGCGACGACGTGGTGGCACAGGTCAAGCTTGATTTACTATCATTTTGTGAGCTGCTTGAGCAGGATTTACCTGGGTTAGAGGCCCATTTACCTCTAAAAAATAGGGTGCTGGTAGATCCTGGCATAGGTTTTGGCAAAACCACAGCGCAAAATTTTGCATTGCTGGCCCGGCAGCAGGAACTACTAAGCTTGGGCTACCCGCTGCTGGCAGGCTGGTCGCGTAAATCGTCGCTGGGTGCTGTCACCGCTCTGGCTGCTGCAGACCGCATGGTGCCCAGCGTGGCGGGCGCGCTGCTGGCGGTGCAGCGCGGTGGCCGCGTGGTGCGTGTGCACGATGTGCGCGAAACCGTGCAGGCGCTGCAGGTATGGCAAGCGCTGCAGGTGTGATGCACTATTGAAGTTACAAAGCGCCGTAGAAAACACGAGTTGCATGCGTGCATAATACGGCTGGAAATATGGTAATTTACTATTAATTCAATAGCTGCTTGAGCAGGTAATACGGCCTAGAAGCACTAAAACAGTCATAAAAGGACAGTTCCCCATGAGCAGGCAATACTTTGGCACAGACGGCATTCGCGGCACGGTAGGCACAGCGCCCATTACGCCAGACTTTGTGCTCAAGCTGGCGCATGCTGTAGGCCGCGTGCTGCGCCAAGCCAGCCCGGACAGCAAACCCAGCGTCGTCATCGGCAAAGACACCCGTATCTCGGGCTATATGCTGGAGAGCGCGTTGGAATCAGGATTTAACTCTGCAGGGGTTGACGTGATTTTGCTGGGCCCCTTGCCCACCCCTGGTGTGGCTTACCTTACACGCGCCATGCGCGCCAGCTTGGGTGTGGTCATCAGCGCCAGCCACAACCCGTTTGCTGACAACGGCATCAAATTTTTCAGTGCGCAGGGTGCCAAACTGCCCGACACCTGGGAACTGGCTGTCGAAGCTGCGCTGGGCGACGCACCTGTGTGGGCCAGCTCTGCAGATTTAGGCAAAACACGCCGCCTGGACGACGCGGCAGGCCGGTATATTGAATTTGCCAAAAGTACCTTTGCCACTGACCTCACCCTAAAAGGCCTAAAAATAGTCGTCGATGGTGCGCACGGTGCGGCCTACCATATTGCGCCCCAAGTGTTCCACGAGCTAGGGGCCGAGGTGATCGCCATTGGCTGCGCGCCTGACGGACTGAACATCAACGACGGCGTAGGTGCCACGCACCCAGAGGCTTTGGTGCTAGCTGTCAAAGCCAACAAAGCGCACTACGGCATTGCCCTAGATGGCGATGCCGACCGCTTGCAGTTTGTCGACGCCACTGGCCGCCTGTTCAACGGCGACGAGGTGCTGTACATGATGGTGTGCGAGCGCTTGGACCGTGGCGAAAAAGTGCCCGGTCATGAAGGACAAAACAACACCGTACCCGGTGTTGTGGGCACTCTCATGACCAATATGGCCGTAGAACTAGCCCTCAAAGCCCGCGGCGTAGAGCTGGTGCGCGCCAAGGTAGGCGACCGTTACGTACTGGAAGAGCTGGACAAACGCGGCTGGCTACTGGGCGGCGAAGGTTCGGGCCACTTGCTGGCGCTGGACAAACACACCACGGGCGACGGTATCATCAGCGCGCTGCAGGTGCTGCAGGCCGTGCAACGCAGCGGCAAAACCATTGCGCAAATTTTGCAAGGCATGACACTGTTCCCGCAAGAGCTGATCAACATTCGCCTTAAACCCGGGCAAGTGTGGCAGTCGCCCGCGCTGGACGCCATGGTTAAAAGCGTAGAAGCTGAATTAGGCGACACGGGCCGAGTGCTTATCCGCCCCAGCGGCACCGAGCCACTGGTGCGCGTGATGGTAGAGGCGCGCGACTTGGCGCAGGCCCGCGCCTGCGCGCAGCGTATGGCGGAGGTGATTAAAGCGGGATAATCACTTTTACTATTTATTCTGGCCTTTACAAAAAATCTCCAAATTATGAAAATCGAAAAAAATTCTGCGGTCACCATGCAATTCAAATTGACTGAGGCTACAGGCAAAGTCATTGAAAACAGTGGCAAGCCTGCGGTGTACCTGCATGGCGGCTATGGCAACACACTGCCTAAAATTGAAGAGGCGCTTGAGGGCCAAGAGGCGGGTTACGCGGTGACATTGAACTTGGCTGCTGCTGATGCGTTTGGCGTGGTCGACGATGGTTTGCTGCGCACAATCCCCAAGACACAGTTTCCACCAGGCGTTAAAGTGGGCGGTCAGCTAGAAGGGCGCAGTGATGAGGGTGGTATGCAGGTGTTTACCGTGATGAAGATCAAAGGCGACACGGTGTATATGGATGCTAACCACCCCATGGCCGGTAAAGACCTGCGTTTTGATTTGAAAGTGATTTCAGTACGCGCTGCCACGGAAGAAGAAATTACCCACCAGCATGTGCATGGTGAGCATGGGCATCAGCATTAATGCATCGCAGCTTGGCAAACTGCTTGCCAGTTTTACATTTTTTAGCAATGCCATCAAGCTAATTTAAGCCCTGAACGTTTGCTGGGCTATTGGTTCGAGCTGACAATAGTGTGAGATTTTTATGGAAAATTTCACACAAAATACCGATCAGAAAAATACGGCGATGTCACGTGATTCGCTGCCTGGTGCATCGTCACTTGACCCCAAAGCACCCGTATTTTTCATCATCAACGGGTCCGCAGGAAGCCACGATGCCGCGCTGCAGCAAACCATAGAAGAAGCGTTGACAGCGGCTGGTCGCACTGGCGAGCTGATCTTCTCAAAGCCTGCTGATTTGCCCGATAACGCCCGCAAAGCAGCTTTCAAGGCTGCCTTGGCCCGTTCTGCTGTAGTCGCAGTAGGGGGCGATGGCACTATCAACACCGTAGCACAAGCGGCCCATGACGAGGGCTGCGCCATGGGAGTCATTCCGCAAGGCACTTTCAATTACTTTGCCAGAACCCACGGCATTCCAGCTGATACGGGCCAGGCGGTACAAATTGTGCTGGCTAGCCATGCCATGCCTGTGCAGGTGGCCACTATCAACAAGCATGTATTTTTAGTCAATGCCAGCCTGGGCTTGTACCCCAAGCTGCTGGAAGACCGCGAGGCCTACAAGGCACGCTTCGGGCGCAGCCGTTTAGTAGCGTTTGGCGCAGCCTGCGTGACGTTGTTGCGGGCGCACCGTCAATTGCGTTTGCATATTGAACTGGCCAGCGTGGCGCGTGACGTGCGGGCATCTACCCTGTTTGTAGGTAACAACCAGCTGCAACTTGAGCAAGTGGGTGTGCAAGTTGACGCGCCAGTGGGCGAGCACACGGGCCACGCCAACCGCGATGGCCGCGTTGCGGCAGTGGTGCTGCGGCCCATGGGGACGCTGGCGATGCTGCGCTTGATGCTGCACGGTGCCATGGGGACGCTGGGGCAGGCTGACCAAGTAGAGAGTTTTGAGTTTGACCACATGCTGGTCAAACCACGGCTAGACTACGGCCGGCGCAAAGTGAAAGTGGCTTTTGATGGTGAGGTGCAATGGATGCGATCACCGATTGAATTTGCGGTGTCGCCCAAGCCCTTGTACCTGCTTAAACCTGATGCGCAAACTGCACCCGATCCAACCGAGCAGGCTGCTGCATGAGCGTGCTGCTGCAAATCTCCGATACCCATTTCGGGACTGAGCAAACTAATGTAGTCGAGGCGCTGGTGGCACTGGCCCTGCAGCAGCAGCCTGACATCGTGGTGCTGTCGGGCGACATTACGCAGCGTGCGCAGCCACAGCAGTTTCGCCAAGCGCGTAATTTTGTAGACCGCCTGAAAGCCCCTGTGGTGGCCATTCCTGGCAACCATGACATCCCTTTGATCAATATTGCCGCCAGGCTGCTGCGCCCTTATGCGCAGTACGCGCTGGCGTTTGGCAACGACTTGGAGCCTGTGTTTGCCAGCAGCGACCTGCTGGTAGTGTGTGTCAACACCACGCGCGCGTACCGGCACCAGCATGGCCAAGTGTCGCAGGCGCAAATAGACCGTGTGGCGCAACTGCTAAGCACTGCAACGCAGGAGCAACTGCGTGTAGTGGTGGTGCACCAGCCCATTGCGGTAATGCATGCGCAAGACACGGTAGACCAACTGCGCAACCACACTGCTGCGCAAAGGCAATGGGCTGCTGCAGGGGCTGACCTGGTAATGGGCGGGCACATCCATCTGCCTTACACGCTGGCGTTGTCCGATCTGGTGCGGCCCATGTGGGCAGTGCAGGCGGGCACGGGTGTGTCAACGCGGGTGCGTCCGGGTGTGCCTAATTCAGTTAACTTGGTGCGTTGGGGCAGGGCGCAAGCTGCTGGGCTGTGCCATATTGAGCAATGGGATTTTGACTCGGTAAGCGACGCCTTTGCCTGTGTCAAGGTAACCCAGGTGGCACCGGCAAGGACAGGCCATGCTGCCTAGCGCAGACCAGGGGATGCAGGGCATGCAGTGGTTACAGTGGGCCAATCTTGCAGGCCAGCATGCGCTGTTTGTATATGCAGCGATTTTGGGTTTGCTTTTAACTGCTTTTGCTACGCTCTGGTGGATTTGGCATCGGTACACAGCACACCACCACGCCACGCAGGCACCGCCTGTTGGGCGCATAGGTTTGCGCGGTGGCTTGGGCTTTGCAGTCATTGTGGCCTGCAGTTGGTTTTTTGTAGAGCTGGCAGAGGGCCTAGGAATGCAGCGCAGCATGGGCCTGATAGACCAAGCGCTTACTGATGCTATACGGCTTCATGTGCCGATAACTGTTTTGCAGGTATTTGCAGCCATTACCCGCCTTGGTGATACTGCCACGTTGACCGTGCTGTGCGCTGCAGTAGCCATAGCGTTGTTGTTTGTGGGTAGGCGCCGATTTGCATTTGTGTGGGTGCTGGCCGTGGCCGGTAATGGTGTGCTGAACAGCGTGCTGAAACAAGTATTTGCACGTGTTCGCCCGCTGCACGAGGACGGCTTGGTACTGGCCAGCGGGTTCAGTTTTCCCAGCGGGCACAGCTCGGGTGCGGTGGTAGCCTACGGCATGTTGGCATGCTTGGCGTGCCAGTGGGCGGCTAAACGGTGGCATTTACCCATTGTGCTTGCCGCAGTGGCGCTGGCGTACAGCGTGGGCGTTAGCAGGGTATTTCTACAGGTGCATTTTGCCAGCGACGTGATGGCTGGTTTTGCGTCGGGTACAGCATGGCTGGTGGTGTGCATTGTAAGTTTGCAGTTGACAAGCAGGCAACGCCATGAATACTCGGCTGAACCAGATTAGCCTCTCAGAATGCCATAAAGAATAGATCAAACCATTAAAGGTTCATCCACACTATCGCCTAGGGCTTCTGCCAAAAATCCCCCCGACTGCCGTTCCCACAGCTTGGCATACAGCCCACCACTGACAAGCAACTGCGCGTGGGTGCCACATTCAACAATACGGCCTGCGTCCACCACCACCAGCCGGTCCATGCGGGCAATCGTGCTTAAGCGGTGGGCAATGGCGATCACGGTTTTGCCTTGCATTAGCGTAACCAGCTGTTCTTGAATGGCAGCTTCTATCTCGCTGTCCAGTGCCGAGGTGGCTTCGTCCAATATCAAAATGGGCGCATTCTTCAGCACCACACGGGCCAGTGCCACGCGCTGGCGTTGACCGCCTGAGAGTTTGACGCCCCGCTCGCCTGCATGCGCCTCGTAGCCCGTGCGGCCGGTCCAGTCGCGCAGCTCGGCAATAAACTGGTGCGCGTGCGATTGCTCTGCGGCCAGTTGCACCTGCGCGTCGGTGGCTGTGGGGTGGCCGTAGCGGATGTTGGCGGCAATAGAGCGGTGTAACAATGAGGTGTCTTGCGTTACCATGCCAATGGCAGCGCGCAGGCTTTCTTGCGTTACAGCGCGCAGGTCTTGCCCGTCGATGGTGATGCTGCCTGCCTCTACATCATAAAAGCGCAGCAACAAGTTAACCAGCGTAGATTTGCCTGCGCCCGAGCGGCCTACCAGGCCCACCCGCTCGCCGGGTTTGATATGCAGGTTCAAATCTTGCAGCACAGCCCGCCCGCCCGTGGCAGCCTGCCCATAGCTGAAGTTGACGTTGCTGAACTTGATGTCGCCGTGCGGCACGGCCAGTTCAGTGGCGGCAGGTGCGTCTACCAACGTATGCGGCACCGCAATGGTTTGTATGCCTTCTTGCACCACACCCACGTTTTCAAAAATCCCCGACACTTCCCAGCTAACCCAGCCTGCCATGTTGGCGATTTGCCATACCAGCGGCAAGCAGGTGGCGACGATTGCCGGTGTTATTTGCCCAGCCTGCCAAAGCCACAGGCTCATGCCTGCAGTACCAACTAGCAGCAGCACGTTCAACACATTCAGCGTAAACATAAAACGCGTGGTCATGCGCATGTGGGCAGCTATTTTGCTGCGATGGTCGTCCATGGCATCACGCACATACGCGTCTTCATCGCGTGCGCGCGAGAATAACTTTACCGTCATGATGTTGGTATAGCTGTCGACTACGCGGCCCATCACCAGAGACCGTGCCTCGCTGCTCACCCGTGACAGATCACGCATGCGCGGTACAAAATAGCGCAGAAACAGTACGTAGCCCGCCAGCCAGCACAACATAGGCAGCGCAAGACGCCAGTCAAACACCAGCATCAGCGACAGCGCACTCAGGCCATACACCACGATGTACCACACCGCGCGCACCGTGGCCACCACGCTCTCGCGCAGCGAGTTGGCAGTGTTCATCACCCGGTTGGCTATGCGCCCTGCAAAATCGTTTTGAAAAAACGGGCCACTTTGACGCACCACATGCCAATGGCTTTGCCAGCGTATTAACGTGGTAGCGCCTGGAATTACCGCGTTGTTGCGCACCATGCTGTCCAGCAGTACCAAGGCAGGCTTTAAGAACACGATAACCAACGCAATCCCCAGCAACAGTGGGCCTTGCTGCTGCAAAGCTGCTGCAGGGGTAGCGGATGTCATCAAGCCCACCATGCGGCCGATGAAGATGGGAATTAAAGTGTCTACCAGTGCCACACCCAAGCCAGTGGCCAACATCAACGCGTACAAGCCGCGCGTTTGCCGCACAAAGTGCCAGTAAAAAGCCACCAAGCCCGATGGCGGGCCACTGCTAGATGCCTCAGGGGGTGTGGAGATGTTGCCTATGCGAGATTCGAAAAATTTGAACATGTGATGCAATTATCCACGCATCGCAAAAGCGCTAGTTACATTAGTTTTTCACCGCCCCGCTGGCTACTGCTGCTGCTTGCACCGCTGCAGCTCGCGCAGCTTTTACCTGTGTCTCTACCCGTTCAGAATATCGGTCTGTCAACATGTCGGTGTGTCCGCGTAGCAGCACGGTAAATCGCACCAGCTCTTCCATGGTGTCGACGATGCGGTCGTAGTAGTTGCTGGGGCGCATACGATCTTGGTCGTTAAATTCTTTGTACGCCATGGCAACGCTGCTTTGGTTGGGAATGGTGACCATGCGCATCCAGCGGCCCAGCAGACGCAGTGTGTTGACAGCGTTAAACGACTGCGAGCCGCCACTGACCTGCATGACTGCCAATGTACGGCCCTGTGTAGGACGCAGTGCGCCCATGGACAGTGGCAAGTGGTCAATCTGCGCTTTCATCACCGCGGTTATTGCGCCATGCCGCTCAGGGCTGCACCACACTTGGCCTTCGGACCACAGTGACAGTTCGCGCAGCTCGGCAATCGCAGGGTGGTTGTCGTTCTCAATTTGATCGGGCAACGGCAGGTCGGATGGATCAAAAATGCGGGTTTCAGCACCGAAAAATTGCAACAGACGCGCAGCTTCCTCTACAGCCAAGCGCGAGAATGCGCGGGGCCGCAGTGAGCCATACAGCAGCAAAATACGTGGTGCATGGCCTGCAGGGTCAAGCGACTGGGCTAAGTTTTTACCATCAGCGTACTGCGCAAATTGGGCTTGCAGAGCAGGCAGTACGGCGGGATTGGAAAGGGTGCGAAGACGGGGCATAGATGAATTTAAATGGGAATGAAGGGTAAATTTATCCGTTAATGTTGAACTTAGGTTGAACTTAGGTTGAACTCAGGCTGAACTCAGGGTGAGCGGAAAGCTGGCTATCTCAGAGTAGGTTTCAGTTGTCTGCTAGCCGCCCAGCCTACTGCTGCCCCCACACACTGCGCCGCTACAAAACCTAGCGCGCTGGCGGGCGCTATGCCTGCAAAGCTGTCGCTCAGCATGCGGCCCAGCACAGCGGCGGGGTTGGCAAACGAGGTGCTGGCAGTAAACCAGTACGCTGCGCCGATGTAGCAGGCCACCAGCACGCTAGCCTTAGCCGGTGTGCTGTGTGCGCCTTGTGCATGCAAGTGCGAAGCGCCCGCGCGTGCAATGACAAAAATCAAGCCTGCAGTGGCCACGGCTTCTGCCAGATACTGCCCCCAGCCACCGCGCAGCTTGGTGCTGGTTTGCCAGACGGCCATATCAAACATCGCGTTAGCTAGCCACGCGCCTAGTACTGCGCCCAGCAACTGAGACACTATAAATACCATAGCTGCTTGAGCAGGATTTACTTGGGTTAGAGGCTGTTTTCTTATAAAAAATAGCGTTACCAGAGGGTTAAAGTGTGCGCCACTGATGGGGCCTAATACCTCGATCAATACAAACAACGCAAATACGGTGACCAGTGTGTTGGCCAACAGCGCCACACCGTTGTTACCGCTACTCAAACGCTCGGCCATGATGCCCGAGCCAATCACGGCGCACAGCAGCATGGCGGTGCCCAGGCATTCAGCCAAGGCTTTTTGCGCCAAGGTGTAGGTCGGGATGAGCAGAGTAGTGGTGGGTGTGGTGGCGGGCCCTGTAAGAGTGCCCCGGCTCATGACTGCGCAAGCCCTCTGGCGCTATTTTGCAAAGCGATGGCTTGCAGCTTCTCGGGTGGCAAGCTGATAAAAAGCTCAATGCGGCGCTTGATAGCCAACATGGTTTGTTTAAATGCCACCAGCTTGTCTGCGTCACTGGCGTCGCCTGCGCTGGGGTCAGCGTAGCTCCAGTGGGCGGTGGCGGGCTGGCCGGGCCAATAGGGGCATACTTCACCTGCCGCGTTGTCGCACACGGTAATGATCAAGTCCATCGCAGGGGCACTGGGCAGCGCAAAATCGTCCCAGCTTTTGCTGTGCAGGCCATCAGTGGCTATTCCCGCATGTTGCAGCACCTGCAAACCTAGCGGATTGGGCTGCTGGTTGTCGCGCGGGCTGCTGCCCGCAGAAAACCCTTTGAACTTGCCTTGGCCCAGATGGTTCAGCAAGGCTTCAGCCAAAATGCTGCGGGCTGAGTTGTGGGTGCACAGGAACAGTACATTCAATGCATCAGGTGTTGGGTGGTGTGTCATAAGCAGATTGTTTTTTAGGGGTAAAGGAGGCTCTAGGGCAGGTTTAACCTGCTCAAGCAGCTATTGAAAGCATAGTGATATAGATTTGCGGTCATCTAGCAGCAGGCTACGCTGGCAGCATCTACCTCGCAGG
>JANNCO010000362.1:0-2252 GCA_031386655.1 Polaromonas sp. | reverse complement strand
CCAGCACCTGCAAGACCTGTATGCGCAGCATTTGCATGAACTGACAGGCCCAGCGCCCGACGCTGACAGCTTACTGGCTGCGCCAGCCCTGCCAGCGGTAATGCACTGCCGTTAAAACTATTGCCCCATTGTGTACAGCTGCGTGTTTTGACTGCATTTTTCCATGACCGTTTCATCTAGCTCACTGACCACAGGTGCACATGCTGGCGCTGCCGCAAGCGTTGTGCAGCGGGACCCCGCGTGGACGGGGCGTGTATTTTGGATGCTGGCTGGTTGCGTGCTGGTGTGGCCGCTGTTGGTGCTGACTGAATTTAAAGTGTGGACTTTGTTCGAGGCCCGCAATCTCAAGCCGACTTTAAAATTTTTAAGTGATTTCTTTCCCCCCAAAATGGAAGCGGAATTTTTGCTGCTGGTGGCTAAAGAAACTTGGCGCACCGTGGCCATTGCTACCGCAGGCATAGCGCTGGCACTGGTACTGGCAGTGCCTCTGGCTTTGTTATCGGTTCGTGTGCTGTCTATCTCTGCGCTGGCTGGCAAGATGAATGCGTTGCCTGCTGTACTGCGCACTGTGCTGCGCTGGGTCATGGTGCTGCTGCGCAGCGTGCCTGAGCTGATTTGGGCCTTGATTTTTGTACGTGTAGTGGGGCTGGGGCCCACCGCAGGCGTGGTGGCCATAGCGCTTACCTACGGCGGCATGCTGGGCAAGGTGTATGCCGAGATTTTAGAAAGCGGTGAAGGCCATGCCACGCAAAGCTTGCTGCGCAACGGCAGTGGCCGCTTGCAAGCTTTCTTCTACGGCCTGCTGCCGCAAAACGCTGCGGAGCTGACCAGCTACACCGTGTACCGCTGGGAATGCGCCATTCGCAGCTCAGCCGTGCTGGGCTTTGTTGGTGCGGGCGGGTTGGGCCAGCTGATGGACTCGTCCATGAAAATGTTCAATGGTTCTGAGGTGGCCACCATACTGCTGGTGTTCATGGCGCTGGTGTGGCTGGCTGACCAGGCCAGTGCATGGCTACGTCTACAGCTGGGCTGAAATGATGAACACGCCCCACCACACCCGAACAACAGCGGCCAACGAACGTTTTCGGCTGCCACCGCCCATGTTTGACGCGCGCTGCAAAGCCTGCTGGTTTGTCTTTGGGCTGATCTGTTTGACGGCAGCTAGTTTTTGGACGCTGGATTTGAAATGGGCGCAGTTTTTCAGCGCGAATGCCGTGCACAAAATGGGCAAGTTTATCGGTGAACTGCTGGTGCCAGAAGTTAGCAGCAAATTCCTGATCAAATTGTTTTGGGCTACCTGCGAAACCCTGGCCATGAGCGCGCTGGGCACGTTGATCGCCGTTGTATTGGGCTTGGCACTGGCGTTGCCTGCCAGTAAATCCTATGCCACTGACCCAGCACGCTGGCGCGGCATCACGCGCTTGCTGCTCAACGCGCTGCGCAGCATTCCAGAGCTGGTGTGGGCTGCGCTACTACTGATTAGCGCGGGGCTGGGGCCGTTTGCGGGCACGCTGGCACTGGCGCTGCACACCACCGGGGTGCTGGGCCGTTTGTTTGCCGAAAGCTTGGAAAACGCCCCCGCTGGGCCAGCGTTTGCGCTGCGCACCCGCGGCGTGCCCGAAGGCCGTGTGTTTTGGTACGCCGCCTTTCCACAAGTATTGCCGCAACTGCTGAGCTACACGCTGTACCGCTGGGAAAATAATATTCGCGCGGCTGCTGTGCTGGGGGTGGTGGGTGCAGGCGGTTTGGGGCAGATGCTGGCTTTCCACATGGGGCTGTTTCAGATGGGTGAGACCAGCAGTATTTTGATCGCCATGATGCTGCTGGTGGCCTTAGTTGACGCGCTAAGCTTTTGGTCGCGCAGGGTGATGGCGCGATAAGGCCTAAGTTGCTGCGTGTAAGGCTGTTCCTCTTCGTTTTTAGGTAGGCTGGTGAGTTGGTCGCTTGGTTTAGTGTGCGCGCTGGGGAGTTAGTGCATTGGCTTAGCGTGCGCGCTGGGGAGCTAGTGTCCTGGCTTAGCGTGCGCGCCGGGGAGCTAGTGTCCTGGCTTAGCGTGCGCGCCGAGGAGCTAGCGCCCTTGCTTAGCGTGCGCGCCGGGAAGTTGGACTCGAGCCGGGCATCTCGCTGCAAAAATATTCCGCAAACACGCGCGAACTGGGGCTTTTTGTGCGCTGCCTTCAACAACGCGCGCCTTGCTGCATATTTTTCATCGAGACGGACCCGACTCGTCACATTGTTCTTTGCTTGGTTTA
>JANNCO010000341.1:0-10131 GCA_031386655.1 Polaromonas sp. | reverse complement strand
GCAGCAACGTTCGGTATGCCTATGACAAACAGTAAAGGGCCGAAGGTCCGTTTGGCATGGGCATACCGTGCGGTGCTGCGTGACCGCGAGGTGCTAGAAAAGTAACAGGGCAATGAACCGTGCGGTGTTGCGTGACCGCGAGGTACTAGGATAGTAAAAAACCAACGAACCGGAAGCGATGCTGTGTGACCGCGAAATACTCTGCCATAGCCCAGCTAAGCAACCCTCACCTTAGTCCAATCCGTAACGCACACTACGCAAACAACCGTACCGCCTGCTGCGCGATCACCCCGCCATGTTCCTGCACAAAATGCCCTGCATCCGGTAGCAACATGGGCGCAGGGCAACCGCGAATGTTTTTTTGCAAATTCAACATCACCGCCTCGCCCAGCACCGGGTCTTGCAGGCCCACAGCCATCAAAGTTTGGCCTGCCCACTGTGTTTGCAAAAACTCCAGCGCAGCGCGGCTGACTGCAGCGCCATCAGAATCTGCCAGCTCGGGCACCATGGGCGGGAAGGCACGCGGCGCGGCGCGGTGGCCAGCGTCTGGAAACGGGGCTGCATAGGCGGCGCATTCAGCGGGGGTCATAGCCGCGTCACCGCGTGCAAACAGGCGGGCAATATCAAAATCGGGCTTAGATTTGCACATCTCACGCCAGGCTTTAAAGCCATCGGTCAATGGCGCTGTGCCCGTCGCCAGCGTGGTGTTCATCACTACCAGCCCCTGGTAGCGCTGGGGTGCCGCCAATGGCAAGGTCAGGCCCAAAATACCGCCCCAGTCTTGCACTACCAAAACAATGTTCTGCAGGTCAAGCCTCTCGATCAAATCGAGCAAACATTGGCGATGCCAGGTGAAAGTGTGAAAGCTGTCTTTTTTGGGCTTGTCTGATTTGCCAAAACCCACCATGTCAGGGGCTACCACGCGCGCGCCGCTGGCTGTAAAAATGGGAATCATCTTGCGGTACAGGTAGCTCCAGGCAGGGTTGCCGTGCAGGCACAGGTAGGTGACGCTGCTGTTGTTGCTATTGCTATTGGCCGCAGCACTCGCCGCAATATCCAGATAGTGCATGCGCAGCCCCTGCAGGCTGGGCAAATCGCTCACGTAATGCGCTGGCCAGTGGTAGCCGGGCAGGTTGGCAAAAGCGGCATCAGGGGTGCGCACAGCGTCGTCGCGCAGCGGGTGGTTTTGCAAGTGCTGGCTGCGTTGGGTGCTGCGTTTTTGGTTGAAAAAATCTTTCAGCAACTGGCTGCTGGCCTGTGCGAGGGCTGCACATTCAGCACCTAAATCGGCGGCATGGCTGACTAGGGTGTGGTGGTTCAACACGGTGTTGGCAAACAAGTTGAGCACGGAGCCTGCAGCACCTGTTTTGGCATCGGCCACAGCGAACACCACGCGTTGCACCCGTGCATGCAGCATGGCTCCGGCGCACATGGCGCAGGGCTCCAGCGTTACGTACAGCTCGCAGTCGTCTAGCCGGTAATTGCCCAGCACGGCTGCGGCTGCGCGCAGGGCTACGATTTCGGCATGGGCGGTAGGGTCGTGCTGGCCAATCGGTGCGTTGCGGCCTGTGGCAATCACCTGGCCGTTTTTAACCACCACCGCGCCCACGGGCACCTCACCTGCCTGGGCAGCAGCGCGGGCCTCTTGCAAGGCAAGTGCCATGAAGTGTGAGGCAGTGTTGTGGTCAGTCATGGGGTGCTAGGTCGATGGGTAACAGTTAGCGGTTTGATGACTCAAATAGTGCATTAGAAAAAGTCATTTTATAATGCATTTTAGTCATTGCAGGCCGTATTACTTGCTCAAGCAGCTATTTAATTTATAGCAACCTGATTGCTCAGTTTAGCTGTTTACGCAGCCGCTGCCACCAACCGCTGGGTGTACGGGTGCTGCGGCGCGTCCAGCACGGCGTGCACACTGCCCTGCTCCACAATGTCACCGTCTTTCATCACCATCACCTCATGCGCCATAGCGCGTATCACGTCTACATCGTGCGTGATCAGCAGGTAGCTTAAGCCGCGCTCTTTTTGCAGCCGCTGCAGCAGCGACAACACCTGTTTTTGAATCGTCACATCCAGCGCGCTGGTGGGCTCGTCCAGCACCAAGGTTTGCGGCTGCACCATCAGTGCGCGCGCAATGGCAATGCGCTGGCGCTGCCCACCCGAGAACTCGTGCGGGTAGCGCTGCAGCAAGCCGGGGAACTGCACTTGTGTCAAACCCACTTCATTTAAAGTCTGCAAAACGCGTTGTTGGCGCTGCGCTGCGGACAGCTCGGGCGCGTGGATGCGCAAACCTTCGCCTACGATTTCTTCCACCGTCATGCGCGGTGACAGCGACGAAAACGGGTCTTGAAAAACCACTTGAATCGTTTTGCGCAGGCCTGATGCAAAATCCACATCTGCTATATTTTGCATAGCTGCTTGAGCAGGTTTTACTTGGGTTACCGCATCAAAATGCTTATAAAAAGCACTCCCGGAGGCTTTGGTAAGCCCCAGTATGGCCAACGCCAGCGTAGATTTGCCTGAGCCAGATTCACCGATCACACCCAATGTTTGGCCTGCCGCCAAGTCAAACGTAGCTTGTTTGACCGCGACAAATTCGCCTTTGCTGAACCAGCCTTTAAAACCAGGCTTGGCAATAGCGTAGCCTACGCGCAAGTTTTTGGCAGCCAGAACCACATGCGTTGAAACTGTGCTTGGCGCGTCCTCGGCCTGTCCAAGCGCCGTGGTCCCAGTCAACACGTGAGCGGGGTCAGCGCTAACGGCAATTTCCACTACATCACGCACCGGTTTGCTGGCCAGCAGCTTTTGCGTGTAAGCATGCTGCGGGTTGGCAAACACCGCGGCCACTGTGCCGTGCTCTACTATGCGGCCGTTTTCCATTACTGCAATACGGTCGGCAAACTTGCGCACTATATTCAGGTCATGCGTGATCAGCAGCACAGCCATGTGGTGGCTTTTTTGCAGTGAGCCCAGCAGGTCCAAAATCTGCTGGCGCAGCGTTACATCCAGCGCGGTGGTGGGCTCGTCGGCCAGCAGCAAGCGCGGCTTGCAGGCCAGTGCCATGGCGATCATGGCGCGCTGGCGCTGCCCACCCGACAGCTGGTGCGGATAGCTCAAAGCACGGCGTTCAGGCTCGGGGATGCCGGTCTCTATCAACAGCTCAATTACCCGCGCCCACGCTGCTTTTTTACTCAGCGCTTGCTTGGTTTCCAGCACCTCGGCAATTTGTTCGCCAATGGTGTACAGCGGGTTCAGCGCCGTCATGGGCTCTTGAAAAATCATCGCAATATCGTCACCACGCAAACCGCGCAGCTGAACCTCGGGCATTTGCAAAGTGTCTTTGCCGTCAAACAGCACTTGCCCGCCCAGCTGTGCGTTTTGCACCAGCTTTAAGATGGCCAAGGCGGTGACAGACTTGCCAGAACCTGATTCGCCTACCAACGCCAGCTTTTCGCCAGCGTTGATGGTGAAATTGATGCTGCATACCACCTCTTTGCCAGCAAAGGAGACGCTGAGATTTTTGATGTCGAGTAAGGGAACAATTGGCGACGAACCACCACTAGGGGCTAAACCAGCCTCGGTTGGCAGCGAAGGCATGTCAGGGCTGAGTTGAGAAGCCATTACTTGTCAGCCTTTCGTGGGTCCAGCGCATCGCGTAGCGCGTCGCCCATAAAGGTCAGCAGCAGCAGCGTGATCACCAGCACCGCAAAGGTGGACAGCGAAATCCACCACGCATCAATATTGTTCTTCCCCTGCGCCAGCATCTCGCCCAAACTGGGCGTACCTGCTGGCACGCCCAAGCCCAGAAAATCCAGCGAGGTCAACGCCAAAATAGCGCCACTCATGCGAAACGGCAAAAACGTGACTACGGGTGTCATGCTGTTAGGCAGCACATGGCGCGTGATGACTTGCCAGTGCGACAAGCCCAGCGCCCGCGCGGCGCGCACATAGTCCATCTGCCGGTTACGCAAAAACTCGGCCCGCACGTAGTCAGACAAGCCCATCCAGCCAAATGCGCTGAGCAAAACCAGCAGCAACAGCAAGCTGGGCTCGAACACAGCCGCAAAAATAATTAGTAAATACAGCTCGGGTAGGGACCCCCAAATTTCGATAAATCGTTGGAAAACCAAATCTATCTTGCCCGCAAAATAGCCTTGCAACGCACCCGTGATGATGCCCAGCAAAGTACCAATGACTGTCAACGCCAGCGCAAACAGCATTGACACCCGAAACCCATACAGCAAACGCGCCACCACATCGCGGCCATTGCCGTCGGTGCCTAGCCAATTGTCGGCAGACGGTGGCGCGGGGTTGGGTTGCTTGGCAAAATAGTTCAACGTGCTGTGGTGGTAGTTGTTCAGCGGAAACAGTGCAAAGTTGCCGGGTTGCGCAAATTTCTCGCGCACGAACGGGTCAAGATAATCAGTGTCGGTCTGAAAATCTCCGCCAAAAGCGGTCTCGGGCACTTGTTGCACAAAGGGGGCATACCACTGGCTGTTGTAGCGGGCAACCAGCGGCTTGTCGTTAGACACCAGCTCTGCGCCCAGGCTGAGGACAAACAAAGTACACAACACAATCAAGCTCCAATACCCCAAGCGGTCACGCTTAAAACGCCGCCAGGCACGCAGACGGGGAGAATCAGAAACAGCAGAAACAGTAGCGGTGGTAGCGGTGGTGGCGGTGGTACCCGCAGTGGTGGCATTGCCAGCCGGCGTCAAGTGCGGCTGCGCTGTGGGATGGATGGCGCTCATAGTATAAAAGTCGGCACTTGGGTTTACAAAATTTGAATCTCTAGCGTCAATCAAACTTCACGCGCGGGTCAACCCACACGTACATCAGGTCGCTTAGCAGCTTGGTGGCCAAACCTATCAAAGTAAATAAATACAACGTGCCCAGCACCACGGGGTAGTCACGCCGAATCACGCTTTCAAAGCCCAACAGGCCCAGCCCATCGAGCGAGAACAAAGTCTCTATCAGCAAAGAACCTGCAAAAAAAGACCCGATAAACGCTGCTGGAAACCCCGCAATAATCGGCAGCATGGCGTTGCGAAACACATGCTTGTACAGCACCCGCTTTTCGTCCAAGCCTTTGGCACGCGCCGTCACTACATATTGTTTGCGAATTTCTTCTAAAAACGAATTTTTAGTCAGCATGGTAATCACCGCAAAACTGCCGATTACGCTAGCAGTCACTGGCATAGCAATGTGCCATAAATAGTCAGTAATTTTCGCGCCCCAGCTTAAGGTGTCCCAGTTTGCCGACGTCAATCCGCGTAGCGGAAACCACTGCAACTGCCCACCAAATATCACCACCAGTGCCACGCCCAGTACAAAGCCCGGTATGGCGTACCCCACCAACACCAGCAAAGTAGTCCACAAATCAAAAGTGCTGCCTGCGCGAACAGCTTTGCTGATGCCCAGCGGAATAGAAATAAAGTACGCCAGAAAAAACACCCACAGCCCCAGGCTGATCGACACGGGAAGCTTTTCTTTGACTAGC
Organism: Polaromonas sp.; assembly: GCA_031386655.1. GTDB lineage: Bacteria > Pseudomonadota > Gammaproteobacteria > Burkholderiales > Burkholderiaceae_C > JAAFIP01. The sequence goes on along the minus strand of JANNCO010000341.1, from coordinate 4,631 downwards.
TGCCAAACAGGTTTATTCTGGAAAAAACTGGTACCCAAATCTAAGGTTAAATACGACTTGAGCATGATGACAAAACGCTCAGGCGCAGGCTTGTCAAAACCATACAGCGCTTTGATCTCAGCCAGGCGGTTTTCGTTCACGCCCTTGCCGCCGCGGTACACCGACTCGCCACTGGCATTGGTGGTAGATTTAGACTCTGCCAAATACTGCTCTACCGGCCCGCCTGGCACAAACTGGATGACCGCGAACGTGAGTAGTAAAACGCCAAACAGCGTGGGGATCATCAGTAGCAGGCGTTTGAGAATGTAGCTGAGCATGGGTTTATTTTGCGGCTGTTGCGGTAGTGGCTGTTGCGGTGGTGCTAGCCATGCTACTTGCAGCCCACCAGTTACCCATGACCCAGCCGCCTGCGCTGTAGTACTGCGGTGTGATGGCAGGTTTGATGAGTTTGCGCGGGTTGTAGGCGACGTTGTGCTGGCCGCCGTACCACTGCGGCACCATGATGTGGCTGTGCGTGATCACACGCTCCAGTGCACGGCACGATGCGTAATAGTCAGTTTTAGTTTGTGCTGTCACCATACGGTCAATCAGCGCATCGACTGCTTTGCTTTGAATACCGCTGTAGTTGCCTGATTCCTCCACCACGGCCGCTTTGGAACCAAACATGTCGGCAAATTCTGCGCCCGGGCTGTTGGTGCCCGGAAAAGCCAAGCTGGCCATGTCGTAGTCAAATTTTTGCAAGCGCTGCTGGTACAGGGCAAAGTCTACGGCGCGCAGTTTCAGTTCGATGCCCAATTTACCCAAGTTGCGCTGCCAAGATGCCAGCGTGGCGCCTTTGGACTCTTGGCTGTCTACGTACTCAATTACCATGGGCCAGCCTTGGGCGTTGCGCAGTACACCGCCTTGTACGGTCCAGCCAGCGTCACTGAGCAACGCTTGCGCGCGGCGCAGGTTATCGCGCAGCCTGTCTTGTCCATCAGCATTGGCCTGGCGGGCTGGCGGGCCAAACACTGCGGGTGGAATTTGACTGCGCAGCGGCTCCAGCAGTGCCAATTCGTCAGCACTGGGCGCGTCTTTAGCTTCGCATTCGGTATTGCCAAATAAACCATTGACAGGTTTGTAAGCACCGTAGAACAACTGTCGGCTCATCCAGTTAAAGTCATGCGCCAGTGCAATGGCTTGGCGCACACGAATGTCTTTGAACTGGTCACGCCGGGTGTTAAACACGTAGCTTTGAAAGCCTGTAGGCAAGCTGTGTTTGAACTCACCCTTGGCCAGGTCACCGCTGTCAAATCGCTTGCCTGTGGCACGGCGCGCCCAGTCGCCTGCCGAGTAAAACTGCATGAAGTCAAACTCACCTGCTTTCAGGCCTTCTAACCGCGCCACATTGTCTTTGTAAATTTTGATAGTAATACGGTCAAAATTACCAGCGCCGATATTCACGTTGAGCTTCTCGGCCCAGTAAGACGGGTCACGCACATACGTGATGTCTTTGCCATACACCACAGGGCCAATTTTGTAGCGGCCACTGCCTAGGGGCGTGTCGGTCACTACTTTGTCAAAAGTTTTGCCTTTGCCCCAGTCGCGGCTAAAAATGGGCAGGCCACCCACAGTCAACGGCAGTTCACGGTTTTTGCGCTTGAAGACGAACCGCACGGTCAGTGGCCCCAGCACTTCTGCGCGGTCTACGTCTTCTAGCATGCTGCGGTAGCCAGGTGATACGTATTTGCTGTTTAGCGTGTCAAAGCTGTGCTTCACGTCGGCAGCTTGCACAGGTTTTCCGTCGTGAAACTTAGCCTGCGCGCGCAGCTTAAACGTAGCGCTCAAACCGTCAGCAGCCACTTCTACGTCTTCAGCCAGCAGGCCGTAGCCACTGCCCAGCTCGTCAGCCGAGCCCACCAGCAGGGTGTCAAACATCATCTCGCTCAGGTAGGCAGGTGAGGTGCCTTTGATGGTGAAGGGGTTGTATTTGTCAAAGGTAGACACGCGCAAATTGCTCACCGCCACCAGCTCGCCACCTTTGGGCGCAGTGGGGTTCACGTAGGCAAAGTGTGCGAAGCCCGCGGGGTATTTCAAATCGCCCCACAGAGCATAGCCATGCACAGCCCAGGCTGGCATGGCCCACAAAACCGCTAAACTAAATGCTATTGATCGCATGCGACAATTGTTGCACTGATTTTGAAAAGAGGCACGTATGGGTTTCCTGGCTGGTAAAAAATTATTAATCACGGGCGTATTGTCCAACCGCTCCATTGCCTATGGTATCGCCAAAGCCTGCAACCGCGAAGGGGCCGAGATTGCACTCAGCTACGTAGGTGAACGATTTAAAGAGCGTACAACAGAGTTTGCCGCTGATTTTGGCAGCAAGCTGATTTTTGACTGCGATGTGGGCGACGACGCGCAAATTACCCAGCTGTTTGGCGATTTGTCTGCCGCGTGGCCCAAGTTTGACGGTTTTGTGCACAGCATAGGGTTTGCCCCGCGCGAGGCAATTGCGGGGGACTTTCTGGAAGGATTAAGCCGTGAGGGATTCCGCATGGCGCACGACATCAGCGCCTACAGCTTCCCGGCGATGGCCAAAGCAGCGCTGCCCTACTTAAACGACAATTCCGCCGCCCTCACCCTCACCTACCTGGGTGCCGACCGCATAGTGCCCAACTACAACACCATGGGCCTGGCCAAGGCCTCGCTAGAGGCCAGCGTGCGCTACCTGGCAGGCTCGCTGGGCGCGCAGGGCCGTGGCTTGCGGGCTAATGGCATCAGCGCCGGGCCGATCAAAACGCTAGCTGCCAGTGGCATCAAAGACTTTGGCAAAATCTTAAGCGCGGTGGCTGCCGCATCGCCCATTCGCCGCAATGTGACGGTGGACGATGTGGGCAACGTCGCTGCGTTTTTAATGAGCGATCTCGCCGCTGGTGTGAGCGCCGAGATTACCTACGTAGATGGCGGCTTTAGCCAAGTGGTGGGCGGTATTGCAGAGTAAGTTATAGCAAATAGATTTTTAGCACTCTACCTTTTCCAGCAATCTATGGCCCGCCATTTGCCCCCAGACCATCCCCAGCGCAGCCAGCTTTACAGCGAGCTGCATGCACGCCCTGCAGCCCACATTGGGCTGCCTTCTTTGGTACTGCTAATTGCAGTGCTGAACGAAGCCGTGCCGCGCAGCGCAGAGCTTGCCCACTTGCAGCATCTGCCTGGCCAAGCGCGCTTGGGCTTGGCCGATATGGAGTCTAATTTTTTGCGGCTGCAGTTTGATAACTACAGCCTTAAATGGGAGCGCCACACTGAATTTACCCGCTATTCGCTGGTGCTGCCCTTGCCTGCGGGCACCCATTTGGGCCAAGACCCTGACGCTTTGCGCAGCGCCTTGGGCGTAGACGACGAATGGCTGGGTGCCATTCCTGGTCAAACCATTGCGGCTGTTGATTTGTGGATGCTGGCGGTGCCGTGGGACAACAAAGCTGGCCTGCTGGAGGCTGCTAACCAATGGATGCTGCCTGAATCCAAGGCCCACAGCACGCCCGTTCTTGCTTCGCTACTGGGCCGCGACAGCCACTCTATGGCGCTGTGCGATTTTCAGCTGCGCAGCGATGGCCGTGAACGCATGCTGGTGCTGGCCCCCTTTGACACCAGCCCACTGCGTGCCGGGCGGGTTGCGCAGCGGCTGCTGGAGATTGAAACCTACCGCTTAATGGCACTGCGCGGCTTGCCAGAGGCTAAACAGCTGTCGTTTGAACTAGGGCAATGGGAGCACCAATTGGCCCAGCTAACGCTTGATCTGGTCAACCAGTCGCTACCGGACGAACCCTTGTTGGGCAAGCTGGTAACGCTGGCCGCAGCAGTTGAAAAAGCCATCACCACACATGCCTACCGCTTTTCTGCCACGCAAGCGTATAACGACATAGTGCGCCAGCGCCTGGCCGAGATACGGGAGCACAGCGTTGCCAGTACGCAAACCTTAGGCGCTTTTTTGCACCGCCGGCTTGACCCTGCCATGGCCACCGTTAACGCTACCCAGCGCCGCCTGGCCGAGCTGTCCCAGCGCATCGCCCGTACCAGTGCGCTGCTGCGCACCCGGGTAGACATAGCTACCGAGAAGCAAAACCAGCAGCTGCTAGAAAAGCTAACCCGCGGCCAGCAACTGCAACTGCGTTTGCAAGCCACGGTAGAAGGACTGTCGATTGCAGCCGTGTCTTACTACGCTGTGAGCTTGCTGCTGTACGCTGGCAAGGCATTAAAAGCTGCGGGTGTCCCCATTGACCCAGAAGTAGCCACTGGTGCTTTGATTCCCTTGGTTATCGCTGCAGTGTGGTTTGTGACGCGGCGTATTCACCGCAGCTTGATGTCGGTGTAGCGTCAAGTAAAATTATCTTTGCTATAAATAAAATAGCTGCTTGAGCAGGTTCTGCGGCCTGCAAGGCCTAAAACTCTTAAAAATTTATTATTTAGTTTGCTTGTGTTGATTGTGCTGAGCAGTTCATACCAAAGCCTCTGCTTTGTGGCAAGCTACATGCCGCCCTTGCAACTGGCGCAGCTGCGGTTCTTCCGCAGCACAGCGTGCGTCGGCATATGGGCAACGCTTGTGGAAAGCGCAGCCTGCGGGAGGATTAAGCGGGCTGGGTAACTCGCCC
>JANNCO010000338.1:0-1708 GCA_031386655.1 Polaromonas sp. | reverse complement strand
GGGTACGGCGGGAACACGAACGCGGCCAGCTTCCACCAGCCAGGCGCAAGCACTGCGCCGACAACCCACGCAACGATTGCCAGCAACCAGCCAATGCCTTCAACTGCGTATTTCACTTGATGCACTCCAACCCAATCAACCATAAGAAATTTAGATGTCTGAGCCGCAGGCGAGTTTCTAAATTTCCCCCAAAAGCGAGCACTGCAGATGCTTACCCCGAAGGGGGCCGCCGACCGGGGCGCAACCTCAGGGCCTGCGCTGCGCCGCGAAACCGCGAAGTCTAAGGAAGGACATCCTCGAGCTAATGAACGCACGCGAAACCGCCAAGCGGTGATACAGCGTGGTCATGATGAAAATCTTACGAGGTGCGCGTGGCACAAAAGCTAGTCAAACACAATCTAATTTCGCGCGTGTTTTAGTAAGATTTTGCAGCATAACTTGCCTTATCGCCGCAGCTCACGCTTTCGGACCGTTAAACTTTAAATCAAGCCAGTTAAACCAACTCCAGTGCCTCAACTCAGATTTAGTCACGATACTAAAACATTTAGGCAAGGCCAAAGACAATAACGCATGGTGCGCTGCAGGCCCATTTATCAGGCTGTTTGACGATCATTTGTGATGACCGTCGATACGCCGCAATGGGGTGTGCTGGTCAGTCTTGTTAATATTTGCGACGCGATTGCGCCTTGGAGTTTTGGAGTAAGACATCTAATGCGATCACTGGTACAGCGCGGTTTACTATCAAATAAATAGCTGCTTGAGCAGTATTTACTTGGGTTACTGGCCTATTTCTTCTATAAAACTCAGCTTGCAGCATGCCACAGCAGCCAGCGCAGTATTAGGGTGAACAATAAGACACAAAGCAGCTCGTATCGGCTAAGGTGTTGGTTTTATCCATAATACAAAACCTAAGAGGAGATTTCACTATGCTCAAGCTTGACGCCAGCCACCTGCCCCTACAACGCGCCTACCGCTGGGAAAAGGAGCGCGCCAACGAGATTTTGTTCACCCAGCCCATGGGCGGCGGCGTGGTCAAAGACTGGACTTGGGCACAGGCCATGGACGAGTCGCGCCGCATGGCTACGCACCTGCAGTCGCTAGGTTACGAGCCCGGTGCACGCATTGCCATCATGAGCAAAAACACCGCATGGTGGATCATGGCCGACTTGGCTATCTGGATGGCGGGCTACGTTAGCGTGCCGATCTACCCTAACTTGGTGGCCGAGACCGTGCGCCAAGTGCTAGCGCACTCAGAGACCAAACTGTGTTTTGTCGGCAAGCTGGACGATTGGAAGTCGATGCAGCCTGGCATTCCAGCGGACATGCCTTGCATCAGCACTCCGCTATGCGATGCTAAAAACTTCTCTGCATGGGACGACATTATTAAAAACACCCAGCCGATGCAAGCCAGCCCTATCTTTGCAGGCGACGCCATGGCCACCATCATCTACACCTCAGGCACCACCGGTATGCCCAAGGGCGCGGTGCATGGTTTTGAATCGTTTGCCTACACAGCAGCAGCCCTGGTAGACAACATTCAAACCAATGCGTCTGACCGCATGCTGTCGTACCTGCCGCTGGCCCACGTAGCTGAGCGCTGCCTGGTAGAGGGGCAATGCCTGTACCACGGTATGCGTATTTATTTTGCTGAAAGCTTGGATACTTTTGTGTTTGACTTGCAGCGCGCACAGCCCACCATTTTCTTCTC
>JANNCO010000332.1:0-2620 GCA_031386655.1 Polaromonas sp. | reverse complement strand
AAAGACGGCAAAGTAGCCACCGACGGCTGGAGCAAGCTGACCAAACACGACGTGATCGACATTGCTAAAAAGTTTGAAGGCTACGGGGTTGAGTCCATCATTTACACCGACATTGGCCGCGACGGGATGCTGAGCGGCGTGAACATCGAGGCGACAGTAAAACTAGCCCAAGCTTTAACCATCCCCGTCATCGCTTCTGGCGGCCTGAGCAATATGGCCGACATTGAAAAACTGTGCGCTGTGGAAGGCGAAGGCGTACAAGGTGTCATCTGCGGACGCGCGATTTATTCAGGTGATTTGGATTTTGCGGCTGCGCAGGTGCGGGCGGATGAGTTGAATGGGTGATTACTAATATCGATATGATAGTAAAGCCATTATCAGAACAGTCGATAGGTAACTTCCGCGCCTTAGTGGACGAAACTATTTCCCGTTGGCCTGATACTACTGGACTCAGAGCTCTGGTGAGGCTTGGTCTTTACGAGGTCACTTGGACTATCAACTCTCTTAATCGTGACGGACTTCAACGCGCTGCATGTCTCTTAACCGACATAGGCTTTAAAGCAGAATTGAATGAACGCCAGGCGAGTGATCCAAGCTCGCCGATACAGCACACTTTTTATTCACTTAGCGCAAAGCGTAATGTAGTTTTCCATCCCGACTATCTCTTCGGTGAAGCGATGTGCATCGGCACTGTTGTTGAAATATGGGATTGTCAATTGGAGGGGTTTCAAATTGATGGGTATCAAAAGTCGGCAAGTCGCACTTTCTACGGCTCGCTAAGTGGAAAAATTGCAGCGAGGTAGCGATCCACTAACTCGCGTATTGGCTGCAGTATCCTTGACGGGCAAACCCCATTCCGCCAAACTGGCTTTGTCACAAGAGCGCTTGAATGAACTGAGGAATAAACATGGAACAGAACTTGAAAACTGGTGGGTTGGAAGATTCGCTCACGCCTTCGACGCGCTTACTGAATCAGAAGCTCGGTACCTCGCCCGAACTGAGGCGATTGACACCATCCGAAATAGAATTGCTGATTCGCAGTAAGCAAGAGTTGGCCGTGCAAGCGTTTGCCACGTTTACGCGCGCTTCCACGCACAAGGTCACAGCGGCGGCTTAAAACATGTGGTTAGCATCGACAAGACTTACGATGTATTGCCAGAAAATGATAGGCATCGCGCATGGCAGCAAGCGCTGATTTTGGTTTATCGCCGCGCACGCTGGGCATGCTACGCGGTGTGCTGTGCTGGAGCGGGAATTCAATACCCGCTACTGGGGCAAAGCGATGACACTGCATGGCGTGCGGCGCTGGCTGCGGGGTGAAACCATGCCCACGCATGACAAATTGATGGTTTTGGCCGAATGGTTGGCGGTGTCACCGCAACAGCTTGGCTTTGGCGACGAGATTGCCCGCAAGTCGCAAGAGCGGCGCGCCCGGTGGGACAGCGGTATTGGCTACCAAGACCGGGATATTTTTGAAGCTTTTCTTAAGCTACCTGTGCCGCAGCGCAAAGTTTTGCGCGAAGTGATTTTGGCTTTTGCTAAGGCGCAGCAGGTGTAAGGCAGATTTACATCCCTTCAGTAGACAAATAGCTAAATTTGTCATAACATACAAACATTGAGTTTTGAAGGATCAAGCTATGCCATCACTTACGTTTTCTAGCCGAGATTTCACGCGCGATGTGTCAGCTGCTAAACGCGCGGCGGCGCAGGGGCCGGTCATCATTACGGACCGTGGGCGGCCTGCATTTACGCTGTTGACTTTTGAGGCGTACAAAAAAATGTCGGGTAAGCGTAAAGCCACAAAAATTGCTGACTTGCTGGCCATGCCTAACGCTGAGCTGATTGAGCTAGAGATACCGCGGTCAAGCGAGTTGGCACAATCTGCAGACTTGGGTTGATTCGCACTGTGTATTTACTAGATACCAATGTAATTTCTGAACTGCGCAAGGTGCGGCTTGGCAAAGCAGACCGCCATGTTGCCAAGTGGGCAGACAGTGTGGATGCTGCTGACTTGTATATCTCGGTGATCACAATTCATGAGCTAGAAATTGGCGTGTTGCTGTCAGAGCGGCGCGATCCGGTGCAAGGCGCAGTGCTCAGAGCGTGGCTCAATGACCAGGTAGTGCCCGCATTCGATGCGCGCATTTTGGATATAGGCCAAGATGTAGCGCAGCGCAGCGCGCAACTTCATGTACCAAACCCGCAGCCCATACGCGATGCGTTTATCGCAGCAACAGCACTTGTACATGGCCTAACAGTCGTCACTCGCAATGTGAAAGATTTTCAAAATACGGGGGTGAAAATCATCAATCCGTGGAGCCATTAGTGGGGTAGGTAGGAGTAACGGCCACTTTGCTCAAATAAGCGGCTCAAACGGATTCACCACCTGCACCCCACAGCCCACAAAGTCACGCACATTGCGGGTCGCAATAATCAGTTGATATTCTTGCGCGGTAGCGGCTATCAGCATGTCCGGTGGGCTACGCGTGATACCTTGCGCTTGAAATTGACCTCGCAAAATACCTGCGCGTTGCCCTATGGACTCAGTGATGGGGTAGACCGCATGCAGGCTTTGCACCATGGCGTTGAACAAGCTGAGCTTGCGTGTGTTGGGTTGCCA
>JANNCO010000300.1:0-14640 GCA_031386655.1 Polaromonas sp. | reverse complement strand
GCGCGGGGCGGTGGATTTTGAAACGACTGAAACGCAAATTGTCTGCGACGATAACGGGCGTATTGAAAAAATTATTCCACGCACCCGTAACGATGCGCACAAACTGATCGAGGAAGCCATGCTGGCGGCTAACGTGTGCAGCGCTGATTTTATTTTGCGCACCAAACACCTGGGCCTGTACCGCGTACACGAAGGGCCTACGCCCGAGAAAAAAGAAACCCTGCGCATGTACCTTAAAACGCTGGGACTGAATATGCCCATCAGCGAAGACCCGGTGCCTGGCGAGTTTGCAGCCATTGCTGCTGCCACCAAAGACCGGCCGGATGCACAGCAAATTCACACCATGCTGCTGCGCTCGATGAGCCAGGCCATTTACACGCCTATCAACAGCGGGCACTTTGGTTTGGCGTTTGAGGCGTACACGCACTTCACCAGCCCGATTCGGCGTTACCCCGACCTGCTGGTGCACCGTGTGATCAAAGCGATATTGACACACACCAAATACCAGTTGCCCAAGCTGCCACTGCCCGGCGAAGCGCATGAAAAGCTGAAAAAACGTCTGGCTGCACGCGCTGCATTGAAGGTTAAAGCGCCGACGATGAAGCCCAAAAAATCCAGTCCTGAGCAAATGGAATGGGAAGCCGCAGGCATCCATTGCAGCGCCAATGAGCGCCGCGCCGATGAGGCCAGCAAAGACGTGGAAGCATGGCTTAAATGCAAGTACATGCGGGAGCATCTGGGCGAGGAATATGCAGGCACTGTCAGCTCGGTCACCAGCTTTGGATTGTTCGTGACGCTGGATGCCATGTACGTTGAAGGTTTGGTGCACATTACCGAGCTGGGTGGTGAATACTTTAAATTCGACGAAATTCGCTGTGAACTGCGCGGTGAGCGCACAGGCTTGCGCTACGCTATTGGCAGCCGTGTCAATGTGCAGGTCAGCCGCGTAGACCTGGACGGCCGCAAAATTGACTTTCGACTGGTGCGCGATGGCGAGGCCGTACGCTTGCCGTCGGGGGGTATTGCACGACTGGATGCTGATGATTCAGCCACTGGCAGGCCTGCGCGCAAACGCGACAAAGGCAGTGACCGCGGTGCAGAGCGTGGGCGCACTGCCAGCTATGGTAATGAAGGCAATGCCAGCAGCACGGGCTTTGAGGTGGGCGCCACCCCAGGCCGTGGCCCACAGCGTGCGTCTGCATCACGCAAGCCAGCCAGCAAGACAGGCGGCAGGTTATCGAACCAAGCCGTTGCGCTTGCACCGGCGTCGCCCCTGCAAGCATTGCGTGCAGCGGTTAAAAAAGCGGCAGCCAAAGGTAAAGGCAAGCGCCGTACGCGGTAACGGCTAGAACGCTGTTGGGTAATAGGCCAGATTATGTGTCAAGACAATTGAGGCTTTGAGTTGCTCAGGCCTCAACCTTCACACCTTTCCAGAAGGCTACGCGTTCAAGCACCATCTCTGCGCCAGATTTGGGGCTGGGGTAGTACCACACCGCGTCGGCGTTGAGCTCGCCATTGACCAGCAAGCTGTAGTAGCTGGCAGTGCCTTTCCAGGGGCACACTGTTTTGTGGTTACTGAAGCTGGTGTATTTGGGGTCTAGTGATGCGGCAGGAAAGTAATGGTTGCCTTCGACCAATACCGTATCGTCACTTTGCGCTATCACTACGTTGTTCCAGGTAGCTTTCATGGTTTTATTTCCTTCTTAAATATGGCTTTTAAGCCGTAGGTACTGCTTAAGCAGCTATTAAATTCATAGTGTGGTGGCGTGCTTTAAACCGCCATGGCAGCGCGTATCTGCTCAATGCGAGCTCGGTTTACGCCAAAATCTTTTTGCCCCAATCGGCTGGCGCTGCGCACATGAATCACCTTGGCCGCAGTGTCTAAATAAAACTCTACATCGTCTGTGTATTTAAGCAGCTGCGTGGTGCACTGCGCATAAATATACCCTGCGTCTTGTTGCACGATAGTGGTACGCGGCATGGACTGCAAGATGGCGGCAAGCTTGGCCATCTCTGCGCTGCCGTCGCCCGCCACACTGAAGGCCGCTACGCTGGCATAGCCCAGTTGCGGATGATCGGGCCATAAGTCGGCCTGGCTGGTGGCAGAATTTTGGGTAAGCGATGGGCGTTTGAGTTTGCCTTCTTTCACACCAATATCTGCTGGGGCTTTGCCGCGCAGCAGACCCATTTGGCCAGCAACCAACAGCAGCAGCGCTACGATGGCAACAGCTAGAAGAAAAAGGATGATGTAACGGGCCATGGATGTCTTTCACGAGTCTGTTTATGCAAGGGATGCAAGTGTACTGGATGATTCTCTATACTATCAATTAAATAGCTGGTTGAGCAGGATTTACTTGGGTTAGACGCCTATTTGGTACCAAATATCCTGTCCCCAGCATCGCCCAGCCCAGGCAGTATGTAACCGTGACTGTCAAGCTGCCTGTCGATAGCTGCTGCATAGATGGGTACATCAGGATGGGCTTTTTGCATGGCGTCTACGCCTTCTGGGCAGCCCACCAAGCAAACAAATTTAATGGATTTAGGGCGCAGTTCTTTGAGCCGTTCTACGGCGGCTATGGCTGAATTTCCGGTGGCCAGCATGGGGTCTACTACGATGATGTCGCGTTGGTCCATGTCTTGCGGCATTTTGAAATAGTACTCCACCGCGGTCAGCGTCTTGGGATCGCGGTACAGGCCAATATGCCCCACCCGCGCACCGGGCACTACGCTGAGCATGCCTTCCAAAATGCCGTTGCCTGCCCGCAAGATGCTGACAAACACCAGCTTCTTGCCATCAATCACCTGGCCTTTCATTTTCTCCATCGGGGTGTCAATCTCGATCTCCTGCATGGGCATGTCGGCAGTTACTTCATAGGCCATCAGCATGGAAATTTCGTTGAGCAGACGGCGAAATGTATTGGTAGAAGCTTCTTGCTTGCGCATGAGGGTAAGCTTGTGTTGCACCAGCGGATGATTGACAACAAAAACATTATTTTTATAAACAGTGCTCATAGAAGATGACCTTGGGGGTTGTAAATTAAAAATTCAGGGTTAGAAAATGGTGCCATCAGACTCGATGTTCAGCGGCGGCTTGCCACCACGCAGTTGCTGCGCCAGCACACGGCCAGCGGCCCAGGTACCGCCTTCCAGCACGCAGGCTAGTGGCATCTGTGCTTCGGTTTTGCCTAGGCGCTTGCGCACCATCGGGGCTAGTTCATCCAGCAAGGCCACCGTCAGTGCGCGCCATTCAACAATCAAGGTGTGGTCTGCCCGATAAGGTTGCAGGGCTAGCTGAGCGTCTTTAAAAGTAAGTACACCAGCGTCTAGCAGCAAGCCACCATTGCGGTATTCAGGCAGGCCGGTTAACGCGTCTAGCCCGGCTACGGGCACGCCCGCCCAGGCAAAAGGTTCCAGCAGCGAGTAGGTAAGCCACTGGGATAGTTTATGAAACGGTATCCAGCCTGCACTGCTGTGCTGGGTACCCAATGCAGGGTGGGGCCAGCAATCGCCCACGGGCGTGTTGCCCAACAGGCTGCCAGAGGGCCAAATGCGCGTCAACGTGGTCAGCAGAATGCTTAGTAAATGGTGAGCTGTCACCACACCCGCCCCCGTATCTGCACCCGTACCCCCACTGTGCTGCGCGTAGTCAAACAACCCGCCCGGCCGTAGCACTACGGGCAGTGCCTTGCTGGCAAACACATCGGGTTGTTGCATCAGCGCTTTGCCCAAGCGGCGTAGCAAATGCGCACGACCTTCCAGACCCACCAGCGGGTTGCTAGCTGATACTTGAAACGCTTGGCCCAATTGCAGTGTGTCCAAACCCTGCAAGGCCGCTGCATCACAGCGCAGCGGCTGCGCGGGATCGCTAGAAAATAACCCGCTGGTAAAGGCATGAAAGCTGGCTACCCCCAAGCCCTCAGACCGCGTAAAGGTTTGACCCGTACGCGCCTCTTTAAAGCTCCACTGCGGGCCCGCACCAGCATCTAGCAATACGCTGACTATGACCAGGTCAATCAACGTGTATGGGTCCAGCGCTGCCGGGCCCAGCCAAGCGCGCCGGTCAACGCCGCCTGCTTCAAAATGCCGCCAGCGGCTGTGGTAGGGGATGACCAAACTAGGGTAGCGATCACGCGTAACACAGGCTACTAAATCTGCTGCAGAAGCCAACGCACTGTCGTGCACAGCAAAATAGCTGGACGCCCCGCTGCGCGCATGCGCAAGCAACAGGTTGGCGCGCGCACGCGTAGTGCGGGTGTGAAAAAGGTCGTTAATGTGCTCGGGCATAGGCCAACGGAATGGTGAATAAGGCTGTGATGAAATAAGGTTGTAGTTGGTGTGCTGCAGCATGCGTAACATGTCAATGTCACTATTCCTGCAGCCCTCTGCCTTTGGCTTTGAGCAATTCTTGTGCATCGGGCACGGCCCCAGGGGTAAAGTAACCTGCCGCCATCTTGGCATCCATCTCTACCTGTGCATCCGCAGGCACCAAATCAGCCGGTATATTGACCCGCTCTACCACTTCGATACCAGATTGTGTAATGGCGTCGTATTTCATGTTGCTCATGCTGACCAAGCGGTGAATTTTGCGAATACCAAACCAGTGCAACACATCGGGCATCAGCTGCTGAAAGCGCATGTCCTGCACGCCAGCCACGCATTCTGTGCGGGCAAAGTAATTGCCTGCGGTGTCACCGCCTACTTGGCGCTTGCGTGCGTTGTACACCAGGAATTTGGTTACCTCGCCCAGCGCACGGCCTTCTTTGCGGTAGTACGCACACAGGCCCACACCGCCTTTTTGCGCGCCTGCAATACATTCTTCAATAGCATGGGTCAGATAGGGGCGGCAGGTACAAATGTCGCTGCCAAATACGTCAGACCCATTGCATTCGTCATGCACGCGGGCGGTCAGCTCTACGTTGGGGTTGGCCAGATCTTGCGGGTTGCCAAAAATATATACTGTCAGTCCGCCAATCGGTGGCAAGAACACCTCAAGGTCTGAACGTGTCACCAGCTCAGGGTACATGCCACCGGTTTCTTCAAACAACACGCGGCGCAAATCGGTCTCGCTGCAATTGAACCGCTTGGCCACTTCGGGCAAGTACCACACAGGCTCGACCGCGGCTTTGGTCACCATGGCGGCACCGCCTGCTGTGAGAAATTTGCCATCCGGAATCAGGCGGCCTTTTTGGATAGCCTCCATGATCTCGGGCAAGATAACATGGGCTTTGGTGATGGCAATGGTAGGTTTGATGTCGTAGCCGGCGGCTAAATCGGCTTCAAAATTAACGCCAATTTCTGCGCCCCATGGGTCCATTGACACGATGCGGCCTGGCGCGCTCCAGCTGGGGTAAGGGCCAATGCGGTCGGTAGGTGAGGTGTTGGTAAGGTCTGCCTTGTGGTTTTTGTCCAGCGCGCCTGCAGCCACGGCCAGCGCCCGGTACACGCTGTAACTACCGCTGTGCGTGCCAATCACGTTGCGGTGGCTGCGTGTCGTAGTTGTGCCTACCAGCGGCCCACGGTCTAGTGGCGTGGCTGCCCCCCAGCTGATAGCTCGCGCCCCGAAGCCTCCTGCGTGCGAGGTAAGGCGAATGTGGCTAGATGACTTGTTGGCATTGTCAATAGTGGCTGACATACGTTGCATACTCCCAAAACGGTATCTTGCTTGTATATCGGGCAATACGCAAGGGGCGTGCCATTAGGTTTTAGTTGCCGTGGACAGTCGATTATGGGGATTGAGTTATGCGGCGTGCTTTGTTAGAAACTGGCTTTACGACTAAATTTCTGGTGTCGTAGTCCATGCTGCTGAAATATTGATTTTCAACTGAACTGCAGGCATTGGCTTATTCGCCGCAATGGAAAAACGCCGGGGAACTGCTTTTTAAACGCAAAGTTGGCCGTACACCATGCCACCTTAGCATCCACCGCCCAACACAGCCAACCAACCTCTGGGATAATCAACCTATGAGCATTACTATCAAAGACGAAGCGGGCATTGCGGGCATGCGGCTGGCGGGCCGTTTGGCAGCGGAAACGCTGGACTACCTTACGCCGTTTATCAAGCCTGGCGTTACCACCAATGAGCTGGACAAACTGGCGCTGGATTTTGTGGTGAACGTGCAGCAATGCACCTCGGCCACGGTGGGCTATGCACCGCCGGGTTACCCGCCGTTTCCGGGGGCTATTTGCACATCGGTGAACCATGTGGTGTGCCATGGCATGCCCAATGATAAAACGCTTAAAAAAGGCGACATCATCAACATCGACGTCACGGTCATTAAAAACGGCTGGCATGGTGACACCAGCCGCATGTATTTGGTAGGCGAGGTGTCGCCGTTTGCCAAACGCCTGTGCGCGCTAACGTACGACGCCATGTGGCACGGCATCAGCAAAGTCAAAGCGGGTGCGCGGCTGGGCGATGTGGGTGCGGCGATTCAAAAATTTGCTGAAGGTAACGGCTACAGCGTGGTGCGCGAGTTTTGTGGCCACGGCGTGGGCGAGAAGTTTCACGAAGAACCCCAAGTGTTGCACTACGGCAAGGCAGGCACTGGCGAGGTGATGGTGCCGGGCATGATTTTTACCATCGAGCCGATGATTAACCTGGGCCGCAAAGACATTCGCGAACTGGGCGACGGCTGGACGATTGTGACCAAAGACCATTCGCTGTCGGCGCAGTGGGAGCACAGTATTTTGGTGACCGAGACAGGCTGGGAGATCATGACCCAGTCGGCGGGCACACCGCCACCGCCTGCCTTTGTGACTGCTGCTGCCATTACAGCTTAAAAGTAGAATACTATAAATTTAATAGCTGCTTGAGCAATGTTTACCAGCGCTAGAGACCAATATCGCATAAAAAAGGGCGATATATTAGCTGCTGTAGACGACACCGGTGCCTCTGCCCGCAGTGTCAAACGCCAGTTGCACCAGCTGAGCCTAGCGACCGACGAGGTGCTGTGCAGGCTGTGGGCTGAAGCTGGGTTTGATGCAACGAATGACGCCAAATGTGCCTTGGTCGCTGTAGGTGGCTTTGGACGCGGCGAGCTGTTTCCCTACTCTGATGTGGACGTGCTGCTACTGTTGCCCGATGGCACGCTGCCCGACGGCCCTTCAACCGATACCGACGCGCAGCTAAAGACGCGTATAGAAAATTTCATCACCACGTGCTGGGACGCAGGGCTGGAAATTGGCTCCAGCGTGCGCACTGTGGCTGACTGCATGGCCGAGGCAGACGCTGACGTAACGATTCAAACCAGCTTGTTAGAGTCCCGGCTGATTACGGGGGACAGCAAGCTGTACAAGCGGTTTACCAAAGCGTTCAACACTGCGATGGACCCGCAAGCCTTCTTCACGGCCAAGTCGCTGGAAATGCGCCAGCGCCATAGCAAGTTCGAAGACACACCGTACGCGCTAGAACCCAACTGCAAAGAATCGCCCGGCGGACTGCGCGATTTGCAAATTATTTTGTGGGTGGCCAAAGCCGCAGGTTTGGGTAAAAGCTGGGACGAACTGGCCCGCACCGGCCTGGCTACGGCACTGGAGGTAAAGCAAATCAAAGTAAACGAGGCGCTGCTCAGCCTGGTGCGTGCGCGCCTGCACATAGCGGCCAAGCGGCGAGAAGACAGGTTGGTGTTTGACCTGCAGCACGTCGTGGCAGAAAGCTTTGGCTATGCAATGGCCCCCGCGCTACGCGCAGATGCTGATGCTGCTGCGCTGCCCCCCGAGGGCGGCGCGCTTTCGCCCAGTGGCAACCCGTCAGCAAAGGCCCTGGCTAAAAGTGATAGTTACACCCAGCGCAAAGCCAGCGAGAAGCTGATGCGTGGCTACTATTGGGCGGCTAAAGCGGTGGTGCAGCTCAACCAGATTTTGCTGCTGAACATTGCCCAGCGGATGGAAGAGGCTACCAACCCGCAGATTTACGAACCGCAGCCCATCAACGCCAGGTTTTTTAACAAAGCCGGCATGATCGAAGTGGCCAGCGACGATCTGTACATCAAAGACCCGCACGCCATCCTGGAAACTTTTCACGTCTATCAAACCACACATGGCGTCAAAGGACTGTCAGCCCGCACCTTGCGCGCCCTGTACAACGCACGCGGCGTGATGAACGCTGCGTTTCGCAAAGACCCGGTTAACCGCACTACGTTTGCCCGCATTTTGATCGAACCGCATGGCATTACCCATGCATTTCGGTTGATGAACCAAACCTCGGTGCTAGGCCGCTATTTGTGGGTATTTCGCAAAATAGTCGGGCAAATGCAGCACGACTTGTTTCATGTGTACACAGTGGACCAGCACATTTTGATGGTGCTGCGCAATGTGCGCCGGTTTTTTATGGCCGAGCATGCGCACGAATATCCGTTTTGCAGCCAGTTGGCCAGCGGCTGGGACAAGCCGTGGATTTTGTATGCCGCCGCGCTGTTTCACGACATTGCCAAGGGCCGGGGCGGCGACCATTCAGAGCTGGGTGCCAAAGACGTACGCGTGTTTTGCCGCCAGCACGGTATCGACAAAGCAGACGCTGACTTGATTGAATTTATTGTCGCCCAGCATTTAAGCATGAGCCAGATTGCACAAAAGCAAGACCTGAGCGACCCCGACGTGATAGCCGCATTTGCCCAGCGCGTAGGCAACGAACGCTACCTCACCGCTCTTTATTTATTTACCGTAGCCGACATTCGCGGCACCTCGCCCAAGGTGTGGAACGCGTGGAAAGGCAAGTTGCTGGAAGACCTGTACCGGCTGACGCTGCGTACGCTAGGCGGCCGCGCGCCCGATGCCAGCGCCGAGGTAGAAGCCCGCAAACGCGAGGCATTGCAGACCTTGGCCCTGTACGCGCTACCGCACGAGGCGCACAAAGCCCTGTGGGCCACACTAGACGTAGGCTACTTCATGCGGCATGACGCCAGCGACCTGGCTTGGCATGCACGGCAATTGTCACGGCACTTGTCGCAGCAGCATAACGCTACTAAAAATATAGCTGTTAAAGCAGGAAACACCTGGGTTACTGACCATAAAGTGCCTGTAAATGGCACTGAAAATGCCCCCGCACTGCCGTGGACTACCATCGTGCGCGCGCGCTTGTCGCCCGTGGGTGAGGGCATGCAAGTGCTGGTGTACACCCCCGACCAACCCGACTTGTTCGCACGCATCTGCGGCTTTTTTGACCAAAATGGACTGAGCATCTTGGACGCCAAGGTGCACACCGCCAACAACGGCTACGCGCTAGACACTTTTCAGGTAGTTACACCGCTACAAGACCACTACCGCGAGATGATGAGCATGGTGGAGTCCGAGCTGGCGCGTACTCTCACGCCTGTTCATGGTGTGCTCGCCGAGTTGCCTGCACCCGGCCGCGCCCGCCAGTCGCGCCGGGTTAAAAGCTTTCCGTTTCAACCCCGCATCGACCTGCGCCCTGACGAGAAAGCCCAGCGCTGGATCTTGAGTATCAGCGCCAGCGACCGCGTAGGCCTGCTGTATTCGATAGCCCGTGTGATGGCCAACCACAAAGTCAACCTGCAACTGGCCAAAATCAGTACGTTAGGTGAACGTGTTGAAGACACTTTCCTTATTGATGGCCCCGAGTTGCAGCACAACAAAAAGCAAATTGAATTTGAAACCGAGCTGCTTCAAGCGTTGGCTGCCTGATGTTTGTTTTACAGAGCGCGTTGATTTACACTACTCTTTATGAATGCTGCTTTAGTTAAATCACCATTAATGACTGCTACCGAGTATTTTGCTTGGGAGGCAAATCAAGCCGAGCGCCATGATTATTACCATGGCGAAGTATTTGCCATGGCAGGTGGCAGCGACGCGCATAACACCGCCTCCCTGAATTTTGCATCGGCCATCAAATCGCACCTTCGCGGCACGCCATGCCGTGTTTTTATGTCCGACATGAGGCTGGAACTGGCTGAAAACAGCCACTACAGCTACCCTGATGTGTTCGTCACCTGCGACCCGCGTGACGCTACATCCGAGGCCAGCCACCTGAAAAAACACCCTAAGCTGGTGGTGGAAGTGATCTCTCCCACCACCTCAGAATACGACCAAGGCCGCAAGTTTGAGCAATATCGCCAAATTGCAGGTTTAGATGAGGTGCTATTCATCGACCCGGTACGCCGCTCGGTAGAGCTTTTTCAGCGCACCAAAGAAGCCAGTCAATGGCTGCTGATTCCTGCGCCAGAAGGCGGCAGCGTGCATTTGCGCAGCGTAGACATGGATTTGTCGATGGCTACGGTGTTTGAGGGTATTGATGCAGCGCCCGCTGCTTAAATAGCCGCTCGCTTGTTTTGAGCCTGCCTGCAGTTGACGCGCTTTGGCGTCAAAATCACCGTAAACCCTGCATACAATGCAGGCTATGACAATCAAATCTGACAAATGGATACGCCGCATGGTGGACAGCCACGGCATGATCGACCCCTTCGAGCCCGGCCAAATTCGCCAACGCGAGGTAGATGGTAAAACCCAAAAAATCATCAGCTACGGCACCAGCAGCTACGGCTACGACATCCGTTGCGCGCCGGAGTTTAAGGTGTTTACCAACATCCACAGCACCGTGGTCGACCCCAAAAACTTCGACGCAAAAAGCTTCGTTGATTTTTCAGGCGACAGCTGCATCATCCCACCCAATAGTTTTGCTCTCGCGCGCACACTGGAATACTTTCGCATCCCACGCAACGTGCTCACCATCTGCCTAGGCAAAAGCACCTACGCCCGCTGCGGCATTATCGTTAACGTCACCCCGTTTGAGCCTGAATGGGAAGGCTATGTCACGCTGGAATTTTCCAACACCACGCCACTGCCCGCCAAAATCTACGCAGGCGAAGGCTGCGCGCAAGTGCTGTTTTTTGAAAGCTCGGCGGATGATGTGTGCGAGACGAGCTACAAAGACCGGGGTGGTAAGTATCAGGGGCAGGTGGGTGTTACTTTGCCGAAGGCCTAGGGGAATTGTTTATGAGTAATATTTTTCTTGTGTTGTTGATATTAGTTGCTGGCTACTTCTTAATGTTCTATGCCGCGTCTTGAATAGATCGTTGTGAATCAACTAAGCTCATTTTTGGTTTAGTTTTTGTAGTGTTTGTCTCGTTGCTTCGCTGAATGGCAGTCAAGACGTGCCAAGATTGACTATAGTGCTCGTGGTTAGTAAATTAATATTTTTTGGTGGAGCCAGTAAATTTATATTTGCACTTTGGCATAAGGAGTTATTGGGAATTCCACACAAATGGAGCATAGCAGCCTGTCTTTTAATGTTTGCTGCAGTAATTTGTTTGGAGTTTCTGACCAGATCCCTCGTTATTTCAAAATCCCCAACGATAGAGCTTTTTATCTATTTAATAGCGGGCATTTTTGCTGCATTTTGGGGATTTTTACTGGAGCGTCATCGCGAGGATATGATTTTAAGTCGGTCGAAGTTAAATCAATGATAGTCACTCTCCCGCTGATGCTTCACCGCCACGATTAACAGCGTTTCTTCATCAATAATTTCAAATAGGACCAGGTAGCCAGAGCTACCAAAGTTAACAATTAATTCACGCCAATATCTACCAAGTGCCCCGCTAGCTGCTTTGCGGCATATGTAAGGGTGACGGCGCATCGCGCTTATGGCAGAGTCGATGGTATCGATGGCTTGAGCTGCTAGGTCCTGATCAATGTCGAGTAAAAAATCATACAGACGATTTAGATCATCGCGTGCTTTTACGCTATAGCTGAGGTTGCAGATTTTCATGCTGCTTTTTTTAGCAACTTGCTTTGCCTTTTTAACTCTAATTTATTGCGTAGGCCTTGAATAACTTCTTCGTGACTTACGGTTTTCATCTTGCCTGATTTGACCAGTGCTGAACGACGTAACGCCTCTGCATAAAAAGATTGATCTTCTTTGCGCCACTGCGCTTGGGTGCGTACAGTCTCTTCAATAAATGTAGATAAGCTTTCACCTTCTTTAAGTACTGATTCGATCAATGCCCGCGTATCTGGACTAACGCGTACGGCAGGTAAGGTGGCGGTGCGCATGATGACTCCTTATTTCATATGTGATGCAATTGTAATGCACCACGAATTCCACCTCACTACACAGCATCTTAACGTCTGGTAACACGCTTCATCCTTTTTGTGGACGCTAGCCTCGCCAATTACTACTATGCTTGCGCACAAACAACTTGCAACATGTGTGCTAGGAGGCAATATGGTCAAACTGGGACCGGTACTTAAATTTTTAGGTTGTCAAAATGACACTTGGGGCGTGAGCGCTTTGGTGGTGACAGACGCGGCGGACGCAGTACCGGTGCTGGCTGTTGCGGAGCTGGGGCCAACGCAAGCAGTACAGCTTGCGCACTTGGCACACACCGGCAGTGCGGTGTGGCGGTTTGATTTTGCTATCGCGCAAACAGCGGCGCGCCATACTGTGGCTTACACACTCAACGGTGTGCCATCAGCACTGCAAGTACCTGCCAAGGGCGTGCAGCCCGCGTTGGCTTATGCATCGTGCAACGGCTTTTCAGACCCGAAGCTGATGAAGCAGGTAAAAGACAAAAACGCGCTGTGGGCGCGCATGGCGCGGCTGCATGACGGGGTAGACACCATTCGCGGACGCAAGTTTGGGCCGTGGGACTTGCTACTGATGGGGGGCGACCAGGTGTATTCAGATTCGATGTGGTGCGAGGTGCCCGAGCTGGTGCAGTTCAGTGGCCTGACATACGACCAGCGTTTGCAATATGCCTTTAGCCCGGCACTACGCACGGCTGTAGAGGATTTTTTTGAAAACCTGTACCTAGCGCGCTGGGCGCAGGCCGAGGTGCGCACAGCGCTTGCCAGTATGCCCACCGTGATGATGTGGGACGACCACGACATTATGGACGGTTGGGGTTCGTACTCCTATGAACTGCACCACTGCCCGGTGTACCAAGGTATTTTTAGTGTGGCTAGAAAATACTTTATGCTGTTTCAGCAGCAAACCGCAGATGCCATGCCGCCTGCTACGCTGCCTGCACAAAATGGTTTTAGCAAAGGCTTTCGGATGGGGAGCATGGGCCTGCTGGCGCTAGATATGCGCAGCGAACGTGCGCTGCACGACCCGCGCACGCCAGTGGTGGGGCCTGCTACAGGCACGCACAGTAGCGTAGACCTGCCCAACGACCAAAGCGGTAATTACCAGCCCGACCAAGTAATGAGCGAAGCATCGTGGCGCGCAGTGTACCAATGGCTAGATGCACAAGAAGGCATGACGCATTTACTCATTATGTCGAGCATTCCGGTAGTGCACCCTACCTTTGGCCTGCTAGAAAAAATGCTGGGCGTGCTGCCCGGCCAGCAAGAGCTGGAAGACGACTTGCGCGACCATTGGACCAGCCCACCGCACCTGCAAGAGCGCCTGCGCCTGGTGCACCGCCTGCTGCGTTTATCAGCACAAAAGTTATGCCGCGTGACGCTGCTGTCGGGCGATGTGCACGTAGCGGCTGTGGGCGCGGTAGAGTCTGACCGCAATGACGTACCGCCAAATGCGCGGGTAGTCAACCAGCTCACGTCTAGCGGGGTGGTGCACCCTGCGCCACCGGCCATGGCACGCTATTTTCTAGAGCAAGCTTGTCAAAAGGTAGAAACGCTTGACCGCGGCATCACTGCCACCATGTACGAGTTTCCGGCCACTACGCGCAGGCTGATAGGTGCGCGCAACTTTCTTACTCTAGAACCCGATGCCGACAACCGTCTGTGGGCTAACTGGTGGGTCGAAGGAGAGAGCGATCCCACAACAAAAGTGATTCACCCTGTGCAAAGCCAACAGCATGCAGTAGAGCCGCGATCAGATGTGAGTGCAGCGTTAGTGGGTCACTAAGCATCGTATCCGTGGGGATTGGCTTGCTGCCAGCGCCATGAGTCGGCGCACATCACGTCAAGGTTTCGCTGGGTTTTCCAGCCTAAAAGCTGTAGTGCAACGCCGGGGTTAGCATAGTACGAGGCTACATCCCCTTCACGGCGTGGGCATATTTGAAAAGCTATTTTGCGCCCGCTAGCGTGCTCGTAAGCGCGCAGCACATCCATCACGCTGTAGCCGACACCGCAGCCCAGGTTGGCTACAAACGAAGCGTGGTCGCTTAGCAAATGCTGCACAGCGGCCACATGGCCATCAGCCAAGTCCATCACGTGGATGTAGTCGCGCACACAGGTGCCATCGGGGGTAGGGTAGTCGTTGCCAAACACGCGCAGATGGGGGTGTTTGCCAATGGCTACTTGGGCTATGTAGGGCATCAAATTATTAGGTGTGCCGCGTGGGTCTTCACCCATTTGGCCACTGTCGTGCGCGCCTACAGGGTTAAAGTAGCGCAGGCGTGCCACACGCCATTGGGCATCGCTGGCAGCTAAATCCATCAAGATTTGCTCCCCCAAGGTTTTGGTCCACGCATACGGGCTGGCAGGTCGCCAAGGGGCGTCCTCCCTAATCGGCGATGCATCGGGCAAACCATACACCGTGGCAGACGAACTAAAAACAATCCGATGGCACTGGTGCGCGGCCATCACCTGCGCTACGGTAGTTAATGCCCGCATATTGTGGTCGTAGTACATCAGCGGTTTTTGCGCAGACTCGCCCACTGCTTTGTACGCGGCAAAGTGAACCACGGCATCTACGCGGTGCTGCGCAAAAACGGCTGT
>JANNCO010000299.1:0-16793 GCA_031386655.1 Polaromonas sp. | reverse complement strand
GCTGCGCGAAAAGCTGGCCACCACAGCGCATATCGAGCCGCTAAAAGTCCTCACCGAGCAAAAGTCTACCGATGGCACCATCAAATGGCTGTTTGATGTGGGCAACGGCGACGCTGTAGAGGCCGTGTACATCCCCGAGGATGACCGCGCCACGCTGTGCATATCGTCCCAAGCAGGCTGTGCGGTAGGCTGCCGTTTTTGCTCCACAGGCCATCAGGGCTTTAGCCGCAACCTCACCAGTGGTGAAATCATCGCCCAACTGTGGTTTGCTGAACACACTATGCGCAAGCTACTGGGCACACAGGAGAGGGTCATTTCCAACGTGGTGATGATGGGCATGGGTGAGCCGCTGCAAAACATGAATGCGCTGGTACCCGCGCTAAAAACCATGCTGAGCGACCACGCTTACGGCCTGTCGCGCCGCAGGGTGACAGTATCTACCTCGGGTGTGGTGCCCATGATCGACCGGCTGGCGGCTGAATGTCCGGTAGCACTTGCCGTATCGCTGCACGCGCCCAATGACGCGCTGCGTGACGACCTGGTGCCGCTGAACAAAAAATACCCTTTACAAGAGTTATTGGCCGCGTGTAAACGTTACCTAGAATTCGCCCCGCGTGACTTCATTACCTTTGAATACTGCATGCTGGACGGCGTGAACGACACCCCCGAACATGCGCACGAACTGGTGCGCTTGGTGCAACAGGCGCAGCTGCCAGTGAAGTTCAATTTAATTCCATTTAACCCGTTTCCCGCCTCAGGGCTTGTGCGGTCCAGCGCAAAAGTTGTAGCGCAGTTTGCCCAGATTTTGCAGAACAGTGCTATCGTTACCACTGTGCGTAAAACTCGGGGTGATGATATTGATGCAGCGTGCGGCCAATTGGCCGGCGATGTGCAAGACCGCACCCAAGCCACACAGCGCATGGCCCAGCGGCGCGTAGTGATGATGCGCAAAGACGTGTCCACTGCGGAACAGCTTGCGCCACAGCCAGCCCTGCCGCACGGCTAAATACCAGCGCAACCCCATTGAGGATATTTACACCATGACAGTTGCCCACGCCTTCAACGCTACTTCCCCGACTGTGGCAAGCACTGCTCCATGGGCGCTGGCCAGCATGGCACTGCTGCTGGCTGCTAGCTTCTTAACAGGCTGTGCCATACGCGGGGACACGGGCGCGGACTCAGCCAACAGAAAAGACATTGTCACCGAGTCTGACGAACCCGACAGCCGCAAGCGCGCACGCCTGCGGCTAGAGCTGGCCACGGGTTACTTTAATGAAGGCAAAACTACTGTAGCGCTGGACGAGATCAAGCAGGCGCTGAGTAACGACCCCAATTTTGCCGACGCCTACAACTTGCGCGGCCTGATCTACATGCGCTTAAACGACCCACGTTTGGCTGAAGACAGCTTTCGCCGTTCCATCGCGTTAAACCCCCGCGACGCCAACGCTGCCCACAACTTTGGCTGGATGTTGTGCCAGCAGCAGCGCTTTCCTGAGTCTTACACTTATTTCAAGCAAGCCCTGGCGGCACCACTGTACGGTGACCAGGCCAAAACGCTGATGGCCCAAGGTCTGTGTGAGCTGGCTGAAGGCCAAAAAGAGGGCGCTGAACGATCGCTGGCCAAGTCGTATGAACTGGACGCTGCCAATCCCATTACTGGCTACAACCTGGCCAATCTGCTGTACCAGCGCGGTGATTTCAAGCGTTCGCAGTTCTACATCAGGCGTTTGAACAATGGCGAATTTGCCAATGCAGAATCTTTGTGGTTGGGCATCAGAATCGAGCGCAAATTGGGCGACACCATCGCCATGAACCAGCTGGGCGGTCAGCTCAAGCGCCGCTATCCGCAGTCGTCTGAACTGGTAGCGCTGGAAAAGGGAGTGTTCAATGACTGAGGGCGAACAAGCTTTGCCTTATGCGGATTACGGGCCGAGCGCTGGGCAATTGCTGCGGGCTGCGCGTGAAGCGCATGGCTTGCACATTGCTGCGCTGGCTGTGTCATTGAAAGTGCCGGTCAAAAAACTAGAGCTGCTCGAGGCTGACCGTTTTGACGAGCTGCCTGACGCGGTGTTTGCCCGCGCGCTGGCCTCTAGCGTGTGCCGCACCCTCAAGGTAGATGCGACAGAAATTTTGTCTAAATTGCCGCAAACCCACAGACCTGTTCTTGCCCAGCGAACACACAGCATCAATACGCCTTTTCGCATGCCATCCCATGCGCCCGCGCCTAGCGCCATTACCGCGCTGAGCAAGCCTGCAAGCTTGGCTGTCATAGCGTTGCTGTTGGGTGCTTTGGTGCTGGTTTTTCTGCCCGATATATCGCAAAAAACCAGTGACGCTGCGTCTTCAGCACTGGGTGGTTTTAAAGGCATGACAACCGGTAGTTTACCCACCAATGCTCCAGGCAGTGACAGCAATGCAGGCACAGCCATGGGCGCGGGTTCGGTGCTGACTAATGATGGTGGTGTCAAACTGGCCGGTGCTGATACGTTAACTCTAGGATCTACCACCACTGTGGCGGCAGCCAACCCCGCAGCCTCCAGTGCCAGCTTGGCCGCAGCGCCAGGCAGCCCTGCTGAAGTGACTGCCGTACAGGGTTTGGTCGTGTTTCGCGCCAAAGGCGAGTCATGGGTAGAGGTGGTAGACGCGCGGGGCCAAGTTACTTTGCGCAAGCTGCTGGCTGCGGGCGAATCAGCCGCCGCCAACGGCGCACTACCCTTGCGCGTGACCGTAGGCCGCGCTGACCAAACTACGGTTACCGTGCGCGGTAAACCGTTTGACGGCGACAGCCTGGTGCGCGACAACGTCTTGCGTTTTGAGGTCAAATAGTGGCTATATGAATAGGACAAGCGCGCTATGGGCCAAGATAATTTACTGAACTGTTTACCAGCCGATGCGCAGCCGATTGCGGTGTCGGTGCCGGCCAAGCGTCATACGCGCCAGTCCAGCGTGGTTTGGGGCCCGCGGGTGGTGACCGTGGGCGGTAACGCGCCAGTGCGTGTGCAGTCAATGACCAACACCGACACCGAAGACGCCATTGGCACCGCCATCCAGGTCAAAGAGCTGGCTATTGCAGGCTCAGAGATGGTGCGCATCACCGTCAACACCATTGAAGCCGCGCAAGCCGTGCCCTACATTCGCGAACAGCTGGACAAAATGGGCATTGACGTGCCCTTAATTGGCGACTTTCACTACAACGGCCACCGATTGCTGACCGAGGTGCCTGCCTGCGCTGAGGCCCTATCCAAATACCGCATCAACCCCGGTAATGTAGGCAAGGGCGATAAGCGCGACAAACAGTTTGGCCAAATGATTGATGCCGCCATGAAGTGGGACAAGCCCGTACGCATCGGCGTGAACTGGGGCAGCCTGGACCAAGAGCTGCTGGCCAGCTTGATGGACACCAACAGCCAGCGCAGTGAACCGTGGGATGCCAAGCAGGTGATGTACGAGGCGCTGATCACATCGGCTATTGAATCGGCCAAGCGCGCCGAAGCCATGGGCCTGTGCGGCGAGCAAATCATGCTGAGCTGCAAAGTATCGGGCGTACAAGACTTGGTCAGCGTGTACCGCGAACTGGCCAAACGCTGCGACTATGCATTGCACTTGGGACTGACTGAGGCGGGCATGGGCACCAAGGGCACGGTAGCGTCGGCCACCGCGCTGTCGATCTTGCTGCAAGAAGGCATTGGCGACACCATTCGCGTGTCGCTCACGCCCGCACCAGGCGAGGCGCGCACCCAAGAGGTGGTGATTGCGTCTGAAATTTTGCAGTCGCTGGGTTTGCGTATTTTCGTGCCTAGCGTCACTGCTTGCCCAGGCTGCGGGCGCACCACCCGCGATACTTTTCAACATTTGGCCAAACAGATCGACGACTTTTTGCGCACGCAAATGCCCGTATGGCGCAAAAAATATCCCGGTGTGGAAAACCTCAAAGTGGCTGTTATGGGCTGCATCGTCAACGGCCCGGGCGAGAGCAAGCATGCCGACATAGGCATCAGCCTGCCTGGCACCGGCGAGGCCCCGGCAGCGCCCGTGTTTATCGACGGCGAAAAAGCACTTACTTTACGCGGTGAGGGTATTGCCAACGAATTCCAAGTGCTGGTCGAAAACTATATTGAAAAACGCTTTGGGCAAACGGTGGAGATGGTCTGATCCAATAGCTCCAAGTGCGTGTGTATTTTGTAGGAAATTTCGATGTTCTTACGTGTTAAGATCGATACTATCATAGTAAGAATTTAACGCTAATCACCATGACTTTTTTATGAACGCTGCAATCGCTACCCTTTCCGCAAAATTCCAAATCTCTATCCCCAAAACAGTCCGAGAGCTCAACCATTGGCGGCCTGGTCAAGAGTTTGCTTTTCTGCCTAAAGGGCGTGGTGTTTTGGTAATGCCAGTGGCCCAATTGGACGAGCTGGTGGGCTTGGCTCGGGGCGCTTGCGTGGACGATGTGCGTGATCGCAAAGATCGATTTTGAACTATGGCAAAAGCTTTATCGCATGCAAAAAAACTCCAAAAATCTGCAGAAATCAGCCACCGCTTCGCAACCAGCCAAACAAAACATAGCTCAGCTTTATGTGGTGGATACCTCGGCTTGGATTGAATGGTTAGTCGATGGGCAGTTGCGCAGCGACATAGCGCCCTTCATGCCTGCACGTGAGCGCTGCGTGGTGCCCACCATTGTGCAGCTCGAGCTGTCAAAATGGCTGATGCGCGAGCGCGGTGAAGAAGAGACCGATGTTGTCATTGCATATACTCAAAAATGCCAAATTTGGCCACTGGACACGGCTACCGCCTTGCGCGCTGTTGAGCTCCACAGAGAATACAAACTAGCTACAGCAGATGCGATTGTGTATGCCAGTGCCTTGCTCTCGGGTGCGCAGTTGCTCACCTGCGATGCACACTTTCAGAACCTACCTGATGTGCGTTGGATCAAGAAAGTTTAAATTTTCAGAAATTGTGCGTTGTAAAAATTTTAAGTAAAAGATTACCAGAAATGAGTGAAAAACTATTCGCTGTCAAAGGCATGAACGACATCCTGCCGCCTGAATCAGCGCAGTGGGAATGGTTTGAAGAGCATGTGCGCCAGGTGATGGCGTTGAGCAGCTACCGCAGCATTCGCACACCCGTCGTTGAGCCGACAGCACTGTTTGTCAAAGGCACTGGCCAGACCACCGATATTGTGGAAAAAGAGATGTATTCGTTTGAGGACAAACTCAATGGCGAGCACCTTACTTTGCGGCCCGAGAACACGCCTGGTGTAGTGCGTGCCGCCATTGAACATAACCTGACCTATGACGGCGGCAAGCGCCTGTATTACATGGGCCCCATGTTTCGCCACGAGCGGCCCCAGCGCGGGCGCTACCGCCAGTTTTACCAGCTGGGCGCTGAAGCACTGGGCTTTGCCGGGCCAGAGGTAGATGCCGAGCTGATGTTGCTGGTGCACCAGCTGTTTGCGCGGCTGGGGCTGCAGAATGTACGGGTAGAGCTCAACAGCTTGGGCGTGCCTGCCGAGCGTGCTGCGCACCGCGCGGCTTTGGTATCGTACTTTACCCAGCATGCTGACGCGCTGGACGCAGATTCGCAGCGCCGCCTGCAGACCAACCCTTTGCGTATTTTGGACACCAAAAATCCCGCCTTGCAAAGCATGGTGCAAGCTGCGCCGCAATTGCTCAGCTTTCTGGGTGAGTCGTCTCTCAAACACCTAGACACCGTTAAAGCGCTGCTCACGGCCTGCGGCGTGCAATGGACCATCAACCCCCGCTTGGTGCGTGGCCTGGATTACTACAGCCACACTGTGTTTGAATTTATCACCAGCGAGCTGGGCGCGCAGGGCACGCTGTGCGGTGGCGGGCGTTACGACGGGCTGTTTGAAACCTTGGGCGGCAAACCTACGCCCGCAGTAGGCTGGGGCATGGGTATTGAACGTGTGCTGGAGCTGGTCAAAGAGCAATCTTTGGCTGGCACGGCCCCTGTGCCCGATGTGTATGCCGTGATTCCTGATGCGCAAGCCTTGGGCCAAGCCATGCCACTGCTGCAAGCCTTGCGCGGGCAGGGCGTGGCCGTGCAAATGCACGCCGCGCCGGTAGCGGGCGAGGGCATGGGCAGTTTCAAAAGCCAATTTAAAAAGGCCGATGGCAGTGGCGCACGCTACGCGCTGATTTTTGGTGCCGACGAGCTGGCGCAGGGCAAAGTGGCGTTGAAACCCTTGCGTGGTGGCGCAGACAGCCCAGCAAATCAGCAACTGTTTGACCTGTCAAATCCTGCCGCATTGATTCAAGCCCTTGTGGCTTAGCCTGTAAACGCAATTTTTCAACCTTAGCGGGTGTTTCAGGATGTCACCTGCGCGCCCCACTACAATCGCACCATGGCAAAACATTTAGATCTCGAAGAACAAGAGCAACTTGACCAGATCAAGGCTTTTTGGAACCAGTATGGCAACCTCATTAGTGCGGCGCTTATTGTCGTGTTTGGCAGCATAGCGGCCTACAACGGCTACAACTATTGGCAGCGCAACCAATCCGTGCAAGCGTCTACTTTGTTTGATGAGGTAGAGCGCAGCGCCAAGGCAGGCGATGCAGTCAAAACAGAGCGTGCTTTCAACGACATGAAAGACAAGTTTGGTGGTACCACCTACGCGGCTCAGGCCGGGCTTTTGGCTGCGCGTACATTACAAGAAAAAGGCAATTCTGATGGTGCCAAAGCCGCGCTTACCTGGGTAGCAGCCAGTGCTAAAGACAACAGTTACCAGTCCATTGCCAAGCTGCGCCTGGCTGGTTTGTTAATGGATTCCAAAGGCTACGACGCTGCATTGGCCCAGCTGGGCGGCAGTTTTGCCAAAGAATTCGCACCTTTGGTGGCCGACCGCCGGGGCGACATTTTCATGGCCCAAGGCAAAAAGCCCGAGGCCAAAGCCGAATACGAAAAAGCCTACAAAACCTTTGACGAACGCAGCGAATACCGCCGCTTGGTTGAGGTAAAACTGAACGCTCTGGGTGTAGACGCTGCACCGCTGATCGCCAGCAATAAGCCTGCGGCAGACCCCGCCACAACCGCAAACGGCACACCTGCTGCCACCTCGCCTGCAGCACTTTCTGTACCAGTGGGTGCAACATCTACCGCTACATCAGCGGCACCGACGCCTGCTGTGCAAGCGGCTGGCACAGCGGGTACAGCCCTTGATGCTGCCCCTGTCAGCAGCGCGCCGGCAGCGGACAAGAAATAACGGGAAATTAGCTCTCAGAGCTCCTATTTTTATGCCTTTTAAGCCAATAACCCAAGTAAAACCTGCTCAAGCAGCTATATTATTAATAGCGTTGATGATCTTGCTGACTGCCTGCTCGGGCGGTGCCAATCGGCCCAAGCCCGCAGAATTAGGGGCTAATACGGCTTTGCTAGGCGTGCGCCAAGCGTGGAATGTGCGCCTGGGTGCGGTGCCTGCGGGTGCCATGCCTGCTGTGGTGGGTAACGTCGTGGTAGTTACGTCAACTAACGGCACCGTGGCTGCGCTAGACGCCGCCAGTGGCCGCGATGTGTGGCGCGCCAACGCGGGTGGCCCGGTGGCCACGGGCGCAGGGTTTGACGGCAAATTGGCCGCTGTAGTAACCCGTGACAATGAATTGGTGGCTTTGGACAGCAGCGCCAGTGCCAAGCCACTGTGGCGCACGCGTTTAGCCGCCCAGGTCTACACCGCACCGCTGGTGGCGGGTGGCCGTGTATTTGTATTGGCAGCTGACCGTAGCGTGACAGCTTTTGACGGCGCTACAGGGCGTAAATTATGGGCACAGTCTCGCCCCGGCGAGCCCCTGGTACTGCAGCAGCCGGGCAGCTTGCAGGCGGTGGGCGACACTTTGGTGGCAGGCTTGTCTGGCCGCTTGGTGGGCCTGAACCCGAACAACGGTACTGTGCGCTGGGAAGTGCCCCTTGCCTCACCCCGTGGCACCAACGAGATAGAGCGCTTGGTCGACATCGTGGGCCGCACCAGCCGTGTTGACAGCGTGGTGTGCGCCCGCGCGTACCAAGCCGCCATAGGCTGTGTTGACGCCGCCCGTGGCACCTTGCTGTGGACCAAGCCGGCCAATGCGGCTGAAGGCGTGCATGGCGACGAAGCGTTGGTAGTGGGCAGTGAGCTGGACGGCAAAGTTATTGCCTACAAGCGTGCCGACGGCGAGCGTGTGTGGACCTCTGACCGCCTGCAGTACCGCAACTTGACCGCGCCTTTGCTCTTGGGTCGTTCGGTCGTTGTGGGCGACAGCACAGGCTTGGTGCATTTCATCTCGCGTGAAGACGGCTCGCCACTCAACCGCTTGCCTACGGACAGTTCAGGCATTGCTGCACCGCCTGTGGTGGCAGGCTCCAGCCTGGTGGTGGTCACCCGCAACGGCGGCGTGTACGGCTTTGCGCCTGAATAACCCACCGTTGCCCACATATTTTTTTGGCCTTGTTGGTTTAACCGACTGAAAGTTAGCTAGTGAAACCCGTATTGGCTTTAGTCGGCCGCCCCAACGTCGGTAAATCGACCCTTTTTAACCGCCTTACCAAGTCGCGCGATGCCATCGTGGCCGATTATGCAGGCCTTACGCGCGACCGCCACTACGGCAATGGCAAACAAGGCGCGCACGAGTACATTGTCATTGACACCGGTGGCTTTGAGCCCACAGCTGAGAGCGGCATTTACAAAGAAATGGCCAAGCAAACCCGCCAAGCGGTAGCCGAGGCCGATGTAGTCATATTTGTAGTGGACGCACGTGAGGGTATCAGCGCGCAAGACTACGACATTGCCAACTATCTGCGCAAGCTAGGCAAGCCCACGGTACTTACGGCCAACAAAGCCGAGGGCCTGAAAGAGGGCCACCAAGTGTCTGACTTTTATGCGTTGGGCTTGGGCGATGTGATGCCAATTTCTGCCTCACACGGGCAGGGCATGAAAGAGCTGCTCGACTTGGCTTTTGCACCGCTTAAGTTAGGTGATGATGTAGAGGTTACCGAGGACAACGGCGCTATCAAACTGGCCGTAGCAGGCCGCCCCAACGTCGGTAAATCTACCCTGATCAACACATGGCTAGGCGAAGAGCGCTTGGTTGCTTTTGACATGCCGGGCACCACGCGTGACGCTATCAGCGTGCCGTTTGAGCGCGACGGCGTGCTGTTTGAGCTGATCGACACCGCTGGTATACGCCGCAAAGGCAAAGTGTTTGAGGCGATTGAAAAGTTCTCTGTCGTCAAAACTTTGCAGGCCATTGAATCAGCCAATGTGGTGGTGCTGCTGCTGGACGCTACGCAGGGCATCACAGACCAAGACGCTCACATTGCCGGCTATATTCTTGACTCGGGCCGCGCTGTGGTGCTGGCCGTGAACAAATGGGACGCAGTCGACGCCTACCAGCGCGAGCAATTGCAGCGCTCTATCGAGCTGCGGTTGTCGTTTTTAAAATTTGCCAATATTCATATGATTTCGGCCACACGGCGGCAAGGCTTGGCGCCGGTGTGGAAGTCAATTGTGCAGGCGCATAAGGCGGCTACCTGCAAAATGTCTACCCCAGTGCTCACGCGTTTGCTGATGGAAGCGGTGCAGTTTCAGGCGCCGCAGCGCGCGGGCATGTTCCGCCCCAAGCCGCGCTACGCGCACCAAGGCGGCATGAACCCGCCGGTAGTGGTCATACACGGCAATTCGCTCGAAGGTATTACAGATTCCTACAAAAGATATTTAGAAGGCCGTATACGCAAGGCTTTTGACCTCACAGGCACACCGCTGCGGGTCGAGGTAAAGTCGTCAAGCAACCCCTACGCAGACAAAGATTAGCACCACTGCAACTAACAATTTGCAGTTGCCCAGCAGTCTGCAATCTGTTTTCAACACAGTCTGTAATTAACCCTTGGGCACTAGAGTATTAAGCTGAACTTTTGGGATTGGCAAAACTCTATGGTATGTTCGAGTTTCATTTTTAATTTTAATCAGTTCCATACTCGGACACGGAGCATATCGTGAGCAATAACAAAGGCCAACTTTTACAAGACCCGTTTTTAAACCAACTTCGCCGCGAGCATGTGCCCGTATCGATTTATCTGGTTAACGGTATCAAGCTACAAGGGCAGATCGAATCTTTTGACCAATACGTTGTGCTGCTGCGCAATACGGTTACGCAAATGGTCTACAAACATGCGATATCCACTATCGTACCGGGCCGTGCTGTAGCATTTACCAACGTGCACACCGAGGAAGATGCTGCACTGGGAGCTGCCCCTGCGCAGTGATGCCCACGCCTCAAAACCTGAGGCTACTGTTACTGTGTCCGTCATACTGGTCGGTGTAGATTTAGGTCTGCCCCATTTTGATGGCGAGCTCGAAGAGCTGGGCCTGCTGGCGCAAACTGCTGGCATGACACCCGTGCACCGCATCACCTGCAAACGCAAAGCCCCCGATGCTGCGCTGTTTGTGGGCACAGGTAAAGCCGATGAAATCAAAGCATTGGCGCTTGCCCACGGGGCCAGCGAAATTCTGTTTGACCAGTCGCTCAGCCCGGCTCAGCAACGCAACTTAGAGCGCCACACTGGCTTGGCGGTGAATGACCGCACTTTGTTGATTTTAGAAATTTTTGCCCAACGTGCTCGCAGCCACGAAGGCAAACTGCAAGTTGAACTGGCGCGCCTGCAATACCTGTCTACCCGCTTGGTGCGGCGCTGGTCGCACCTAGAGCGCCAGCAGGGCGCTATTGGTACGCGCGGCGGCCCGGGCGAGAAACAAATTGAGCTGGACCGCCGCATGATTGGCGAGACCATCAAGCGCACCAAGGCCAAGCTAGAACTGGTGAAACGCCAGCGCGGCACGCAGCGCCGCCAGCGTGGGCGTGGCAACCACTTTGGTATATCGCTGGTGGGTTACACCAACGCAGGCAAAACCAGTCTTTTCAACGCGCTGGTCAAAGCCCGCGCTTACGCTGCCGACCAGCTGTTTGCCACGCTAGACACCACTACGCGGTCACTGTACTTGGGTGATGCGCAGCAGTCGGTCAGCTTGTCGGACACCGTAGGTTTTATACGCGACTTGCCGCACGGTTTGATAGACGCCTTTGAGGCCACCCTGCGCGAGGCGGCTGAGGCCGATGTATTGCTGCACGTGGTAGATGCGGCTAACCCCAATTACACCGAGCAAATTGCCCAGGTGCAACGCGTACTGCTGGAAATTGGAGCTGACAAAGTGCCCCAAATATTTGTCTTCAACAAGTTGGACGCTCTTGAAAAAGACCGCCTGCCACTGCATCTGCGGGACATGTATGAAGTAGATGGACTGTCCAGCCCCAGAGTGTTTGTCAGCGCCCGCGATGG
Source organism: Polaromonas sp. (assembly GCA_031386655.1). Lineage (GTDB taxonomy): Bacteria > Pseudomonadota > Gammaproteobacteria > Burkholderiales > Burkholderiaceae_C > JAAFIP01. Next base: position 5,468 of record JANNCO010000299.1, on the reverse strand, counting down.
TTCGGGTATACCAAACCTGCGTGCGCTGCTCGCTGAGCTGGCCAGTGTGGTGCAGCCTGTTACAGCAGCCCCACAGACAGACGCACAATCCGCGGCGCATTTGGACAGTGCTGTTTGATTAGGCACAATACGGGGTTGGCAACATTTTATGGCGTTGCAGCTACAGTTTTTTTGTAATGCTCTTTTGAATAACGTTTTACCGTCATCACACATGAACCTTATTGTTCTACCTTCCCGGCTCGCTACGCTACCTGCATCTATTGCCAAAGGCGTGCGCGGCATGTTTAACTTAAACGACGGCAAATGGGGCCGCAGCGACGACAAGCCATCGGGCAGCAATGGTGAGCCGCCTGCAGACGCTGGCACGCCGCCGCCTCCACCTTCCTCACCTCCGGCCCCAACACCTGCGCCGCCCCCCACGCCTGAGCCGTCTAATGTACGGCCCATTGGTAGCGGGGGCAGTGGTGGCAGCAACGGTGGTGGCTCCAAAGGCCCCAACAACGGCCCGCCTGATCTAGACGAACTGTGGCGCGAGTTCAATAAAAAGCTCAATGGTTTGTTTGGTGGCAACAAAAGCAAGGGCAATTCCGGCCAAACTGACTGGGGCCGCCATAACAAAGGCGGCGATGGTAGCGGCGGTGGTTCAGGCGGCGGCTTTCAGCCCGATATGAAGTCGGCTGGTATCGGCGCGGGCCTGATTGCGTTGATTGCTGTACTGATCTGGCTGGGTACTGGCGTTTTCATTGTGCAAGAAGGCCAGCAGGCTGTGATTACCCGCTTTGGCAAGCTCAGCGGCACGGTAGAGGCAGGCTTTAACTGGCGCTTGCCTTACCCCATTGAGGCACACGAAACCGTGGCGCTTACCCAGTTGCGCTCGGTGGAGATTGGCCGCAGTGCCACGGCACCGGCTGCTGGCCTGAAAGATTCGTCCATGCTGACGCAAGACGAGAATATTGTCGATATTAAATTCACTATCCAGTACCGCCTGAAAAGCTCTGCGGACTACCTTTTTCAAAACCGCAACCCTGACGATGCTGTGACCAAAGCAGCAGAATCTGCCATCCGCGAGGTAGTAGGCCGCGGCAGCATGGACACGGTGCTGAACAAAGACCGCGAATCTATCCAGCGCGACGTGGTGAAAAGCGTGCAAGCGCAGCTAGACCGCTACAAAACAGGTATTCAAATTCAAACTGTCAACATCCAAAACGTGCAACCGCCCGAGGCTGTGCAAGCCGCATTCGACGATGCATTGAAAGCGGGCCAAGACCGTGACCGCTTTAAAAACGAAGGCATTGCGTATGCCAAAGACGTGATTCCGCGCGCCGAGGGTACCGCAGCGCGCCTGAAGGAAGAAGCTGATGGCTACAAAGTGAACGTGGTAGCCCGCGCCGAAGGTGATGCGCAACGCTTTAAATCGGTATATGCCGAATACCAAAAAGCTCCGCAAGTTACCCGTGACCGCTTGTATACCGACACCATGCAGCAAATCTACAGCAGCGTTACCAAGGTAATGGTTGACTCACGCCAAGGCAATAACCTGTTGTATCTGCCGCTGGACAAGCTGATGCAGGTGGGCCAGGGCGGCATCGGACAAAGCGCCGATATCGCGACGCTTGCACCCGCTAACGGTGCAGCCGCCAGCCCGATACTACCCACGCCGTCTGCAGGCACTGCGCCAGACACCCGCCCACGTGATGCCTCGCGCGCCCGCGACCGCGATGGTCGTTGAACTTAAGGAATAATAAAAATGAATAAGTTAGGTTTTGCAATTACCACCATTTTGGTGGGCTTGGCCATATTGGCCTCCACACTGTTCGTGGTGGACCAACGCCAATTTGGTGTGCTGTATTCGTTTGGCCAGATCAAAGAAGTTATCACCGAGCCGGGCCTGCGCTTTAAGCTGCCCCAGCCATTTCAAAACGTGGTGTTTCTAGACCGCCGTGTGCTTACGCTCGACAGCCCAGAAACCGGCTCAATCCAAACCGCCGAAAAGAAAAACTTGGTGGTGGACTGGCTGGTGAAATGGCGCATTGCTGATGCCCGCCAGTTCATTCGTAATAACCCAGGTGGTGCCAATACAGCCACGGCTGAAGACCGCCTGCGCTCAGTGGTGCAAGACGCGCTGAACTCTGAGGTGACCAAGCGCACCGTGAAAGACGTACTGTCTACCGACCGCGAAAAAATCATGCAAGGCGTGCAACAGCGCTTGGTGGACGATGCCAAAACCTTTGGTATTGAAATTGTCGACGTGCGCATCAAGCGCGTCGACTTTCCACCGTCGGTTACCGATTCTGTCTACCAGCGTATGAAGTCTGAGCGCCAGCAGGTAGCGGGCGAGCTGCGATCTACCGGCGGCGCAGAGGGCGAAAAAATCCGCGCTGACGCAGACCGCCAGCGCGAGGTGCTGCTGGCCGAGGCCTACCGCGAAGCGCAAAAGGTCAAAGGCGACGGTGATGCCAAAGCCACTGCGGTGTACTCCGAAGCGTTTGGCCGCGACCCGCAGTTTGCCCAGTTCTACCGCAACCTGGAAGCGTACAAAACCAGCTTTTCCAAAAAGAGCGACGTTATGGTGCTAGACCCATCGTCAGACTTCTTTAAAACCATGCGCAACGGTGGTGGCACGGGCCCAGCTGCACCCGCTAAAAAATAGACTTTAGCTGCTATGCACTGCCACAACTCAGCCAGCCAAGGCTAGCAAGTTGTAAATTCAGGTGCATTAGGCTGACTGCACATGGATACTGTCTTGTCCGCTTTGGCATTGGTCTTGGTGATAGAGGGCTTGCTGCCATTCATTTCCCCTACCGGCTGGCGCAAAGTGTTTGAGCAGGTGTTGAAACTCAACGATGGCCAAATTCGCTTTTACGGCATAGCCAGTATTGCGATTGGATTGCTGCTGTTGTGGATAGCCAGTTAAACAAACTGCACCTTCACGCTATAAATTTAATAGCTGCTTGAGCAGTATTTACGGCTTGAATAGGCCAAAACATGCCTAAAACTACTGCTTTGGGCAGGTTTTTTGCTGTGGTGAGGTGCAGTGCATCGCAATGAAAAAGCAGCACACGCCGCGCAAAACACAGCCATAAGCCCGGTAAAATCTACAGCTTTAATAGCCTACGCTTTTCCACAGCGTCTTTTGTCATGTCCGCCTGGGTACTACCCGACCACATTGCCGATGTTTTGCCCTCTGAGGCGCGGCACATCGAAGAACTACGCCGAGGCCTGCTGGACACTGCGCGCAGCTACGGCTACGAACTGGTGATGCCGCCGCAGCTGGAGTACCTGGAGTCGCTGCTGACTGGCACAGGCCAGGCGCTTGATCTGCAAACTTTTAAACTGGTAGACCAGCTCTCAGGCCGCACCATGGGCCTGCGGGCCGATACCACGCCCCAAGTTGCCCGTATTGACGCGCACCTGCTGAACCGCAGCGGCGTAGCCCGGCTGTGCTACTGCGGCCCCGTGCTGCACACGGCCCCGGCCAAACCGCACGCCACGCGCGAACCGCTGCAGTTTGGCGCTGAGATTTTTGGCCATGCCGGGCCAGAGGCTGACCTGGAAGCCATGCTGCTGGCCATCCACTGCCTGCAATCTGCTGGCGTGACCGACATGACCATCGACCTGGCCGACGCCCGCTTGGTGCGCAGCCTGCTGGCCGGCGTGATGACCACGCCCCAGCACCTGGAGCAGGTGTACGCCGCACTGGCCGCCAAAGACTCAGCCACCTTGGCCGAGCTAACCGCGCAGTTCCCCGCCGCCAGCCGCGACGGCTTGGCCGCACTGGTGCAGATGTATGGCGATGAACAAGTGCTAATTAATGCCGAAAAAGCCTTCCAGCCTAATAAAAACCTGCTCAACCAGCTATCAAATTTGAAGCAACTGGCCGCCAGCATACGCGCCGCGCACCCGCAGGTGACCATCAGTTTTGACCTGGCCGATTCGCGCGGCTATGCCTACTACACGGGCGCACGCTTTGCCATCTATACAGCAGGTGCTACCGACGCGCTGGTGCGCGGCGGCCGCTACGACGAGGTAGGCTCGGTATTTGGCCGCAACCGCCCGGCGGTAGGTTTTAGCCTAGACGTGAAAGAACTGGTGGGCGTGGTGCCTGCGCGCGCGCTGAAAGCCGCTATTAGCGCACCGTGGCCGCAAGCTGCTAGTGAAGACGCCAGCGCGTACGTCACCGCGCAAAGCCTGCGCAGCGCCATACAAAGCTTGCGCGACACCATACAAAGCTTGCGCGCAAGCGGCGAAACCGTAGTGTGCGTGCTGCCCGGCCACGAGAATGAAGTGCAAGAATTCACCTGCGACCGCCAGCTTGTTCATGCTGCAGGCCAGTGGGTGGTGCAAGCCATCGGGCAAGCCAATGGACAGGCCATTGGGCCAGCCATCGAACATACAACTGGGTCAGCCATTTAATGCGAACGACCAAGCCCGTTCGCCCTGAGCCTGTCGAAGGGTTCATAACCAACATAGTGTCGAGGGCTTCGATTTGCCTCAACCCAACGGTAGTAATGATTTAAACCATGGCAACAACTTCTTCTATTCAAGCTGGCCGCAACGTGGTCGACGATATTGCTCGCAACGTGGTCGCTCATGGCCGCAACGTAGTCGTTGTGGGCACCCAGTGGGGCGACGAAGGCAAAGGCAAGCTGGTCGACTGGCTGACCGAATCCGCCCAAGGCGTGGTGCGCTTTCATGGTGGCCACAATGCTGGCCACACGCTGGTCATTAATGGCGTTAAAACCGCGCTCAATTTAATTCCCAGCGGCATCATGCGCCCGGGGGTCAAGTGCTACATCGGCAACGGCGTAGTGCTAGACGCCACGCACTTAATGAAAGAAATCGCCGGGCTAGAGGCCATTGGCGTCGAGGTACGTTCTAGGCTGCGCGTCAGCGAGGCTTGCCCGCTGATTTTGCCTTTCCATTCCGCGCTAGACATTGCCCGCGAAACCCAGCGCGGGCAGGGCGGTGCCGAGAAAATTGGCACCACCGGCAAAGGCATTGGCCCAGCATACGAGGACAAAATCGCCCGCCGCGCGCTGCGCGTGCAAGACCTGAAATACCCTGACCGCTTTGCCGCCAAGCTGCGCGAACTGCTGGCCCTGCACAACCATATTTTGACCACGTATTTAAACGCGGCCGCACTGGAATTTCAACCCATCTACGACGAAGCTATGCGCCACGCCGAGGCCATCCGCCCCATGATGGCCGATGTGTCGCGCGAGATTAATGCCGCACACAAGGCCGGCAGCAACCTGCTGTTTGAAGGCGCGCAGGGCACGCTGCTAGACGTAGACCACGGCACCTACCCGTTTGTCACGTCCAGCAATTGCGTAGCAGGCAACGCAGCCGCAGGCTCGGGCGTAGGCCCTGGGCTGCTGCACTACGTACTGGGCATTACCAAAGCGTACTGCACCCGCGTGGGCGGCGGGCCTTTCCCCACCGAGCTAGATTGGCAAAAAGAAGGCACG
>JANNCO010000281.1:0-3501 GCA_031386655.1 Polaromonas sp. | reverse complement strand
CCGAAGGCGTGGCCACCATTGCCGCTGCGTTTTGGCCCAAGCCCGTCATCGTGCGCCTGAGTGACTTCAAATCCAACGAATACCGCAAGCTCATTGGTGGCAGCCGCTACGAGCCCGAAGAAGAAAACCCAATGCTGGGATTCAGAGGCGCGGCGCGCTACATCAGCGCCGAGTTTGGCGAGGCCTTTGCCATGGAATGCGAAGCGCTCAAGCGCGTGCGCCACGACATGGGCTTGACCAACGTAGAAATCATGGTGCCGTTTGTGCGCACGCTGGGCCAAGCCAAGGCCGTGAGCGAGCTGCTAGGCAAAAGCGGCTTGGCACGCGGCACAGGCGCTGACGCAGCAGGCAAGGGCGCTTTGCGCCACATCATGATGTGCGAAGTGCCAAGCAATGCCATCCTCGCCAGCCAATTCCTAGAATACTACGACGGCTTCTCCATCGGTTCAAACGACCTCACGCAGCTAACCCTGGGCCTAGACCGCGACTCCGGCCTAGAGCTGCTGGCCAAAGACTTTGACGAACGCGACCCTGCAGTAAAAGCCATGCTAGAAATGGCCATCAAAGCCTGCTTAGAGCAAGGCAAATACGTAGGCATCTGCGGCCAAGGCCCCAGCGACCATCCCGACTTTGCACAGTGGCTGGCCGACCAAGGTATTTCGTCGATATCACTCAACCCTGATACGGTGGTGGAGACTTGGAAGTTGTTGGCGGAATAGATCGTATCATCGCCTTCATTACGCACTGGAGTTGAATATGGCAGAGGGGATTTCTAACACATAGCACTGCAATCTCTGAGCTTTAAAGCTGTGAAGGCTTGACACGCTTGACGATCAACGCAGAAGTATCCACATCAGGGTAACTATCCTTTAATGCCTTTAGGCCCTCAATCGCTCGGCTTCGCCATCCAGGCCCTTGGGTAATGAGCTGGTCCCATGTCTCGCTTAGCAGTTCAGAATCATTTTTGGCAAGATAGTTGATTAGTGATGCCGCCTGGGCCAAGTCTTTAGTGGCCTTGACCCGCATGTTTTGTGGCCTTTCGCCATAGACCAGCAGCTTATGCAAAGCGTACTTTTCTGGTGGAGGAGCGTTGACCGTAATGGGGCCACGCTGCGCAAGCAGTGTGATCTGAATAGGTGCCTCCATAGAAAACTCCATGAATTTCAAAGGCTGCATGGTGGCGTTCAGCGCCTTGATGAGTACGGGCGTGTCGCCGCCCCGGTGTAGGCAAGTCACAAAATCGATTTGCAAATCCTGCTCATCCGACTTCACATACTTGGTAAGACTTTTGACGGGTACGAACCCCATCTTGAGAGCTTCGATTTCGCTACCCATGTCCATGGTGACGTCGGATGGAATAGCCACCGAGACATTGCGCCCTGCGTGTGCAAAGTCCAAGTCCACGGTCTGCGCCGCAGATTGCCAACGAATGCCAAGGTAATTCTGGTAGGCCATATAAACATGGGTACCCACCAGTATTCCTCCTGCGCGAAAGAAGCCCGCATCTGCGAGGCGTTCAATAATTTTTGCATGCGCTGGGACAATAGACAGGCAACCAGCGGCAATCGCCTGGCGAGTGAGTTGGCGCAGGTGTATGGTCTTGCCTTCCCCCAGGCGATGTAGCGCTATTAAATCGGTGAGTTCGTCAGACGCTGAGCCCAAGAAAATCTGTATTTGCTTGCCAGTAAGATCCGGAGTCTGGTAATACCAATAGTCCCGACCCTTCACTATTTTCTTGGAAAAGCTGCCCGGCAACTCAGCGACTGTTCGTACATCCTCTAACCGCCTGGCACTGGTGAGTGATGCATAGGCCGTTTGGGCTGCTGTAGATATTGGTGTGTAATACATGAGTTGTTATACTGAGTATTTAATATATCAGTATAGCACTTGTCGCCGCACTGACAAAAACCTTGGGCAGCGCGGGCGCAGCTAAGGCTTACTTTGTGCAATGCTAGGCATTTTTAAATAATTACCATCACCTTAGCGGATTATTCAACAAATTTTTACGCCCTGCGACAAAGCGCTATAGTTGTGATGTCAATCAAGCACTTTCCTGCTTTACTCAAACCATGACAAGCTCGTTCTCACTCAAAACCATTGGCTTCTTGACTGAGGCTGGCCAACAAAATGATCCGCAGTGGCTTGATGCGCAAGCTGATCGCTACGACAAGCTTGTCAAAGCGCCGTTCGTAGACCTCGCAGTCGGCTTAAAAGCTGCGCTACAGCCACAGTTGCCCGACTATCACTTTCCAACGCAAGGCATTGGGCGGATTAAAAAAACTGCAAACAAAATCGTTGCTGGCATGCCGTGTTACAAAGACTGGTTATCTATTTCGGCTTCCATCCCGTCGAGGTCTCGCTTTGAGCGCAATCCACATCTATTTTTCGGCATATTGCCGAACATACAGCCCTACATGGGCGTGGTGGTGGCTGGTGGCTTGTTTATGCCTTCGGGCCCGCAACTCAAAAAGATGCGCATGGCAATTGCGGAAAATGCCAGCGCGTTTCACTTGCTGTTTGCAGACCCTGCCTTTCAGCAACGGTTCAAAACCAACTTTTCGCGAAATGAAGTAGCCGCGCGCGTGCCGCGTGGATTCGACGCAAACCATGTTGATGTGGATCGGTTGATGTTAAAAAGTTATTTGGTGATAAAAAACATCTCTGCCGCGCAATTCGCTTCACCAAATCTGCTTACATCAGTGGTCGAGGATTTTAAGCAGCTTGCGAGACTCAATCGCTTGATTGAAAGCGTGCTTGATTGAGTTTAAAGAATTTAACTGCGCGACAGCACAATGGTTACTGCCAGCTGGCGGCGCTAATTTAAGGCCCCAGCGATAACCTCGACTTTACACAATGGCGGGCAGAGCTGGGCATATCGTCTATCTAACTCAATCCTGATTCGGTGGTGGAGACTTGGAAGTTGCTGACGGGGTAGGTTGGTAATAGAGCGATCGCGATCGCGATAGCGGTAGTAGCCGTATGAATTTATAAACTGTGTTTTATATGGCTAAACTGTTTACACAAGCAATTTACTGGTCTTCATGCGGCGCGTCCGGCACCGCGCGCCTGCGTAGCACTGTGGCGGCAATACCGCTGGCAATGATGACGGCCATGCCTGCCCAAGCAATCGGTGGTAACTGGTCGTTGAACACCACCAGGCTGGCAATTGCGCCAAACACTATGCCGCTGTATTGCAGGCTGGCCACTGTGAGGGTAGCGCCCGAGGCGTAGGCGCGGGTCATGCACAGCTGGCCTAGCGACGCGAGGATACCGATGGGCAGTGTCCACAGCACTTGCGGCCACTGCCAAGCGGATGCGCCGTTGACTGCAATACCCAGCGCACCCAGCACGGCGGATGCCGCTGCAAAATAAAACACCACCCGCGCTTCAGGCTCGCCCGCGCGCGAGAGCGCGGTGACCTGGATATAAGCCAACGCTGCTGTCATGCCAGACAACAGGCCTATCAGGCCTGCCCACTGCTGGTTTTGGTCAAAGGCCGGG
>JANNCO010000271.1:0-6708 GCA_031386655.1 Polaromonas sp. | reverse complement strand
AATCGACCGATTGGGTCGCACTGCCTTTTTGATCTCCTTGTGAATCTCCCAATTCTTAAATTGATTTACGAAGGTTAGCCGGCGCAATGCGCAGCGCCTCGCGGTATTTGGCCACAGTCCGCCTTGCGCATTCAATGCCTTGCTCCTTGAGCATTTCAGATATCTGGTTGTCGCTCAGCGGTTTCTTTAAATTTTCACCAGCGACGAATTGTTTTATGAGTGCGCGCACCGCTGTGCTGGATGCATTGCCGCCTGTCTCGGTACCCAGGGCAGAGCCAAAAAAGTATTTCAGCTCAAAGGTGCCGAATGGCGTGTTCATGTACTTTGCTGTCGTCACGCGGGAGATGGTGGACTCGTGCAGGCCCAGCTCGTCGGCAATCTCGCGCAGCACCAGCGGGCGCATGGCCAGCGCGCCGTGCGTGAAAAAATTGCGCTGCCGCTCCACAATGGCATTGCTCACCCGCAAGATCGTGTCAAAGCGCTGCTGGATATTTTTAATAAACCAACGCGCTTCTTGCAAGCGGCCTTGCAAATTAGCGTGGCTGCCGGATTTTCCAGACTTCAAAGCCTGTGCGTAAATATCGTGCACCCGTAGCCGCGGCATCACCGCTGTATTAAGCTGTACCCTGAACTTGGCAGCACTGCCGCGCCCTGCCGCTGTGACGATAACGTCAGGTGTGATGATATTGCGCTCTACATCGGCAAACTGGCGGCCTGGTTTGGGGTCCAGGCGCACAATCAATGCGATGGCTTCTTTAACCTCGTCGGCAGACAGGCCGCACAAGTAACCCAACCGTTTAACATCGCGCCGCGCCAGCAAGTCAGTGGGTTGCGCGCACACGGCCAGCGCTGCACTGCGCGCAGGTGTGTGCAGCGGCAAAGCGCGCAGTTGCAAGCTTAGGCATTCAGCCAAATTGCGGGCACCCACACCATCGGGCTGCATGTGGTGCAACAGTTTTAAAGCCATGCCAAAGCGCTGCACCAGCTCTTCAATATCTTCCAGCGTCGAGGCACCCAAGCCCTCGGCCAATGATTCAAAGTCGTCTTCTAAATAACCGTCATCGGTCAGCGATTCGATCAAAAACATCAGCGCGGCACGGTCTTCGTCTTGCAGACGCAGCACAGCCGCCTGGCGGTGCAAAAAATTGTGCAGGCTCACATGCTCTGCGCTTAGTGTCACGGCGTCCACCTCTTGCCCGTCGTTGGCAGACGCAGACCGCGATGGTGCGTCGTTGCCCCATTCAGCATCATCGGGCGCTACGTCGTAGCTGCCCTCGCCTTCCCAATCGTCGGTGATGTTTTGCTCATTACTTTGCTCTGGGGCACCGTCTGCTGTGTTGCTGTCGTTGGCTTGCGTGCTGTCTTGACTGGTGGTTGTCTGACTTCTGGAAAAATCAGTCTCGCCTTGCAGCGTAGCGTCCAGCCCCGCGTCAGCGTACGCATCCGCCAAAGCATCATTTTGCGTGTCATCTTGCGAGTTGGCCTGTTCTTGAACCGCCCTTTCCGCTTGCAGCGCTTCCTCATAACCAATCTCTGCGCTGTCTTGTTCCAGAAATGGGTTGTCCTGCAGCATTTGGTCAATCTCCTGCGACAGCTCCATGGTAGACAACTGCAGCAGGCGAATTGACTGCTGCAGCTGCGGCGTGAGCGCCAGATGCTGCGACGCGCCTAGACTTAAACCTTGCCTCATGGTGGTGCAGACAATAGCTTGGGGCCAGCGCGCACCGCTGGGCCGCCCCAAGGTGCAAGAGCCCCCTCGGGGCTGAGCGCTGCGGCTCCAAGCCTGCCAGTGCAGGCTTGGACAGCGCGAAGAGCCTTCGCCTCTGGCGATGGCACGTACAGCGCATGACACGCAGTGCAAAGCGTGGGGGCCATAAACTACATGCGGAAATGCTCACCCAAATAGACGCGCCGAACATCGGCGTTCTCAACTATTTCTTTGGGTGTGCCTTGCGCCAGTACGTGGCCGTCGCTGATGATGAAGGCGTGGTCGCAAATGCCCAGTGTTTCGCGCACATTGTGGTCGGTGATCAGCACACCGATACCGCGCGACTTTAAAAAACTGATGATGCGCTGGATTTCAATCACCGCAATCGGGTCGATACCGGCAAACGGTTCGTCCAGCAAAATAAACTGTGGCCCCGTGGCCAATGCGCGGGCAATTTCTACACGCCTGCGTTCACCACCAGACAGCGCAGGCGCAGGCGAGTCGTGCAAGTGGTCTACCCGCAGGTCTTTCAGCAGGCCTTCCAATCGGTGCTCTATTTCGGTTTTGGACAGTTCTTTGCCTGCCTCGCCCTTCTGCAGCTCTAGCACCGCGCGCACGTTCTCGGCCACTGTCAGCTTGCGAAAAATAGACGCTTCTTGCGGCAAATAAGACAGCCCCAAGCGCGAGCGGCGATGAATAGGCAAGCGCTCGACACGCTGGCCGTTGATGGTAATGGTGCCCGCATCGGCACGCACCAAACCCACAATCATGTAAAACGAGGTGGTCTTGCCTGCGCCATTAGGCCCCAGCAAGCCCACTACTTCGCCCTGCGCAACCGACAGCGACACGTCTTTGACCACCTTGCGTGCGCCGTAGGCTTTTTGCAGGCCTTGTGCAGTCAATCGGCGCAGCCCCGCGCTGTCAGACCATTCTGGCTGTGCCGCTTGTACCACTGCCTGCTCTTGCGCAGCGCTGTCCGCGTTCACTTGGGTTCTCCCCCCAAGCTTTGCGCAGGGCGCAGCTTGGTGGGTGGCGTGACCGGCGCTGCGGGGGTGGCAGGTGCTATGGTGGGCGCGCTGCTAGCTTGCTTGGGGCTGATCATGGTGCGCACGCGGCCTGTGGGGTTAGTGGCAGTTGCGTTGGCTGGGCCACCCGCCACGGTAAACACATCGGTGGTGTTGTCGTACACAATTTGGTTGCCCTGCGTTTCGTCGCTGACAGCGGCACCTTTGTAGCGGCGCAGGATGGCGTTTTTACTGAAAGTCACGGTGTCGGCCTTGCCGTCATACACAATCGTTTCGGCCTCGCCTTCAATCCACTCATCTGTCGCGCCGCGCTCTACATCACGCTTTTGCCTGAAGAATGCCCGCTTGGGCGATTTTTCTACCACCGTGCCAAACTGGTACCCCTCGGGGTCCAGGCGCACGTCTACCTGGGCACCGCGAATGGTGATGGTGCCTTTGGTAATGACCACATTGCCCGTAAAAACGCTGGTTTGCTTGAGGTCGTCATACCGCAGGGTATCCGCCTCAGCGTTCATGGCTTTGTTGCGGTCAGCTTTTTCGGCTTGCACGGGGCTGCACAATAGCGCCGTGGTAACCACGCAAAGTGCAAAAATAGCAGAGGCAATACGGTAATTAGAGCGGTGACTAGGGGTGTTTTGCATGGCGGCATGAATCTTGCTGATCTCAGACATCATTGTAGTCGCGGCATAGCCGCATCTGCGCCCAGCAGGCATCAACGCAAAACAATTACTTATCTGCAATGACTTATCTGCAGTGAAGTCACTGCAGATAAATAGCTGCTTATTTAAATGTGAGGCTGGCAGGTTAACAAGCTAGCTGGTCAGCCGCTGCAGCGCATCAAAGTACTTTTGCGCGGTGTGCTCTATCACCGCGGCAGGCAAATGCGGCGCAGGCGCTGTTTTGGCCCACAGCTTGCCACCTACTGTGGCGGTTTCCAGCCAGTCGCGCACAAACTGCTTGTCATAGCTGGGTGGGTTGCTACCGGGGGCATAGGTTTCCGCAGGCCAAAAGCGCGAGCTGTCGGGCGTAAGCACCTCGTCCATCAAGGTCAGCGTGCCATCGGCGTCCAGGCCAAACTCAAATTTGGTATCGGCAATGATGATGCCTTTGGTCAGCGCAAACTCTGCCGCTTCTTTGTAGATGGCGATGCTGATGGCTCTGATTTTGCTAGCTAGCTCGGCACCTACTACAGCCTCCATCTGCGCAAAGCTTATATTTTCATCATGCTCGCCCATGGCGGCTTTGGCGGCTGGGGTAAAAATAGGTTCGGGCAACTTGGAGGCGTTTTGCAGGCCCAGCGGCAGCGGCACGCCGCACACCGAATGGCTTTGCTGGTATTCGGCCCAGCCGCTACCGGCCAAATAACCGCGCACCACCGCCTCCACCGGCAAGGGCTTGAGCCGTTTGACCAGCATGGCGCGGCCTGTTACCTGCGGTTTCTCGGCCTCGGTGACCACGCTCTCGGGGGCATCGCCGGTTAAATGGTTGGGGCACAAATGGCCCAGCTTGGCAAACCAGAACAGCGCCATTTGCGTCAGCAGCGCGCCCTTGCCAGGAATAGGCTCGCCCATAATGACGTCAAACGCGCTCAAGCGGTCGCTGGCAATCATCAAAATGCGGTCATCACCCACAGCATAGTTGTCACGCACCTTGCCGCGCGCCATCAGCGGTAGCGAGGTGATGTTGGAAGTGTGCAAAGAAGCGGGGGAAGTAGTCACAAAAATATCTCAAGCAAAAAAGAACGCGCCGTGGTTATCGGCTAATTTGAATTATCGCAGCTTGGTCACTCCGGCCTAGAACGCGCACCTCTGTGGCCTGTGCCCCATGCCAAACAGACCTGCGGCCCTTTATTGTTTGTCATAGGGCACACGCCACAGCGGCGCGCTGGTACAGGGCTGGGGTTGGGTGCGAAGGTGTCGCGTTGCCGTGCAATAGCGACGTATTGGGACCCAGAATTTGCTCATCTAGCGGCTGAGAATACTACAAATTTAATAGCTGTTTGAGCAGGTATTACTTGGGTTATAAGCCCTTTATATCTTTAAAAGTGCCTCCAAAAACATCAAAATTACCAAAATCTAACAACACACAGCGGGCTGTTCACCAAGCAAGTGTTCAACCCCGTTCAGCGTGGCAGTGTGCGGTGTGCCTATGACAAACAGTAAAGGGCCGCTAGGTACGTTGGGCATGGGCACACCGTACACTGCCGCGCGTGCGCGAAACTCAAGCCACAAAATCTAAGCCAAGATACCTATGCGATGAAACCTCACTGCACCGCTTGTGCTAACTGCCTCTTGGCATACTACCCCGCCACCACCTGCTGCTTGTAGTGTTCACGGGCGGGTACCCGTTGCGAAATGCGCCGGATTTTCTTACACAAATCAGATCCATGTGTAGCCCACCGCCTACACGAAGTCGCTATGGGTTGTGTTTCACTGAAATTCGTGTTGGGCAGCGCTTTCTGCGCTGAGGCTGCACCGAATATCCAGGAGACACCATGCAACCGATCTTGTGGCAACAAATCTACAACCCCTTCGGCAACATGACCGTCTCTACCCTGCTGGGCGCAGTGCCGGTGGTGGTGATGCTGGTGGGCTTGGGGTTTTTGCACTTGAAGGCGCACATTGCCGCGGGTGCTGGCTTGCTGGCTGCTTTGGTGATTGCAATTTTTGCGTACGGCATGCCAGCGTCGATGGCAGGCAACGCAGCTTTTTATGGCGGCCTAACCGGCTTGCTGCCAATTGGCTGGATTGTGTTGAACATTATCTTTTTGCACCAGCTCACCGAGCAAAACGGCAGCTTTAAGGTATTGCAAGATTCGATTGCCAGCATCACCGAAGACCCGCGCTTGCAGCTGCTGCTGATTGCGTTTGCGTTTGGTGCTTTTTTTGAAGGTGCTGCGGGCTTTGGGACACCTGTGGCCGTGACCGCAGCTATTTTGATTGGCTTGGGCTTTTCGCCGCTGGCTGCGTCTGGCTTGAGTTTGATCGCCAACACCGCGCCTGTGGCCTTTGGTGCGCTGGGTACGCCTATCATTACCATGGCTAAGGTACATAATTATGATGTGATGGCGCTGTCGCAGATGGTGGGCAGGCAGCTGCCGTTTTTCTCGTTGATGGTGCCCTTTTGGCTGATCTGGGCGTTTGCAGGGCGCAAAGCGATGATGGAGATTTGGCCTGCTATTTTGGTCACAGGCGCGTCGTTTGCCTTATCGCAGTTTTTAGTGTCCAACTACATCGGCCCCGAGCTGGTGGACGTGATTGCGGCTATTGTGTCTATGGTAGCGCTGGTTGGGTTTTTGAAAGTGTGGCAGCCCAAAAAAATCTGGGTATCTGCATCACTGCAGGGCCGGGTGGACAACAGCCAAGACGATATTGAACCTATCGCCATCACAGCAGCCACGGTCAACGCACCCTCTAGCATGGCGGCCACCCGGTCTGCTGGCACAAGCGGAGCAACTAGCGCAAGCAGCACATCTGGCAGCGCGGCACGTGACACAGCGCAGCCAGCAGCGCGCGCCCAGCATTCACGCGCAGACATCATCCGCGCTTGGACGCCGTGGGCGATTTTGACGGTGTTCGTTTTTGTATGGGGCCTGCCACCTGTCAAGGCTACGCTCAACAGCATTTTTGCACCCAACTTCCCCATCGCCGGGCTGCACAACCTAGTCGAGAAAATGCCGCCTGTGGTAACAGCGCCCACCAAAGAGGCCGCTATCTACACGCTTAATCTGCTGTCCGCCACAGGCACCGGCATACTGCTGGCCGCTATCGTGGGCGGGCTGGTGATGAAGTACAACCCGTGGGAGCTACTCAAAACCTTTGGCCGCACCGTAGTGCTAGTGCGCTATTCGCTGCTAACCATTGTGCTGATGCTGGCGCTGGGCACCCTGACGCGGTTTTCTGGCACCGACACCACGCTGGGCTTGGCCTTTGCCAACACCGGCGTGTTCTACCCCTTCTTTGGCACGCTGATGGG
>JANNCO010000185.1:0-1611 GCA_031386655.1 Polaromonas sp. | reverse complement strand
TTGCGCGTTGATACCACGGTCGGGTGGCGCAATCCAGCCGGCCATTTTGCCTGGCTCGGTCACGCGGTGCATGAGACTTTTAATATAGGTTTTATCTTCGTCGCTGGGCAGCCACTGCGTCTTGTTGGCCTCAAACTCTGCTGCGCTGATGGGGTTGCCTTGCAGGTCGGTATGCAAGCCGGCCCATACACCTACCTCACGGCGAAAACGGGTGCTGGGTAGTTTGAGTTCTATGTCTACCCCTGCGCGCTTGATTGCCATGTTCCAGCGGGTCACGCCTACGTTGCAGTCTTTCACATATTCCAGGCGCGTAATTTCGTTCATGCCGTTGCGCACGGCGATGCTTTCGTTTTTAATGCCGCCCATGCCGTCAGAGACTTGAATGGTCATCTCGGTGTCGCTCTCCACATGGTCGGCAAACTTGGCTTCGTCCGGGCGGCCTTTGATACCGTTGGCAAAGTAAGTAGCGGCGTTGCTGGACTGCTCAGACCCAAACAAATCAAGTGAGCTGGTGAACCAAAAGTTCATAAACCGCTGGATGGTGGGCAGGTCGATTGCGCCATGCGAGCGGATGCGTGCAGGGTCTTCGGTGTTCAGCTCTTTCATCACTTCCAGCGTGCGTTTGATAACTCGGCCCACGCCTGTCTCGCCTACAAACATGTGGTGCGCTTCTTCGGTAAGCATAAAACGGGTGGTGCGGGCCAGCGGGTCGAAGGCAGATTCTGCAAAACTCTTTAATTGAAACTTGCCATCGCGGTCAGTAAAGTAAGTGAACATGAAAAACGACAGCCAGTTGTCCATCGGCTCGTTGAAGGTGCCCAGAATGCGCGGCTTGTCTACGTCACCGCTGTGGCGGGCCAGCAGTTCTTCGGCTTCTTCGCGGCCATCGCGGCCAAAGTGTGCATGCAGCAGGTAGACCATGGCCCACAGATGGCGGCCTTCTTCCACGTTAACCTGAAACAAGTTGCGCAGGTCGTACAGCGACGGTGCTGTGTGGCCCAGCATGCGCTGCTGCTCCACTGATGCAGGCTCGGTGTCGCCTTGAGTGACAATCAGGCGGCGGAAATCACGGCGAAATTCACCGGGCACTTCTTGCCATACGTCTTGGCCCTTGTGGTCACCAAAACCAATCTTGCGGCCTTCCTCTTTGTCGGCCATAAAAATGCCCCAACGGTAGTCAGGCATAGGCGTGTAGCCGTAGCTGGCCCAGCCCGATGCGTCTACGCCCTGGGCGGTGCGCAGGTACACGTCGTTGGCTTTAAAGTCCGACGGCCCCATCTCGTCCCACCAGTTCAAAAACGCCGGCTGCCAATGCTCCAGCGCACGCTGCAACTGGCGATTCTCGCCCAGGCCTACGTTGTTAGGGATCAATGCTTGAAGGTCAATACTGCTCATGGTGTTTTCCTATGGTTAATGTTTAGATGGTCGTTGGGCTGAGGACGGGATCGGATTTCTTTGGACGCGAAGGGCGCGAAGGTTGCGCGAAGGACGCGAAAGGAATACAAAAAATATTCAGCTATGTCAAAGTAAGTTAGACACTCCACTAATTTAAAAAAAATCAAATTCTTTTTTTTCATTTCTTTTTCATTTCTTTTTTATCTTATTTCGCGT
>JANNCO010000165.1:0-2253 GCA_031386655.1 Polaromonas sp. | reverse complement strand
GTCTACTGGCCTCAAATTTACTGACGTGTCTGACACTCCAGAAGCGGCCACACCAGAAACAAATACACCAAACGCCGACACGCAGTCGCAGCTGGATTTTGAGATTGTCAAAGACATTACCAGTGACCCTGCCTTTGGCTGCCTGGTCAGACCCATACGCTTTGACGGCTGGCACTATGCCAAAGTGTCTGTGGTGCTCAAATCGAGCGAGGTGTGGCGCTGCGTACACCACGAAATGATGCACGCCATGGGCATACCTGGGCATCCGTCGGGCAACACTGTACTGAGTTACTTTAAATACCGCCAAGACCAGCTGGCCCCGCTGGACCGTGTGATGCTGCAGGCATGGTACGGGCCAGACATGGTGGCGGGTGCATCACCCTTTAAGGCATTGCCCATCCTTGCGCGCTATGTCGCCCAACACAACGCCGCAGGGCGTGACGCCGCCGAGACCGAGAAGCAGGTCAAACAATTTTTGGCCGCGACGGTGCTTAGCATGGAGAATTTTGTCAACGGTGTGGGCGGCGTGCCCACCATAGTACGCCGCTCTGGTTTTGCCAGCGAAAACCACATTGCCGAGGCGCGCAAACAAATGATGACCATGCTGGGTATGGCCTACACGCTGGGCGACACCGTGCCGCGAGATGGGCTGCAGGCCATGCGATGGTTCACCGATGCAGCACAAGCGGGTCACGACACAGCGCAATATGCCCTGGGCATCACCTACTTCAAAGGCAACGGCCTAACCCAAGACAAGGCCAAAGGTTATCGTTGGCTGGTCAAAGCAGCCAACGGCCAAAACACATATTTCAAAGACCAATTGGCTGAGATTGAAAAGTCACTGCCCGCAGCTGAACTAGACCAGTTGCGCCAGAGCGTTAAAGAGTAGCAGGCCATTAGCTTGTCACGCATACCACCCATTCAGTGCCTGCTGACTTTTGAAGCATTGGCGCGCCTGCGCAGTGTGACGCAGGCAGCTGAAGAACTGTGCGTCACGCCCAGCGCGGTAAGCCACCGGGTGCGCCAGCTGGAAGAAGCTATTGGCGTGCGGCTGTTTGGCCGGGCAGACTTTTCACTCACAACCCATGGCAGCGAGTATTTGGCGCAGGTGCGCGAAGGCTTGGCCGCACTGGAGCGATTTCCGGGCAATGCCGTGGCGCAAGGCAAACGCAAGCTGCGCGTGGCGGTCACGCCCACCTTCGCCCGCTCTATCTTGATGCCGCGCCTCAAAGGCTTTGCCGACGCGTACCCCGAGATTGATTTAACGCTGCAGGTCAGCATTCCACTGCTGGACGTGGTGGCCGAAGATGCTGATTTGACCATTCGATTTGGCACGGGCCGCTACGCCGATGTAGAGCATGTATGTTTGTTCAAAGACGTAGTGACACCGATGGCGTCGCCAGCCTATGTGCGCGACCATGGCCCGTTTGACACACCAGAAGACTTGTCTAAAGCCAAGCTGCTGAAAAGCCCGCTGGAGCCGTGGCGTACGTGGTTTGCAGCACACCAGCTAGACTGGCCCGAGCCTGCTGAGGGCTCCAGCTTTAACGACATTGGCCTGATGTGCGACGCCGCGGCGCTGGGGCTGGGTGTGGCGCTGGTACGCACCAAGCTGGGCGAGCCGTGGCTGGGCAGTGGTGCGTTGGTACGTTTGTCCAGCGCCAACGTGCCCAGCCCGCATGCGCATTACCTGTGCTGGCGTACGGGCACGCTAGAGCGGTGGGAATGCGCGGCGTTTGCGCAGTGGTTGCAGCAGGCGGTGGCTTAGCTTGTGCGCCTTGTAGTTGGTCGCTCGGCTCAACATGCGCTTTGTTGAGTTGGTCGTTTGGCTCAGCGTGTGCTTTGTTGAGTTGATCGCCTGGCTAAGCGTGCGCGTCGGAAAGCTGGGCTCGAGCCGGGCATCTCGCTGCAAAAATATTCCGCAAACACGCGCGAACTAAGGTCTTTAGCGCGCTGCCTTCAACAACGCGCGCCTTGCTACATATTTTTCATCGAGACGGACCCGACTCGTCACATGGTTCTTTGCTTGGTTTGGGGCAGCCCGTGTTTCGGTCATGGGCTTGATGCGGCTGGGTTTTTGGAGCAGCCCGCGCTTCGTTTAGGTGCAATTGGGGTCAGAGCAAAATTTCGTTCTGGATTGATGTCGCGCCGGATGCAATAGCTTCCTGAATTTTGATCTGACCCCAAATGCTCGCGGGTACTGCCAGTTTGACTGCAAATGTGCGCGCGAGATTATCGGTTGCGCGCTACCTA
>JANNCO010000119.1:0-6506 GCA_031386655.1 Polaromonas sp. | reverse complement strand
CGAGTCAACCAAGTCTTCGATTTTGGTGCGGACAAACTGGCGTACTTCGCGGGCAACTTCATCAAACAGGTGGCCTGACAGGTAAAAGCCTACGGCGGTTTTCTCGGCGGTTAAGCGCTCTTTCACGCCCCATGGGGTCATGTCTACCAGCGGAGGCTCTTGGGTGCTGCTACCGTGGTCATCATCGCTGCCCATGTCGAACAGCCCGCCTTGGTTGGCGTTGGCTTCCTGCGCTTCGGCATAGTCCATGGCCAACTCGACCGATGCCATAAGCGACGCACGGTTCAGCTGCAAGCTGTCAAAAGCACCCGCTTTGATCAGCGCTTCTATGGTGCGTTTGTTGATTTTGCTGCGCTCTACACGGGCGCAGAAGTCGAACAGGCTGGTGAACGGGCCGCCGTCTTGTCTCGCAGCTATGATGGCTTCCACCGCCTGCTGGCCGCTGCCCTTGACTGCGCCCAAGCCGTAGCGAATCACCTTGTCGCTCACTGGCTCAAACCGGTAGTTGCCACGGTTCACGTCGGGCGGCTCAAAGGTCAGGCCAAACTTGTCTTGCGCGTCTTGCACCAAAATGCGCAGCTTGTCGGTGTTGTCCATCTCCACCGTCATGTTGGCGCAAAAGAACTCGGCCGTGTAGTGGCGCTTAAGCCAGCCGGTATGGTAGGCCAGCAACGAGTAAGCAGCAGCATGCGACTTGTTAAAGCCGTAGCCTGCAAATTTCTCCATCAGGTCAAAAATCTCATCAGCCTTCTCTTGACCAATAGCGTTCTTGGCAGCACCCGAACGGAATATCACGCGGTGCTCGGCCATTTCTTCGGCCTTCTTTTTACCCATGGCGCGGCGCAGTAAATCAGCGCCGCCCAGACTGTAGCCACCCAAGATCTGCGCGGTTTGCATCACCTGCTCTTGGTACACCATGATGCCGTAAGTCTCGCTCAGCATGTCTTCTACCAAGGGGTGCGGGTACACAATGTCTTCACGCCCATGCTTGCGTGCCACAAAGCTGGGTAT
Organism: Polaromonas sp.; assembly: GCA_031386655.1. Classification (GTDB taxonomy): domain Bacteria; phylum Pseudomonadota; class Gammaproteobacteria; order Burkholderiales; family Burkholderiaceae_C; genus JAAFIP01. The sequence continues at coordinate 5,495 of JANNCO010000119.1, read as the reverse complement.
CAGATCCATCGGGCCAGGGCGATACAGTGCGTTCAGCGCAATCAGGTCTTCCAGCCGTGTGGGGCGCGCATCTTTCAACATGCGCTGCATGCCCGGGCTTTCAAACTGGAACACGGCTTCGGTATTACCGTCGGCAAACAGCTTGTAGGTTGCGGCGTCTTCTAGTGGAATGTCTTCAAAAGCAAAGTTTTCTTGGCCTTTGTGTCTTTCGATAATGAAGTCTTTGGCGATTTCCAATATGGTTAACGTGGCCAATCCCAAAAAGTCGAACTTGACTAAACCCACGGCTTCCACGTCATCTTTGTCGTATTGGCTGACGGCTGAATCGCTGCCGGGCTGCTGGTACAACGGGCAAAAGTCGGTCAGCTTGCCAGGCGCTATCAGTACACCCCCTGCGTGCATGCCCACGTTGCGTGTCATGCCTTCCAGCTTGCGCGCCATGTCCAGCAGCGTACGCACTTCTTCTTCTTTTTCCAGGCGCTCGGCAAGTAGAGGCTCGGCTTTGATCGCCCCATCAATGGTGATGTGTTGGCCTGGCTTGTTGGGAATCAGTTTGCTGATGCCGTCGCAAAAGGTGTAGCTCATGTCCATCACGCGGCCCACGTCGCGTATGGCTGCGCGTGCTGCCATGGTGCCAAAGGTGACAATTTGACTGACCGCATCTTTGCCGTATTTGGCTTTCACGTAGTCGATCACACGGTCGCGGTTGGCTTGGCAAAAGTCAATATCAAAGTCGGGCATGGACACCCGTTCAGGATTCAAAAATCGCTCGAAAAGCAAGTTGTATTGCAGCGGGTCCAGATCAGTAATCTTCAGCGAATACGCCACCAGAGAACCCGCACCCGAACCACGGCCCGGGCCCACAGGGCATCCGTTGGCTTTGGCCCACTGAATGAAATCACCTACGATCAAAAAGTAGCCCGGGAAGCCCATGGTGAGAATGGTGTTGATCTCAAACTCCAGCCGCTCCACGTAGCGCGGCATCTCAGTGGCGCGTACCGTATCGTCGCGGTACAAATGCGCCATGCGCTCCTTCAATCCTTCATGCGACAGATACCGAAAATACTCCTCGGGCGACATGCGCTGGCCGTTAACCTCGGGCGTGGGGAAGTCTGGTAGCTTGGGTTTGCCCAGTTCGATGGTAATACTGCAGCGCTTGGCAATCTCTTCGGTATTGGCAATGGCGCTAGGCAGGTCAGCAAACAACACCTGCATTTGCTCTGGCGATTTGAAATATTGCTCCCGCGTAAACTTGCGTACGCGCCGTGCATTGCCCAGAATTTCGCCCTCAGAGATACACACCCTTGCTTCGTGCGCCTCGTAATCGGTTGCGGCTAAAAATTGAATCGGGTGCGTAGCTACCACGGGCAATTTAAGCTTGGCAGCCAATGCGGCAGCCGCCGCTACATGCGCCTCGTCGTCCACCCTGCCCGCACGCTGCAGTTCAATATAAAAGCGGTGGGTAAAGCTTGACGCTAGCTGCAAAGCTATGTCGCCAGCACGTTGCGTATCGCCCTGCACCAAAGCTTGTCCAACAGGGCCAGCCTGTGCGCCGCTCAGTAGTATCAGGCCCGCATTCAATTCTTTGAGCCACTCCAGCTTAATTACTGCATTGGCACGTACCACGTTTTGCGTCCAAGCACGTGCAAGCAACTCGCTTAAATTGAGGTAACCCTGTTTGTTTTGTACCAACAAAATAACTCTGGACAGCGCAGGCTCTTTGCCTGCGCTTGACCCGTCACCTGTGCCAAAGCCCTCCAACCAAATTTCCGCACCAACAATCGGTTTGACACCATGGTTGCGTGCGTCTTTATAAAACTTTACAGTACCAAACAGATTGTTCAAGTCTGTAATGGCCAGTCCGCCTTGGCCATGCTGAGCTGCAGCTTTAACGGCTTCCTCAATACGGACGGTGCCATCTACAACCGAGAATTCTGTGTGCAAGCGAAGGTGGATATACATGGCTTTATTCTATCGGCCACAGCCACCCTGCCGGAGCAAAAATGCAGAAAATTACAGCAACGCGATGCGTTTGCCAGGCGGCAAATCGCGTACTGTTTGCTCAAGAATACGCAAGATGTCTTGCAGGCCGGTCGTGGTAAGCGGTGTGTTAGCGCATGTCATGCGCAAACCCACACGGTCAGCCCAGCCCTCCGTGTCAATTTTGCGGGCACAACTGGACAGCACTAAAGTCAGCAAAGACTCTTTGGTTTTAGAGCCGTGGTCATCTAAACGAACCGCACCAAATTTGCTGTTGCTGAGACGTGCAATGTGCCAACCTACACCTAAAGAATTTTGCAGCACTGCAGCAAAACGCACTAAATCGCGCTGCCATACCAAATATCCGTCCTCATACCTAAAGCTGTCAAGCGCTGTTAAACTGAAATACAGAATATGCGCTACGCCGCCGCCAGAGTGCTGGCGCACTACCAAGTTATCAACTGCGCGCTCAAAACCTTCGTAAGATAACAATGCAGTCAATGGATCACGAAAGCGTGTAATCGCTGCACGCCCTAGTACAGCGCGACCAAAACGCTCGCGTACTATCAGCACATGACGCAGTACCAAACTACTGGCCACCAGCATTAAAGTCATAAGTACCGCAAACAAGTCCATGCCCGCTATTTGCATGTAGCCCAATGACACCACGGCTGCTGACCCTGAAAAAAACAACGCCGACAGTACGACCCAAGGTGCATGCACGTCGCCACGCAGCCATGCTGTAACCGATAGTGCTACAGCTAGCAGCGCGCAAGTAAGCGCGCCTGCGGCACCACCTAGCAGGCGCCACTGTGAATGCAGAAAAAAAGCTTGCACAACTCCATACGCTAGCACCGAAAACACCACAATCCAAGCCAAAAATCGAGCCCTGGAACCAAGAATCATACGGTCTAAAGAATGCGCGCTTGCCGCTAGCATGGCAGCAGAAATAACAGAGCCTAAAAATGGTTTGGCTGCATCGTTGAATACCGGCCATTCTGGTGTAAACCAGATAGCTGCATACCCATTCAAAATAGAGGTACCTACCGTAATAGCGGTGCAATACACCAACAAACAGGCACTGGAGCGGTTACGGTACATCAGAAAAAGCAACAAGCTAATCACTAGCACCATAGCGCTGGCACCAATCAGCAGGCCTGCAACGTTGGCCTGCAATAGCCTGCGTTCACGGGATTCGCGGTCTGAATTGAGGAAAACCGCAGTGCTTGCAGAACCTGCGTTTTGCATCACCAACAATACGTCCATAGTAGAGGCATTGCCCTCAGAATGCATGAGAAATGTAGAAAATTGTCCTATCATGGGCCACTGTGACAATGGCACTGTATCGCCTGCTTGGGCATACTGCCAGGCTTGGCCTGGCAAACGCCAAAACAGCTCTACTTTGTCCATGCGAACTAATGGCACTTCGATGGTGAAGATATGGTCTTTTTGTAGCGCTAGTGAAAATTTAGCCGCAGTCCGTTTGCCTGCCGATACGATCCAGCGACCTTGCATGCTGGCTGGTTGAGCGAGGGTTTGTTGGGCCTGCCAAATCGTCTCAGGGTCTAATGCTTGGGCTAATGGAAGCTCAAAGGCTGGTACCAAACTGGGAACATTCACACTGCGACTTGGCAGATCAATAACTGCAGTCTGTGCAAATGCTGATTGCTGTAAAAAGAACAATGCCCCCAGCGCAAGGAACATGTAGTAGCGACGTAGATATGCAAACATCATGACTTGCTAGTATGAAGTAAAAACAACTTACATTGGCACTGCAACACTTAGCACTGCGCCAAAATTAACGCTATGACTAAAATAATCCAAGTAATTTAAATGCAATCTAGCTTAGTAACAACACAATTAACTCTAAAGCACTAAATTAACTGCTGATTGCACAGATCAACTAAATATATTGCACATCAATAATTTCGTAGTGTTTTTCGCCGCTGGGTGCCTGCACTGCGGCAGTGTCACCAACTTCTTTGCCAATCAACGCGCGCGCAATGGGGCTGGAGATGTTGACCAAGCCAAGTTTTAAATCAGCCTCGTCCTCGCCCACAATTTGGTAGGTCATCTTGGCGCCGCTGTCCTCGTCTTGCAACTGCACTGTTGCGCCAAATACTACGCGACCAGCAGCATTTACTTCTAATGGGTCAATAATTTGCGCAGCAGACAGCTTGCCATCAATTTCTTGTATGCGGCCTTCAATAAAACCTTGGCGGTCTTTGGCAGCTTCGTATTCGGCGTTTTCGCTCAAGTCGCCCTGCGCACGCGCCTCAGAAATTGCGTTAATCACCCACGGGCGATCCACAGTTTTAAGCTGATGAAGTTCGGCTTTAAGCTTTTCAGCGCCGCGTTTGGTAATGGGAATAGTAGCCATAGTTTGATGTCTGTAAAAAGGAAACCGCTGATCGCAATGATCAGCGGTTTGATAAATTAGATTTTAAACTAAGCTGCAACCAGTATGTAAATACGGTTTAACGCTTTGTTTCCATCGTTTATTCACCCAACATAGCATGCATTTCCTGCACGCTGATCACATCCAAATTGTCTACATACTTCATGCCTTCCACAGCGGCCTCTGCGCCTGCAATGGTCGTGAAAGTGGTCACGCGCGCCAGCAAGCTGGACGTTCGGATGGCGCGGCTGTCAGAAATGGCGTTACGGCGCTCTTCCACGGTGTTGATCACCATCGCAATTTCATTGTTTTTGATCATGTCCACGATGTGCGGGCGGCCTTCAGCCACTTTGTTGACAGTTTGCACAGCAATGCCAGCTGCCTCTATGGTAGCGGCCGTTCCTTTGGTAGCTAAAACTTCAAAATTCATAGCTACCAGAGCACGCGCTACGGCTACTGCACGGGGTTTATCGTTATTCTTGACAGTAAGGAAAACCTTGCCAGACTTAGGCAGCTTAGTGCCTGCGCCGAGCTGGGATTTGACAAACGCCTCGCCAAAAGTTTTAGCTACGCCCATCACTTCGCCAGTAGACTTCATCTCAGGGCCCAGGATAGTGTCCACACCGGGAAATTTAACAAACGGGAACACAGCTTCTTTTACGCTGAAGTATGGCGGTGTCACTTCTTTGGTAATACCTTGTGAAGCCAGGCTTTGGCCTGCCATACAGCGTGCTGCCACCTTAGCCAGTTGAATGCCAGTGGCTTTGCTCACATACGGCACGGTTCGCGAGGCGCGGGGGTTAACTTCCAGTACATAAATAACGTCTTTGCCATCTTGGTTTTGGATGGCGAACTGCACGTTCATCAGACCCACCACCTCAAGCGCACCTGCCATGGCGGCAGACTGGCGCTTCATCTCATCGACCGTTTCTTTAGACAGCGAATAGGGTGGCAACGAGCAGGCCGAGTCGCCGCTGTGCACGCCGGCTTGCTCGATATGCTCCATCACGCCGCCAATGAAGGTTTTACCTTCGGGGTCGCGCAGGCAATCAACATCGCATTCAATCGCGTCGTTGAGGAATCGGTCTAGCAGCACAGGGGAATCGTGCGATACCTT
>JANNCO010000103.1:0-4590 GCA_031386655.1 Polaromonas sp. | reverse complement strand
GGCCAATCTCAAAGCTCTGCAGCCCACCATCGTGGTGGTTGCCGGTCCTAACGGCGCAGGCAAATCTACAGCAGCACCGTTTTTGCTTAAGCAAGCCTTGGATATTTTAGAGTTTGTCAATGCAGATCAAATCGCCAGTGGGCTGTCGGCTTATTCACCTGAAACAGTAGCTTTTCAAGCAGGACGTATCATGTTGAACCGTCTGCGTGAGTTGGCTGCATCAAAGTCTAGTTTTGCGTTTGAATCTACTTTGTCTAGCCGCACTTTTGCACCGTTTCTTAGGCGGTGTAAGGCTGCTGGCTATCGGGTGCAGATTTTTTATATGGCGTTGCCCAGTGCCCAGCTGGCTGTTAGCCGCGTGGCGCTACGTGTTAAGCGCGGCGGACACAACATAGCGCAGGTAGATATCGAGCGGCGGTTTCAGCGTAGCTTGCAAAATCTGTTTAGCCTTTACCTGCCGCTTGCAGACCAATGGGCGGTGCTGGATAATTCAGTAGGGGAGCTACAACCCATTGCCCAAGGCAGCAGCAAACGCATTAGCGTGAAAGATAAAGAAAAATGGCTCAATCTGAAACATCTCGCCGTGTAAACGCCAAAGTGGCCTCACCACGTCTAAGCAGCGAGCAAAAAATTACTTTGGCCTTGCGTCAGGCATCTGCACACGCTAAAAAGCAGCTTGTCGCTGAAGGCCACAAACTGCCTACGCAGAATTGGACGGGTGGCGCAGTGCGTAATGCTGTAACTTGATTACAATTAATTTTTACTATGTATTTAATAGCTGCTTGAGCAGTATTTACTTGGGTAATCAGCCTAAAAGCCTTAAAAAATGCGCTCTAAAACAGATTGTTAGCTTTGTCAGGCTAACAGGCGTTTGTCTGACATACATTGGCGCGTATTCGGCATGTAATAAGGTTAACTCTAGGAACCTACATGCCGCAACACGCCACTATCGTCGACCACATTACCTTCACACCAGGCGACGGCGCGCCGCTGGTGATTCCCAAAGGCCCGGTTGAGATTGAGCTAGCAGCTGACAGTGCCACACTGAGCTGGACAGCCGACAATGGTGCAGCGGGCCTGGCAGCTATTCCACTGACGCAGTACACGCTGTACGTAGAACAAAAAAGAATCACGCTGTAATGCTAGCGGTAGGCAAACTATCAGCCCATAATATCAGCCCATAACTTCAGCCCATAATGTTAGCCCACACTTAGCGGGCTTACACCATGCAACCCGATGCCATCCTCACATTCTGGTTTGAAGAACTTACTGACAAGCAGCATTTTGCCAAAGACGCTGCGCTGGACGCGCTGATCACGCAGCGCTTTGGTGCGGTGCTGCAGCGCGCGGCGCAGTGCGAGCTGTTTGGCTGGCGCGCCACGCCTGGAGGTCGGCTGGCCGAGGTGTTGGTGCTAGACCAGTTTTCGCGCAATGTGTACCGTGACACACCGCATGCCTTTGCGCAGGACGCGCTGGCACTGGCCTTGGCGCAAGAGCTGGTGTGGCATGGCGGTGATATGCAGTTGCCCGTGGCGCAGCGCCGCTTTGTCTACATGCCGTATATGCACAGCGAATCGCTCTTGGTGCACCAAGATGCGCCGCGGCTATTTGCGCAGCCTGGGCTGGAAGACAACCTGCGCTTTGAGCAACAGCACCTTGCCATACTGCAGCGCTTTGGCCGCTACCCGCACCGCAACACAATCTTAGGCCGCACTTCTACGGCGCAAGAGCTGGCGTTTTTGCAAGAGCCTGGGTCGGGCTTTTAAGCCTTTTAGCCCGTAGATGCTGCTCGAGCAGCTATTAAATTAGTAGTACAGCTCAACACGCTTAACGCCACAGGTAAACCATGGGAGACTTTTTGCAGTTCGGCGCTACGCTATGGCTTACTTGAAAGAACTACCACATGAACCCATCTGCCAACGCCGCCACCAACGCCGTCATCACCACCCCTGCCCCAGCCACAGCCCATGCTGACTATGACACCGCCTTGGCGCTACTTGCGCAGCACAAGTCAGCCTGGGCCGCTACCACGGTAGCCCAGCGTATTGCCATTCTTGGCGAGATCAAAGAATGCCTGATGCCGGTAGCGCAGGCGTGGGCTGAAGAAGCATCACGCCAAAAGGGCCTAGACCCTGCAAGCAGCCTGGCGGGTGAAGAATGGATATCGGGCCCCTACGCCGTGATGGCGTATTGCAACGCAATGGTGCAAACGCTGTCGCAAGTGGGCAACGCCAAGCACCTGGCCAACGTGCCGGTGCGCCAGCTGGCTAATGGCCAAATAGCGGCCCGCGTGCTGCCCCACACTATTTGGGACTACCTGCTGCTCAGCGGCGTCAGCGCCGAGGTATGGATGCAGCCCGGCGTTACCCGCGCCAACCTGGCGCAGCACACGGGGGGTGCCTATGCAGCTGGGCATGCGCCACTGCCTAAGGTGAATTTGGTGCTGGGCGCTGGCAACATTGCCTCTATTGCACCGCTAGACTGCCTGCACAAATTGTTTACCGAAAACGAGCTGCCACTGCTGAAGATGAACCCCATCAACGCGTACCTGAAAGAGTTTTTAGACACCGCCCTTAAACCACTGATCGACCGCGGCTTTTTGCGCATCATGCGCGGCGACGTAGCTGCTGGCCAGTACCTGTGCAACCACCCGCTGGTTGAGACCATTCACATCACCGGCTCGGGCGCAGCGCACGACAGCATAGTGTGGGGCACGGGCAGCCAAGCCATCGAGAATAAAAAAGCAGGCACACCACAAAACAACCGGCCCATCACGTCGGAGCTGGGCGGCGTAGGCCCTACCATCGTGGTGCCCGGCCCGTGGACTGCGGCGGATATCAAATTCCAAGCCGAGCACATCGCCACGCAAAAACTGCACAACGCAGGCTTTAACTGTATTGCCTGCCAAGTGCTGATCTTGCCCACCAGCTGGTCGCTAAAAAGCGCGCTGCTTAATGCTGTGCAAAAGACGCTTGCTGCGTCTGCACCGCGCCCGCTGTACTACCCCGGCGCCGCTGCACGCTTGGCGCAGTTTCAAACCGAGACCGCTGGCACGTCAAACGCTGCACCCGCAGCAGCTAACCAGTGTGCAGTAGCTGCATTTGATGCCGCAGCCCACACGCCCGCTACGTCCAGCGCCAAAAACTTTGAAGTCTTTGCACCTGCCCTCAGCACCACCGAGCTGCCCGGTGGAGACGCAGATGCCGAAGCATTTTTGATCAAAGCCATTGACTACGCCAACCAGCAACTGGCGGGCACGCTGGGGGCCAACATTTTGATTCACCCCAAAACCATGCAAGCCATAGGCCGCGCGCGGTTTGAAGGCATCATCAGCCAGCTACACTACGGCTGCATTGCCATCAACGCCTGGACAGGGCTGGGGTTTTTGGTGGCACCTGCTACATGGGGCGCGTTTCCTGGCCACACACTGGCAGATGTGCAAAGCGGCATAGGCGTGGTGCACAACACCATGCTGTTCGACAAACCCGAGCGCACCGTGGTGGAAGCCCCGTTCAAGCCCTTCCCGCGCAACCTGCTTAGCGGCTCGTTTAGCCTGCTGCCGCGCCCACCGTGGTACATCACCAATCGCCGCGCCCAAGTACTGGGCAAGCTGCTAACGCGCTTTCAGTACCGGCCCAGTTTTTTGAAAATCCCGCTGATTTTTATCAATGCACTGCGGGGATAGACGCTACTCTCTAGCCCGTTAGGCAACGTTACCTACGCAAAACTGACATGGGTGCCCACAATAAGAGTTATCAAATTTAGATAACTCAAATTTTTATTGCAAAAGGACACACCATGAGCGCACAACAACTCTCCACCGTAGCCTACGACGTGATCGTATCGTCGGGCAATACCGCTAAAAACGTTATCAACGCTTACCGCGCTGGCGGCGAGCGCGTAGCAGGTGCGATTGAGCAGCGCTGGGACAACGCGTTTGCGCAGTCGCGCAAGCAGCTGTCTGCCGAGACGGCTAAAAACGCCACTGCAGCCAAGCAGCTGGTAGGCGGCTACTACACCAAGGGCTTGACCGTAACCACCGACAGCGCCAGCGGCCTCGTGGCCCAGCTGGTAAAAGTATTGGGCGGCGGTGTAGAGCGTGCGTTGGCCGGAGCCGAGCTGGTACAAGCTAAAACGGGCATGAACACTATCGACACACTCGCGCAAGTCAGCATGCCTGGCGTGGTGGCATTGTCTGGCTTGGCTGCACAGGCCGAGCAGCAATCTGCAGCGCTCACCCGCAAGATCAAAGGCCACAGCGCTTTGGCTGTAGCAAAACGTGCTGCCAAGCGTGTGGCCAAGCGCGCTGTTTAAAGATTACTGCGATAAATACACAGCGCTAAATTTAGCGCATTAAACAGAAAAAGCCTGCGCACGGATGTACTGTGGCAGGCTTTACTCTTTATCAATACTATTAATTTCATAGCTGGTTGAGCAGGTTTTACTTGGGTTAGTGGGCTGTTTTGCTGTTGAAAATGCTGTTTGAAGTGGTATTTGCGTGGTTTATTTCGCGTTGATTGGTTCGTTGTTCTAGTACGCGCCCGGCCGTGGCGCAGCCCTATCGCCACCCGAACCCCGGGCCTTCGGCAA
>JANNCO010000026.1:0-2173 GCA_031386655.1 Polaromonas sp. | reverse complement strand
CACCGCCGGACAGGATGAAATCACCCAGGCTGATTTGCTCGTCCACATGCGCATCGATGAAGCGCTGGTCGATGCCCTCGTAACGGCCGCAGATCAGAATCGCACCTTGGCTGACGGCAAAACGCTCCACCATCGCGTGGTTCAGAGGTTTGCCGATGGGTGAAAACAGAACCACTGGGGCCACGTCGGTGCGCGCGGCCCGGACGGCCTCAAGGCATTGCGCCAGCGGCTCGGCCATCATCACCATGCCGGGGCCACCGCCGAAGGGTCGGTCGTCGGTGCGACGGTAGTTACCGTCGGCAAAATCGCGGGGGTTGGTAAAACGCAGATCCACCAGTTTACTGCCATCAGCTTGCGCTTCAAACGCGCGCCGGTTAATGCCTGTTTGCATGAAAGGTGCAAACAGCTCAGGGAAAATGGTGATCACATCAAAACGCATAGCGGGTTTGATTTTACCGTTGCTTAAAACGCATAGCAGCTTTGATTTTACCGTTACGCAAAACGCATAGCGGATTTGATAAAGCTACTGATAATCAAGCTGCCAGTCAACCGTGATGCGCTTGTCGGGCAAGCTCACATCGTCTACGTAGACGGAGACAAAAGGAATCAAGGTTTCTACTTTTTTACCGTCAATTTCCAGCTCAATTACGATGACAGTTTGCGGCCCGGTAGAAATTAAATCTTTAACATGGCCCAGCGAAATGCCCTCGCGGTTGACGACTGCAAGGCCTAGCAAATCAACCCAATAAAACTCATCTTTGGCTGCAGTAGGAAAAGACGAGCGCGCCACAAAAATACGCACACCGCGCAGCAGCTCGGCAGTGGTGCGGTCGTCCACGCCGTCGGCTTGCACCACAATAGTGTCGGAATGCTCTTTGGCACTGCGAATTTTTAAAAGCTGGCAGCCTTTAAATAGCGTGTCTTTGCTCTTGAGCACCACGCCCGGGCGTGGTTCAGGCGGCAGCACATACCAGCGCTTGGATGAAAAAAGCGCCTCAGGTGAGGCGCTGTAGGGAATGACTTTGAAAAAGCCTTTAATGCCCCAGGCATCCGCTATGCGCCCTACTTCGATGGCGTCTGCAGGTAAATCTGCAGGTTCCAGGCAGCTAAGCATTTGAAGAATACTAGGCCGTGAATGCTGGGAGCTTGGGCACTGAAGCTACGGGCATGCTGCAGCTGTTAGGCAGCAACTGGTGCAGTTTTGGTCTTGGCAGCCAATTGGCTGATCAAACGTTCAACTGTGGGCGATGCTTGTGCACCGACGCTTTTCCAGTAGGTCAAGCGGTCTTGTGCAATGCGCAAGCCCTCTTCGCCTTCGATGGCGATAGGGTTATAAAAGCCCAAGCGCTCGATAAAATTACCGTCGCGGCGTGTGCGCTTGTCAGCGACCACAATGTTGTAAAACGGACGGGCTTTTGCGCCGCCGCGGGAGAGTCGGATGACGACCATAATATGTTCCTTCGGGTGGGGTAGTTTATTTTGCTGCGTTTGAGACACGCGACATAGCCACCCGGCCAGCGACACGCTGCAAAGCCTACTATTATAGCCTTGAAGATTCCTTATTAGCTAAGTTTAGATTTATGACTCTGATACGCCCCAGCACGGACGCTGACCTTCCCGACATCACCGCTATTTATGGCCACCATGTGCTGCATGGCACGGGCACGTTTGAAACCGACCCCCCCACCGTGGCCGACATGACCGCCCGCCGCGCCGACGTGCTGGGCAAAAAGCTGCCCTATTTGGTGATGCAAGTGGGCGGCCAATTACAAGGCTTTGCCTACGCCAACTGGTTTAAACCCCGGCCAGCCTACCGCTTTAGCGTGGAAGATTCCATCTACATGGCCCAAGGCTCTGGCGGCAAAGGCTTGGGCAAGCTGCTGCTCACCGAGCTACTGGCCCAGCTAGAGCGTGGCGGTATCCGCAAGTCGATGGCGGTGATTGGCGATTCGGCCAACCTAGGCTCTATTGGCGTACACGCAGCCTGCGGTTTTACACACATTGGCATTGTCAAATCATGCGGCTGGAAGTTTGGCCAATGGCGCGACATTGTTTTAATGGAAAAAACCTTGGGGCTAGGCGACACCACACCCGCCGAATAAACCTAGTGCCGCCAGCACCCTGCGCGGCCACGTATCATCGGGCGCATGACAAAAAATAAAACTATCGCTGC
>JANNCO010000017.1:0-18968 GCA_031386655.1 Polaromonas sp. | reverse complement strand
GGGTTACAGCACTATAAGATGCATTATTATTGCGGGTGAAGCTGGTCACTTCTGCGCAGGTGGTGATATCTCTGAATATCCTGAGTTTCGGTTTGACGAAGACAGTTTGCGGGTATTTCATGAGCAAGATGTTGCGCCTGCATTGCATGCGCTGCTGGCATGCAACATACCCATCGTGGCGCAGATTGACGGCAACTGCATGGGTGGTGGGCTGGAAATCGCCGCTTGCTGCGACATTCGCATTGCTGGGCATGGCGCCAGCTTTGGCGCGCCGATTGCCAAGCTGGGCATGCCCATGGCACCACAGGAGCTGGCTATTGTGCTGCGCAGCGCAGGTGAGGCCACAGTGCGCGAGATGCTGCTGGAAGCCCGCACCTTGAGTGCTTTGCAAATGCACCAGCGCGGTTGGGTGCAACGCGTGGTGGCAGATGCTGATGTGGCGCCAGAGGCACTGGCCACGGCGCAGCGCATTGCCGCCTTGAGCCCACAAGCTGCACGTTTAAACAAACAGTCCATGAGGCAGTTTTTTATGCAAAACAAGCCAGTAACCCAGGTAAAACCTGCTCAAGCAGCTATGAAAAACATAGTATCAAATGCTGATCTGGAAAACCCCTTTGCGTATGCCCAAAGCGCAGAACATGTTGAAGGCATCACCGCCTTTGTAGAAAAACGCACCCCCAAGTTTTAAAGCACCTCGCGATGACCAACGCTAATTTATACGCCCATTTGCGGGCCAACTTTCCTGCTGACCTTGACGCCATAGCGGTTGAAACTGACAACGGCCTGCACTACAGCTGGCGCGACTTGGATAGCTCCAGTGCCATGCTGGCCAACTTGCTTGCTTCGTTAAAATTACCAGCAGGCGCGCGGATTGCAGTGCAGGTAGAAAAGTCAGTCGAGGCTATGGCACTGTACTTGGCTACATTGCGCGCAGGCTATGTGTTTTTACCGCTGAACACTGCTTACCAAAGCGTCGAGATGGAATATTTCATCACCAATGCCCAGCCCTCAGTCGTGGTGTGCAGCAGCAAAAATTTCGGCTGGGTGTCCAAAATCGCGTTTACCAACAGTGTGCAAAATGTTTTCACACTCAACGATGACCGCACTGGCAGCTTGCTGCAACGCGGTCTTCACTGCTCTGATAAACATAGCTGCATGCGCAGCAGTGACGGTGATTTAGCGGCTATTTTATACACCAGTGGCACTACAGGGCGCAGCAAAGGGGCCATGCTCAGCCACGGCAATATGCGCAGCAACGCGCAAACCCTGAAAGACTATTGGGGCTGGAAAAATGGCGACAAAGGCAGTGATGTGCTGATCCATGCGCTGCCTATTTTTCATGTGCATGGTTTGTTTGTGGCCATCCATGGTGCGCTGATCAATGGCAGCAAAATGATCTGGCTTAACAAGTTTGACCCCAAGACAGTGATTGCCAGCATGCCGCGTGCTACTGTCTTTATGGGCGTGCCAACCTTGTATGTGCGCATGCTGGCGGAGCCATCGCTAACCCCAGAAGTTGCCAAAAACATGCGTCTGTTTATTGCAGGTTCTGCGCCGTTACTTAAGGAAACTTTCCAGCAGTGGCAGCAAAAAACGGGTCATACCATTTTGGAGCGCTACGGTATGAGCGAGACCGTTATGCTCACCAGCAACCCCTATGCTACGGACAGCCGCTATGCTAACCAGAGCGAGCGTCGTTCTACCACTGTGGGTTTCCCGCTACCCGGTGTGGAACTGCGCATTTGCGACGATAACGACACACCATTAGCAACCAACGGCATCGGCGGCTTGCAAGTCAAAGGCCCCAATGTTTTTGCAGGCTACTGGCGCATGCCCGAAAAAACCATGGAAGAATTCACCCATGACGGCTACTTTAAAACAGGAGACGTAGGCAAGATAGATGAGCGTGGCTACGTACATATTGTGGGGCGCAGCAAAGACCTCATCATCAGTGGTGGCTACAACGTTTACCCTGCAGAGATAGAAGGCTACATCAACGAACTGCCCGGCGTGGCAGAGTCGGCACTCATCGGTGTGCCCCACCCAGACTTTGGCGAGGTGGGTGTAGCCGTTGTGATTGCCAAGCCCGGCGCTACAGTCAAGCCAGAGGTCATCATCGCGTCACTTAAATCGCAGTTGGCGAATTTTAAAATTCCCAAGCACTGCTGTGTGGTTGCCCAGCTGCCACGCAACACTATGGGCAAGGTACAGAAAAACCTGCTGCGTGCGCAGTATGCAGCATGGTTCATGTGCAGTTAATAATTTGATAATTTCAGGCTTGTAATGCGATGCATACTTTTAAACACCCTTTGTTGATTAAACGCCAATAAATTTTCAAATTTAATAATTACAAAATAAGCTAAATACGCTTTTGGAAATCACTTTTTTTAATTATTGTTAACTTCTAGCACCGTACACGTCAAATAGTTGTCAATTACTACGTTTTGCATGCGTTAACCGCGTGATTGAATGTTAAAAGTCTTATGCTGTTTAAACATTGGAGATGGCAAGTGAATGATCAATCGGGTGGTGGTGCGCAAAGCGCGCCCGAGAGAATTTTGATTTTCTGGATGCTGCGCTTGGTAGTGTGGGCAGTGGTGTGCAGCACGCCATTGGTTCAGGCAGCTTACGTCAGCCGTTACAACACGATTGCCAACGGCGCGCTCACCTTCACGGGCAATACGATTGGCTTGAACAAAACCGCTAACGCCAACACCCCAGGTGCAGCGGATTCGATAGGCGCTTTTATTACTACCAACGCAACATCAGTAGATGGCACCTACCCGGCGGGCACCACATCGACTTGGCAAACCAATGCTTCGCGCGCTGTTTTAAGCATTCCGCCGGGTAGCAATGTGCTGTACGCTGAATTGATATGGTCAGGCAGCTACAGTTACGGCGGCGAAAATGTGTCAGCATTTCTGGGCAACGCAGTGACATTCACTACGCCGTCTGGCAGCAACGCCGTTTCGCCTACTGCAGCAACATCGCAAACTTTGGGTGCGGGCTCTGCAACCGGTGCCTGTACTACTGGGCCTTGCTACTATGTGCGTTCAGCTAACGTTACGGCATTAGTGCAAGCTGCGGGCACTGGGTCAATTACGTTCACGGTGGGCGGTATACCTGCTACGCAGGGGGACGCCGAAAATACTTCCAACACAGGTGGGTGGACCCTGGCTGTAGCGTATGGCAATTCTGGAATGCCGTCACGCAGCTTGACTATCTTCGTGGGTGCTGAGGTGGGTGGTTCTGCTGCAGCCAGTGTGTCGGGATTTTGCACTGCCCCGACTGGTCCGCGTTCCGGTAGGTTACTGGTAAGCGCGTTGGAAGGAGATTCTGGCAGAGCAGGGGACCAAATGCTGTTCGGTCCCAGCGCTGCCGCTTTAACTGCGCAATCGGGGCCTAACAATTTGGTGGGCAATTTTTTTGCCAGCCAGATAAACAACGACGCAGGCAGCATTGACACATCAGGTAGTTTTGGCACAGCAAATCAAACCCCTGGCACGCCCAGCACAGGTAGACAGGGCTACGACATTACCAATCTGAATGTGTCCGCGTCGCTAGGTACCAATCAAACGATTGCTTTTGCACGAGGCACCACCACAGGCGACCAGTATCTGATAAACGCTCTGGCTTTGCAGATCAACGTGGGGGCTCCCATTTTTCCAGCTACTGTGAAACTTGTGGACAAAGCAAGCACGGTAGTGGGTGATACTTTGACTTATACGATTCAACTGGACAACACCACTGGTACAGCCGATGCCACAAATTTGGTCTTTACCGACGCAGCGCCCCCCGGCACCAGTTTTATACCCGGAAGTTTGCTGGTAGATGGTGTGGCCAATGTGGGTGACCCTACCACAGGCTTGGCGGTAGGCACAGTGGCTGCAGGTGCCGTTAAAGTCATCAAGTTTTCGGTGGTAGTCAACACCATACCTGTAGCACCTGCAGCGGCGTTGTACAGCAACACTGCAGCCTGGAGCTACAACTTTATCAGCTGCGCTGGGCAACCAACGTCTACGGGCGCCATATCGACCAACGCAGTTACCACCACCATCGCGCGACTGTCGTTGCAAAAAAGCGTGTCGCCTGCAACGGGGGCTACACCTGGATCAACACTTACGTACACCATCACATTAGGCAACGACGGCACGGCGGCGTCTGCTGGTACCACTGCCCAAGACACCGTGCCTGTAGGGGTACGGTATATGTTGGCCAGCACATTGCTGAACGCCATTACCGTGCCAGATAATGCAGGCGCTATGCCTTACACCAATGCCGTTTTGGTCAACAGTACCGGGCAAGCTGCGGGCGTGCTGGCGGTAGGCCAAACGGCGACGCTGGTGTTCAAAGTGGTGGTCAACAATACGGCCACTGGCACAGTAACTAACACCGCTACGGGCGACATTGACGGTGCAGGTGGTGCCCTTGCAACCAATGCCAGCGCGGCATCGCCCATCACGCTGATTGCTTTTTTGTCCATTACCAAAACTAACGGCACCACTACCGTGGTGGCAGGCGGCAGCACCACTTACACCATCACGGTCACCAACGCGGGTCCGTCGGCAGCGGATGGCGCTGTGGTGAAAGACGCGGCGGCTGCAGGTCTGGCATGCACCACGCTATCGTGCAGCAGTGCGGGTGCCAGTTGCCCGGCGGTGCTGGATATTCCCACTTTGCAGTCTGCTGGCCTGCCGATTGCCACGCTGCCCGCCAACACTAGCGTTACCTTGGCGCTGACGTGCAATGTCACCGCAACGGGGTCGTAATCTGCTGTTTTTACGTGCCAGCTTGCAAGCGCGACGCCGTGTGCAGGCCCATGATGCCGATAATTACCAAAGTAATCGACACCATTTTCAGGGCGGTGGCACTTTCTTTAAAAAAGTACATGCCAATGAAAGCCGTGGCTACCGTGCCCACTCCCGACCATACAGCGTAGGTGATGCTCAGGTCTAGTGTTTTGGTGGCAAAGGTGTTGCAGGTGAAAGCCAGGCCGTAGCAAACAAACATCACCACCGACGGGATCCAGTTTGTAAAGCCATGCGATAGCTTCATGCAGGTGGTGCCCACCACTTCAAAAACAATGGCTACCGACAGCAGGCCCCAAGCTTGCGCCAAAGTGGGGGTGAAGGATAAAAGTGCGTTAGTCAATGGAGGCTGCGTTAAAAAGTGGATTGTGTATTGTCTCTTATTGCAGCAGAACCTTACCAGTCTGTTCAACCATCGCATGGATGTACAGGGCCGTAACGGGGCCACAGCGACGGTTATTAGCGACGGTTATTTATTGACTGAAGCGTTGGGCAAGGTAGCCAGTATGACGCCCACAATGGCGATGGCAAAAGCCAGTATTTGCCACAGCCCCATCGGCTCGTTCAGCCACAGTACGCCCACCGCCGCTGCGCTGATGGGCAGCATGACGGTGAACACACCTGCTTGCGAGGCAGGCACAGTTTTTAAACCCGTCATCCACAGCCACACGGTCCAAACACTGGCTGCCAAAGCATAAAAAACCAGCAGAATCCACACAGAGCTGGATACACCAGAAAAATCAAATTGGATGGCCTGCCACAGCCCCAGCGGCGTGACCAATGCAAAGCCCCACAGGTTGATCAATGAAGTAATGCGTTTGGCCCCCAGCACGCCAGTAAGCCGTTTGCCGATGACAGCGTAGGCCGCTTCACACAACACGGCTGCAAATATGAGCAGGTTGCCCCACAGTGCCTGTGGAAGAGCGTTTTTAGATGAAGAATCGGGTGGCAGAGCATATAAATACTGCTCAAGCAGCTCTGATTTTGATAGTGAAACCAAGCTGATGCCCAACACCGCGCAGGCCACCGCTGCCCACACCCTGGCAGTAATGCGTTCGCGTAAAAACAGCCAGCTCATCACCGCCACGCACGCAGGTATGCTGGCCATTACCACGCCCGCGGCTACCGCACTGGTCAGGCTGACACCGTACAGCATGCAAATAGAAAACAGAAAATTACCTAAAAAAGACTCTAGAAACACCAGTCTTTTTGTCTGCGCAGACATGGCGGCCTCGCCCACAGGTTTGCGCAGCCAGTGCAGCATAGCCGCACCGCCAATACCAAACCGCAGCCAAGCCAATAAAAATACCGGAAACACGGCTACTAAGCTTTTGGACAAACCTACGTAGCTGCCCACCAGGGTCATGGAAAGTGCTAGGCAGGCAAAGGCGGTAAGTCGATTCACAATAGGGGTTTTGAAATTACGTCAAAACTCCCATCATGCCAGAGCACAAAGCCACCGACACCGACACCGACATCGGCAGCACCGTTGCGCCCAATATTGTCCCGCTGGCAGCCGGTGAACATTACTTTTTTGTCTACGGCACTTTGCGCCAGGGAGACGCTAACGACATTACCCAGCTGCAACCTGTGCCACGCTTTATCGGACCCGCATGCGTTAAGGGGGTGATGTCGCATTTGGGCGGCTACCCGGGGGTTGCTTTAGGTGGCGACAAAAATATAGTGGGTGAAGTGTATGCAGTAAGCCAGCAGTTAGCGCAGTGGCTGGACACCATAGAGTCCGAATACCCAGAGCAGCCCGACGCGTATGCCAAACGGTCAATTACGGTGGAGGTGCACGGGCACAGCCTGCCTTGCTTTATGTATGAGATCAATCCAACCTACACGGTGGGCAAGCCTGTGATTGCCAGTGGAGATTGGGTCAAAGATCGCTAGTGTCACAAAATTCCTCAATCCATGCGGCCAGCACCTGCGGCTGGTCGTGGTGCATCATGTGGCCTGCGTCTTGCACAGTCTCGGTGCGTACATTGGGCACGCTGAGCAAACGCTCGTGAAACTGCGCCAGGGTGAATGTACCTTTGTACCAACCGGTCAAAGAATCATCAGCCGCCTCTACATTCAGCACGGGTGCGGTGATGCGTGCATAGCAGGCTAGTACTTCCTCCATGCGGTAGAGCTGCGCGTTGGTAATTTTGTGCGCTGCATCGCCCAATATCTGCCACTGGCCGTCGGCATTGGGCGCAGCCCAGTGCTGGGCCAGCCACGTGGCTTTATCTAGAGACAGGCGAGGGTTGGTCTTCATAAGGCGCCGGGCTACGCCGCTGGCGTCGGGGTAGGGGCGCAGCGCCATGTCGCCGTTGCCAAAGGCTTTAAGCTCGTCCATCCACTTGGCATAGCGCCCGGGCGCTTGCGCAGGCACGGTGGCGGGCATGCCAAAACCTTCCAGGTTGATCAACCGCCGGATGCGCGCAGGCCGCACGCCAGCATACACCATGGCTACATTGCCGCCCATGCTGTGACCCAGCAAGTCAACGCTTTGGTTGGGTGCGTAATGGTCTAGCAAGAAGTCCAGGTCAGCCAGGTAGTCTGGGAACCAATAGTTGTCAGTTGCTGGGCCAGTGGTGTGGCCATAGCCGCGCCAGTCAGGTGCTATGACACAGCGGTCACGCTTAAGCGCGTCCACCACAAATTGGAACGACGCGCCTACGTCCATCCAGCCGTGCACCATCACCAAAGGCGGCACATCAGGTGAGGGTGCGCCCCAAATGCGTACATGGTATTGGTGGTTGCGAATAGGGACAAACTCGCTGCGCGAAGGGCGTTGAACTGGGTACATTAGTTTTGTGGCTCTCGATGGAATGCTGATATGGATGACAAGAAGACAATGGCAGAAAAATTATCATAAGTGCAAACTCAACACGCAGCGGTCATTTGAAGTAGCTGCCAGCAATTTCACCCCAGAAACCATTTCATACCAAAGCACTGTTTTGTGCGCTGCTTTTATAGATTTGACCATGCAAGCCGACCATTACCCTGCGCTCTACCGTGATTTTCGGTGGCAAGTACCAGAATTCTTCAACATGGCAGACATGTGTTGCAGGCGCTGGGCGCAATCGCCAAATGCTACTAAAAAAATAGCTGTTCGAGCACATAATACCTGGGTTAGTGGCTCAAAACACTATAAAAATCAGGCTTACAGGCAGCTCAGCTACCAACAGCTATTTGAGCAAGCCAGCCAGCTCAGCCACGTGTTGCAGCGTCTGGGGGTGCAGCGTGGTGACCGAGTAGCCATTGTGATGCCGCAGCGGTTTGAAACGGCAGTGGCCATTATGGCTGTGCTGCAAATGGGTGCCATAGCCATGCCGCTGTCCATTCTTTTTGGCCCGGACGCACTGGAATACCGGCTTCAAGATGCTGACGCCGTGGTGGCTATCTGTGACGAGAGCAGCATCGACAACCTGCAGGCAGTGCGCAAAAAATGCACATCCCTGCGCACCTTGGTAGGCGTAGGCAACGCAGCAGACCGTACCGAGGTGGACTACGCGTTCGAGTGCGCGCTCATGCCGCAGCAGTTTGATGCGGTGCGCACCAAAGCCGATGAGGCCGCTGTATTGATCTACACCAGTGGCACCACCGGCCCACCCAAAGGCGCACTTATACCGCATCGCGCGCTGATCGGTAATTTAAGCGGTTTTGTGGCCAGCCAGAACTGGTTTGGCTTTGATGCTACAGATAGCGCAGCCACTTCGCGTGCCGTATTCTGGAGCCCTGCGGACTGGGCATGGACAGGCGGGCTGATGGACGCATTGCTGCCCACACTGTATTTTGGCCGCGAGATCGTCGCCTACAACGGGCGCTTTTCGCCCGAAGTGGCTTTGACTATTTTGCAAACGCATAAAGTGACACACACCTTCTTATTTCCTACTGCGCTGAAAGCGATGATGAAGGCCTACCCGCATCCGCGCCAGCAGTTTGACCTGCACCTTAAAGCATGCATGAGCGCTGGCGAAGCCGTGGGCGACGCTGTGTTTGCCTATTGCCGTGACGAGCTGAATGTGACAGTAAACGAAATGTTTGGCCAAACCGAGATCAACTACATAGTAGGCAACTGCAGCATGGCCGCAGCGCAAGGCAGCCCCAAACAAGGCCGCACCCCATTGGGGGGCAGCGCAGCACACGCAGTGGCAAGACTGGGGGCCACCGGCTGGCCTGCCAAGCCGGGCAGCATGGGCCGCGCCTACCCAGGCCATCGCGTGGCAGTCATTGACGAGGCAGGCCTTGAGTGCGCCGTGGGCACCGTGGGCGACGTAGCGGTCAACCGCTACGATATCCATGGCCATGCCGACCCGGTGTTCTTTTTAGGCTACTGGAAAAACGCTGCCGCCACGGCCAAAAAATATACAGGTGACTGGTGCCGTACCGGTGATTTGGCTACGCAGGATGCCGATGGCTACCTGTGGTACCAAGGCCGCAGCGACGACGTATTTAAGGCGGCGGGTTATCGCATAGGTCCCAGCGAGGTAGAGAACTGCTTGGTCAAGCATCCGGCAGTCGTCAACGCTGCCGTAGTGCCCAAACCTGATGTGCAGCGCGGTGCGGTAGTAAAAGCCTATGTCGTTCTTACTCCTGATTTAATAGCTGCTCGAGCAGGTTTAATGGGCCAGAGCGATCAAACAGCCTTGAAAATATATGATCATAATCTGGTTCAAAGCATTCAAAATTACGTCAAAGGCCAGCTTGCGCCTTATGAATATCCCAAAGAAATCGAGTTCATGGATGCACTGCCCATGACCACCACTGGCAAGGTGCAGCGCAATGTGCTGCGCCTGCAGGAACAGCAACGCGCTGCACAGGCATGATGCTGCCAGTGCAGCGCCCGTTTTGCGGTACATCGTGTATTAGAATGAAAACTAAAGTGCAACTAATTTAACCCCCAACTATCCAAGCAAGTGCCAGTGGCTACCGTATTTACACCGCAAACAATTTTTGTCAAAACACTGTTCGGGCGCGCTGAGCTGGCGGTGCGCTCGCACGGGCTGTCGTTACTGGAGCGGCGCGTACTGATACTGGCAGACGGCACGCGGTCTGTCACGCAGTTGCAGGCCATGATGGCTACGCCTTTGGACGCTATGCTGGAGCAACTGCAAGCATTGCATTTGTTGGTGCCTGAGGGTGGTGAGCAAAACAACTCTTTATCAGGCCATGCCGCGCTGTTGGACAGCATGGGTAGGGGGCAGCCACTACAAGTTTCAGCACTTGCATCCTCCAGCGTGACAGCTCAGATATCTGCGGTCAGCTCACCTGCAGTTCCCACGGCTGTTGCAGTTGCTGCACAGCCAGCAGACGATCATGGCTACGACGTATCGGCTGATGATCTGGCCAGTAACTTTTCTGAAGAATTAACTTATGACGGAGCCAGCGCGTTTGAGCGCCAGGTCTCGGTGTTCAGTGTGTCGCAAAATCATAATGACATTGGCAGCATGTCCGGCCCCAGCTCTACTATGCAGCGCGCCATTACTGCGCGCGGTGTAGCATTGGGCAAAGCTTACCTTATCAACCTGACCAGCACCCTGCTGGATTCGCGCGATGTGCGCTTGCTGCGCAGCATCGGCCAGATCAAAACCGAAGACGATCTGTACCAACAGTTTGGTCAGGTGATTGACACGATAGCCACCCGCATGGGCAGCAGCGCCATCAACGACATTCTGGAGCGATTTGACCAAGAGATCAATCGCGCCTGATGTGATGGCCCTGGGCTTGTCCGCGAGACATCTGCGGCACACCTGCTGCATTCATATATCGCTAAACTGCAGACTATGAAAATTATTAACGTAGCCAAAGTTGCTTTAGGCCAGTCAGATCTGCTGGTTCACCCCATTTGCCTGGGCACTATGACCTTCGGCGAGCAGGTCAACCAGGCTGATGCCTACGCTATTTTGGCGCGCAGCCTGGAGCGCGGCGTTGACTTTATGGACACGGCCGAGATGTATGCCGTACCCGCCAAGGCCGAGACATTTAACTTGACCGAAAAAATCATCGGCAATTACTTTGCCGCCAACCCCGGGGTACGCCACAAATGGACCGTAGCCACCAAAGTAGCGGGCCCCGCGCGCGGTATGGACTGGGTACGCGGCGGCAGCTTGAACGTCACGCCTGCACAAATTACCCAAGCTTGTCATGACAGCCTGGTGCGCCTGCAAACCGACGTCATTGATCTCTACCAAATCCACTGGCCGCTGCGCCACGTACCTGCGTTTGGCATCCCGTATTTTGACCCTGCACAAGACAAAACACGCAGCGATAATACGCCCATCCACGAGCAGCTTATAGCTTTAGATAAGCTGGTTCAGGCCGGCAAAGTGCGCACCATTGGCCTGTCTAATGAGACGCCGTATGGCGTGATGGAATTTACCCGGCTTGCCCATCAGCATGGCCTGGCCCGCATCGTCAGCGTGCAAAATCCCTACTGCTTGGTCAACCGCACGGTAGATAATGGATTGGACGAGGTGATGTACCGCCAAAACGTAGGTTTGCTGGCCTACTCGCCACTGGCGTTTGGTTTATTGACTGGTAAATACGACCGCACCGGTATTCACAGTGCTGACGCACCCAAAGGCCGCATGAGTGGCTATGAGGCCATGAAAAAACAGCGCTGGGGCCGGCCAGAG
The DNA here is from genome assembly GCA_031386655.1 of Polaromonas sp. Taxonomy (GTDB): domain Bacteria; phylum Pseudomonadota; class Gammaproteobacteria; order Burkholderiales; family Burkholderiaceae_C; genus JAAFIP01. The sequence goes on along the minus strand of JANNCO010000017.1, from coordinate 7,531 downwards.
GCGCTGGACGCCGCCCGCAAATACAACGCTCTGGCCAAGGCGAACGGGTTGACACCCACACAAATGGCGTTGGCATTTTGCTATACCAATTGGCGCGTGGCCAGTACCATCATCGGCGTGACGTCTATAGCGCAACTGGACGAATGCCTGGATGCTTGGGGCACGGTACTGCCCGCAGAGCTCTTGGCTGAGATCGACAAAATTCGGTGGGTGCACCGCGATCCTGCCTTGTAGCTGTGCATGGGCTAGTAGTCAACTATGGCCAAAAAAGAGCATATCAGCGAAACCCCGGCCACCGCTTTTTTGAAAGCTCACCATGTCAGCTTTACTGAACATATCTACGATTATCTAGAGTATGGCGGTGCCCAGCATAGCGCGCTGGTGCTGGGGTTCGATCCTTTCATGGTGGTCAAGACACTCATCATGCAAGACCAGGATGCAATACCGTTGGTGGTGCTGATGCACGGCAACCGCAAAGTCAGTACCAAAAATTTAGCCCGTCAAATTGGCGCTAAATCTGTGGAGCCATGTACCCCCGAGATGGCCCATAAGCACAGCGGCTATTTGGTAGGCGGCACATCGCCTTTTGCCACACGAAAATCCATGCCTGTTTATGCAGAAGAAACTATCTTGACGCTACCCACTATGCTAATTAACGGCGGGCGGCGTGGCTATCTAGTGCAGATGAATCCGCAGGTATGCGTGCAGCTGTTGGACGCTGTTAGCGTGCAGTGCGCTTTGCAGGCTTAGCGCGCTGGTATCAATTGCCAACTTGGCGATTGTGCGGTGCGAGGGTATCTACGGATGGGACAGGATCACGCTAACTTTTACAATCCGTCCATAAAAAGCACGATCGTTCTTTTTATGTAAAACAGATTTCAAAGTGATGCAATGATGTTGCGCACTATTGCGACAGGTAGGAGTTAGTGTGGGTTAGCTTTGAAAATAGTTATCGACCTCTTTCACTCTGGAGACAAATATGCAAAAAATATTCTCTTTGATGTCACGCTCAGGCGTGCGTCGCGCATTGGCTGCCACCGCTGCAGTAGTGGCCTGCGCTGCAGGTGTGGCGTACGCTACCAACTACACGCTGTGGATCAACGGTCGCAGCAGCACCGCTACGCCGGGTAACCACGCAGACTTTAGCTATTGGGGCCCGGCTACTGTTGCTGCAGGTGTGAATAAAAAATCAGTCAACTGGGACGGCTACAACCGAATTTCTGACCAAAACTACCGCGTGCGCGACGCACTGGACTGCTACTGCACAGGCACTAACTGGTGCTACGTGGCGGCGCACAGTGCGGGCGATTTGCAAATTGGCTATGCGCTGTCTTTGTTTGGTGGCAGCACGCGGCCCAAGCAAAACGCAGCACCGAACGCCAACGGACAGTGCGGTGCGGCCACGGGTGGCGGCACGCAAACAGGCTGGAATATCAAATGGGTCAACATCGCTGCAGGCGCTGCAGGTGGCAGTGAACTGTCTAACGTGGGCAGCTGGGCTGTGTCTGAGCCACTGGTGGGCGATCTTAAAACCTCCACTGCGCGAGCGATGTACGACCACAACCAAACCCGCAGCAAAATGTTCTACATGTACGCTGGCGCTAAAGGCACTTTGTACTCTGCTATCTTGCCAGGCCAAGACGATGAGGCAGTGGCCTACCATTCGGCGGGTGGTGTGTCAGGTAGCGGTGGCGCGGGCTTTTGCAACCCATCTGACTGGTTTTGCAACGACTTGACATTGGGCACTTCGGCCAACGAAGGCGGCGCCGCCAAATGGGCTAACCACTCATTAGTCTTCCGTGACGATGCCCAAGCGCTGAACCACTATGCCAACGGTAACTGGCAGGGTGTTATCTCCAAAGTGCGTGCGGATATCGCGGCTAACGCTAACTAAATACTAACTAGACGCTAGCGCTGTGTGAGCCCAGCGCGCCTATAGTGGCCCCTGTTGCCCATGCGACGATTCACCTTCATTGCTATCGGTTGTGCTGCGCTGACGGGCATCGCAGTGCTGGCTTACAGTATTGCGCCTGATGATGCCACTGCAGCCGCGGCGGCCCAGCCAAGCGACATTAATTTAACCGCAGCCACAGCCGAAGCTGTAGGTACTACGACAGGTTTAGCCGTGGGCGCACTGGGCCCACTGAGTGCTGAAGGTCAGCGCAACCGCGCGGCACAGCTGGCGCTGTGGCAAGGCCGCTACGAGCGCGCAGAGCAGGTGTATGCCAACTACCGCGACGCCACGCGCTACCCGCACGATTCGCGACCGTTGGCAGAGAACGCTGACCAAATACGCCCCTTTGCCATCATCACCGAAGACACTAAATTACGTGGCCCCAACGGTGAACCCATCAAAGGCATGCGTTTGCGTACGACCCAAGAAAAAGTTTTTGCCAGCGGGGCTGACAGCGTCAAGTTGACTGTGCAAGCTATTGACGATGCAGGCGCACCGATGCAATTGACGATTGCCAGTGCAGCAGCGCAGTCAGTGGCCGAAAGCAAGGTACTGGCGCAAGCCATCAACACCAAAATTATGTTTACCGACGACGGGCAGGGCGCAGACAATGCCGCAGGCGATGGCACCTTCAGCACCCGCTTGGTGCCCTCCGCCCAAGGCTTTGCCGGCTACGCAGGCACGGTGCGCGTGCTGGCGCAACTGACGGCCAATGGCCAGCAAGGGGTGGCCCATTTTGATGTGGTCTACAACCCCGACATACCGGCCACATGGACAGGCGTACGCGAGGCCGTTGAGGCAGGCTCGTTGAGTCTGTACTTCAAAGTGCAGGTCAACCAGCCGGGGCGTTACGTGGCCAGTGCCCGGGTAGACGATGCCAACGGCCAGCCTTTTGCCTTGCTGCAATTTAACGATGAGGTACCTGCAGGAGCGCGAGAATTCAAAATGAAAGTGTTTGGCGCACTGATTTACGACAAGCGCCCCGCATTCCCGCTGCGGGTGCGCGATGTAGAGGGTTTTTTGCTGTTTGAAAACCGCTACCCAGACCGCGCCATGATGGCACGCCAGGCAGGGCTGGTGCACACCAGTGCCCGCTACAGCGCGGATGACTTTGCAGCGTCAGAATGGACCAGTGAAGAGCGCGAGCGTTACCTCGCAGAATACGCACGCGATGCTGAGCGGGCGCGTACAGAAATAGCACGCTTGGCGGTGCGTTAATCGCAGGCTAGATAGGCTTACTTCGCAGCCTCGCGATGGACGCTCCATGTCTGTCAGCATTTCGCCGCATAAAATCAGGCTTTGCAACACAACCCGGGGCTGGGTGTGCAAGCAGCCAATCCATCATCAAAAATCAGTGCCAAACAGGAGAATACTTTGGAATATGTCTACCCCTTGCTGGCCACATTGGCGGCTTATTTGATAGGCTCGCTCAGCTTTGCCGTGATTGTCAGTCGCTTGATGGGCCTGAACGATCCACGCACCTATGGCAGCAAAAACCCGGGGGCCACCAATGTGCTGCGCTCGGGCAGCAAGAGCGCCGCGGGTGTGACGTTGGCACTGGACGCGCTTAAGGGCTTTGTGCCTGTGATGGCGACCAAATTATGGGGGCCAGAGTTTGGCTTGGGGGACGGCACGTTGGCGCTGGTAGCGTTGGCTGCGTTTTTAGGCCATGTGTACCCCGTGTTTTTCAAATTCAAGGGCGGTAAAGGCGTGGCAACGGCACTGGGCGTGGTGCTGGGCGTGCACTGGATCTTAGGGTTGGCATGCATAGCCAGTTTTGCGATTATTTTGTTCTTCTTCCGCTATGTGTCGCTGGCGTCCATTGCTGCAGCAGCGTTTGCGCCGTTTTACTATTTGTTCGGCGACCGGGTGGCGTGGTATACGTCAAAGCCGGTGATGTTGGCGATTTTTGTGATGGCGGTGATCTTGGCAATTCGTCATCGCGAGAATATCAACCGCTTGCTAGCGGGTTCTGAATCGAAGCTGGGGCTGAAGAAATAAATTAAAAGCGCTTTTCCAGCACCATCTGGTCAAAAGTTTTATTCATGTTGAAACGGCTTAAAAAACTGTTGCCCAGCAGCGCAAAAGGCATGTTGGGGCCGACGATGGTGTCAACGTCATACACCTCAATGTCGCCAATTTTTAAAGTATTGACTTTGACTTTCCAGCCTTGGGCCACGCCGTTGGCGGTGCCCATCTGTACCATTTGGCCTTTTTTGTAGTCTATACCCATGCGTTCTGCGTCGCTGACGCCCATGGCCACGGTGGTGGCCCCGGTGTCCACCATGAACTTGATGGGCCGATTATTGATCCATCCCTGAGCAAAAAAATGTCCGCCTTGGCCTATGGGTAAAATGATTTTGCTGGCGTTGCTGCCGCCGGGGCGTGCGCCTTGGCTTACCGGGGCATCGCCCACACGCACAGTTAGTCTTGATGTGCCTGTGCTGCCTGTGTTTTTAACTTCCAGCACCGCTTGGTCGCCCGATACGCTGAGCACTTTGACACCTTGGTAGGCCTCGCCTACATCCAAGGCTTTGGGGGCACCGCCATCCACTACCAGCAGTGCCTTGCTGCCCATCACTCCACTAAGCGCTACCGATTGAGTGGCTTGTTGGGCTGTAGCGCAGGTAGATGCTGCGCAAGCAGCTATGAAAATAATAGTGTTCTTTAGGGTGGTGTGCATTGCAGGCTTATGTTGTGAGGATGCTGGTGTGCCTTGCTGGGGTGGCCACGCGAAGCTATGCACAAGTGGCTGCGCAGATCAGTCGCGAAAGTTGTTGAAAGTCAACGGCACATCGTCAATGTCTTTTTTCAGCAGCGCCATGGCCGCTTGCAGGTCATCGCGCTTGGCACCGGTCACGCGCACACTGTCGCCCTGGATGCTGGCTTGTACCTTCATCTTGCTGTCTTTAAGTACTCGTACAATTTTCTTGGCCATCTCTACCTCAATGCCTTCGCGTACCTTGGCCACCTGCTTGACTTTGTCGCCGCCAATTTTCTGGATTTTTTCAATATCCAGATAACGTGCATCTACGTTGCGCTTGGTCAGCTTGGCGCGCAGCAGGTCTTCGACTTGTTGCAGCTGAAAATCAGCATCGCCAAACAAGGTAATTTCTTTGTCTTTGAGCTCCACGGCGGCCGAGCTGCCTTTAAAGTCAAACCGCGTAGCGATTTCTTTAGCAGCGTTTTCTACGGCGTTTTTCACGTCGACCATGTTGGGTTCACAAACAGTATCAAAGCTGGGCATGGCTAAATCTCTCAAAAACGCCGAAAAGGCACAATTTAAAGGCAAACAGGATGCGACAATTGTGGCATGTTTGTAGAGAAAAATGTCGCCCTGCGCGAACACAACAGCTTTGGTATTGTTGCCAAAGCGCTTGAATTGGTGCGCATCACTTCGGCGGGTGATGTGCGCGCGGCCATAGCGGCTACGCAAGGTACACCACAAGACTTTGCTACCCACCCGCCCTTCATCCTGGGCGGCGGCTGCAACATCGTGCTTACAGGTGATGTCAAGCCGCTTACCCTGAAAATACAAATCATGGGCAAGCGGCTAGCCAGCGAGACCGACAAACATTGGATCGTCGAAGTAGGTGCGGGTGAGAATTGGCACCAAACTGTAGTTTGGACCCTGCAGCAAGGCTGGCCAGGGCTGGAGAATCTGGCCCTGATCCCCGGCAGCGTGGGCGCCAGCCCAGTGCAAAACATTGGTGCGTACGGGGTCGAACTGCAAGACCGGTTTGACAGCCTGGACGCCGTGCATTTGCACACGGGGCAAGCATTTACGCTGACTGCAGCGCAGTGCGCCTTTGGATACCGTGATTCGGTGTTTAAGCATGCCGCTGTAGCCAGTGACGGCGTGGTGGGGCTGGCACCTACCTCCGGTGGGCTGGCACCTACCTCCGACGGGTTTGCACCTACCTCCGGTATGGGGCTGCTGAATAAAGCGGTTATCACCCATGTGCGTTTTGCGCTGCCCAAGCAGTGGCGGCCAGAGCTGGCGTATGCTGATCTGCAGCGTAAATGGGCTCAATTTTTGGAAGAAAATGGCCTTCAACCCAAGCAAATACTGCTCAAGCAGCTATCAAATACAGAGCAACTGCAACAGCTGCTGCAGCTAGGTAGTAGTGCGGGGTTGGTGCCCACCGCGCAGCAAATCTGTGATTGGGTGTGCCAAGTGCGCAGCGCCAAGCTGCCCGACCCAGCGGTCATTGGCAATGCCGGAAGCTTTTTTAAAAACCCTCAAGTTACTACCGAGCAATGCGCCGACATCATCGCCCGCGACCCCAAAGTAGTGCACTACCCCATGGCTGACGGCAGTATCAAGCTGGCCGCAGGCTGGCTGATTGACGCCTGCGGTTGGAAGGGCAAAACAGTGGGCAATGCGGGCGTGTACGACAAGCAGGCGCTGGTGCTGGTCAATAAAGGTACAGGCACCGCAACGCCTGCTACGGGCGGTGAGGTGATGACGTTGGCCAAGGCCATCCAAACCAGTGTGTATGAACGGTTTGGCATCATGCTGGAGCACGAGCCTGTGGTGGTGTAGAACTACCTAGACGGTGACCACTTCGCAGCCCGTAGCGCTGTCACAACAGGATCATTAAAGTGTCATAAATCTATGAAATGCTAGGGAAAACAACAACTACAAAGGAGAAAAACAATGACAAAAATACAAAGTCTTCTAGTGGCACCCGCGTCAAAGATCACCATGGTGTTGGCAACATCCAAGTTCTTTTGGATACCGTTGCTGGTGGTCTTGCTTATTTTGCCGGGTCTGGATCTTTTGCCCAAAGGCAGTGCCTGGGTGCTGGTACCTGGCTACATTGCCTTGGCTGCGGTCTACATTGCTATCACAGCATGGGCACAACGCATGCGCGAGCGCCATATCCGCGAGGCATCGTTCCCCAGATTTTTAAAAGCCAAACTGCTTAAAACTTACCCGCACCTCACCAGCAAAGACTACGACTTGGTCGAACGTGGCATGCGGCAGTATTTTCTGGCCTGCGCACGCAGCAAAAAGCAGTTTGTGGCCATGCCGTCCAAAGCGGTAGATGCGCTGTGGCATGATTTTATTCTGCACACCAAAAACTATGCGGCTTGGTGCAACATGGCGTTGGGCTATTTTTTGCACCACACACCCGCAGCAGCGCTAGGCAAAAAAGCCAAAAACAACGACGGCCTGCGTCGCGCTTGGTACTGGGCCTGCAAAGACGAAGCCATAGACCCCAAACAACCCAGCCGTTTGCCACTGCTGTTTGCGCTAGATATGAAACTGGCTATTGCAGGCGGCTACAGCTACGTGCCCGACTGCAGCGATATCGCCCGTAAAAATGCCGATAGCGGCGGCGGTGTGGCAGGTGGCTATACGTATTGCGGCACTGACTTTTCCAGTGGCAGCTACAGCAGTGACAGCAGCAGCACTGGGGACTTTGGCGGTGCAGACGCTAGCAGTAGTGATGGTGGAGGTAGCGGAGATGGTGGTGGTGGTGGATGTGGCGGTGGTGGCGATTAAATTTACAAAAAAGCACCCAGATCCTTGATACCTAAAGCAAATCAGGTCGGCTGCGTGGCATTTTT
>JANNCO010000483.1:0-1929 GCA_031386655.1 Polaromonas sp. | reverse complement strand
AAGGTCGATGGCATTGAAAACGGCTACGTGATGGCGATCTTGAAAGACGGTGCTACTATTTTGGACCGCACCACGACTGCTAAAGACACTATCAAATTGCCCGATGAACGCAACGGTTTGTTGATGGTGTTCCGCACGTTTGACAGGCTGTCATACGCGCTGGTGCTGCAAATCACCGACGGCGTGCGCGTGGGTGACCGGCTGGTCAATCCGCGCTAGTCGCCCCGTCGTTTTAACTTTGTCACCCGCCATGCAGCGCGATGAGCTCGCGTCTTGGCTGCGCCTGACGCTAGCGCCCGGTGTGGGCAATATGGCTGCGCGCAAGCTGCTGGCTGCGTTTGGCCTGCCGCAGGCTGTGTTTGCGCAAAGCTTGACTGCCTTGGGCCAATGCGTGAGCACGGCGCAAAGCCAGGCCATCCAATCTGTACCCGAGGGTCTAGACGCCCTGACGCAGGCCACACTAGATTGGCTGGCCGCTAGCCAGCGCGACGGCGTGACCCGCGCTGTGATTACGCTGGCCGACCCGACCTACCCCAAGTCGCTCTTGGCTTTGGACGACCCACCGCTGGTGCTGTACATGACAGGTTCACGCGCGGTGTACCGCCAGCTGGCGGCCAAAGAACTTGCCAACGACATAGCCATCGTAGGCAGCCGCAACCCCACACCACAAGGCGCTATCAATGCACGCAGCTTTGCCAGCAGCTTCGCAAACGCAGGCTTGCATGTGGTGAGCGGCTTGGCACTGGGCATCGACGGCGCCGTGCACGAGGGCGCGCTGGACGCGCGCGAGGCATCACCGGCCACCGCTGGCAGCACCATTGCCATCGTGGGCACGGGGCTAGACCGTGTCTACCCCAAGCAGCACTACGAGCTGGCACACCGCATTGCCACGCACGGCGTGATTTTGAGTGAGTTTCCCATTGGCACGCCGCCCATATCTGCCAATTTTCCCAAGCGCAACCGCATCATCTCGGCGCTGACCCAAGGCACGCTGGTGGTCGAGGCGGCGTTGCGGTCCGGTTCATTGATCACCGCGCGACTGGCCGCTGAGCAAGGCAAAGATGTGTTTGCTATTCCGGGCTCGATCCATTCCACTTTGTCCAAAGGCTGTCACAGCTTGATCAAGCAAGGTGCAAAATTAGTAGAGTCTGCACAAGATGTGTTGGAAGAGCTAACCTACCCGCCTATTGCCGCGCTGTTGTTGCCTAAAGCAAAAGCTAAAACCCGAGCCAAAGCCCAAGCCAGCGACCTGGGCGAATCCAACGCGCTGTTTGACGACGAAGAAACCCCAGCGCCAGACACCAACCCACAAGCCGCCTTGCTCACCGCCATAGGCTACGACCACGTCAGCCTAGACGCGCTGATTGCCCGCACCGGCTACGACGCCGCCACGCTGCAAGCGCATTTGCTGGAACTTGAGCTGAATGGCGACGTAGTACGTTTGCCCGGCGGCTTGTTTCAACGCCATGCGGTGGCTTAAGTTATGGGCTTTTGCAATTGTGTATTTTGCTTTGGATTGAAGGTGGATGTTCCAGCAGCGTGAGCTGCGGCGATGGTGTAGGTTGCGAGGATTGAAGATTGTCTTGTAGTGAGCTGCGACGATGGCATAGATGGCATAGATGGCATAGATTGCGAGGATTGATATTCTTGTACGGGAGCTGGCAGGCGGCGTACTCAGCTTCGCGGCTGTCCTCCGTGGTGGCCTATGGCCACACACTCCCCCTTTATGCCGCTGCGCTGAGTACACCACCTGCCAGCTCTTGTGAACATGGTGGGCGATCTACCGCTTACTTACTTACTTACTTAATTGTTTACCTACCTTATCCGCTTCGCTGAATGCACTGCCTGCCAGCTCAGTGACCTTGGTAGGTGATCCACCGCTGTATCCACACTTAGCTAGTACGCAGCCTTGGTGCTTGGTGTGGACAG
>JANNCO010000463.1:0-1877 GCA_031386655.1 Polaromonas sp. | reverse complement strand
TGGTGGAGCTGGCGGGAATTGAACCCGCGTCCGAAAACATTTTTTCTTGCAGATCTACATGTGTAGCCGATTGATTTGTGTCTTGCCCAATGGGTCGCGCAACGGCACGCTACCCACCAGACCAGTAGCCTATTGTCTCGTCCAGCACTAAGCCACCCAGCGCCAGACCATCCGATGTAAATAAGCTTGCAGCCGAGAAGATTTAGATTGCTCTAAACCCCCTTTGCCCATCCCACCGGAGAGATGTTGCAAGCCTCTCAGCGATTAAGCTGCGAGTGCGAAACGTTCGTCGTTTGCAGTTAGGTTTTTTGAATTTGTTTAACGAGCACATTCAGCTCGACATGCACCACAAAACGTCCAGTCCTCGTCGAAACCAGTACAGCCCCATGAAGTCTCTATTTTACGCTTTTGCGGTGGGTTACGTTTAGCATCTTGGACTAGGCGCTAGGCCTATTCAATTGCTACTAAATAAATAGCTGCTTGAGCAGGTTCTACGGCCTAGAACGGCTATTTGTCATGTAATTTTGATGTTAATTTGCAATTAAATTGTGCAACTTGGCAAACGCAGCGCGTTCGCTTGCAATGTCGCCATGGGTGATGCACTGTTTGCGCAGTGTTGCAGCACGGGTTGCGCTAGAAGACTGCAAAAACTGCTGGTACGCATTGCTTTGGTACGGGTCGGTGGTGACATAGCCTACTTTGTCGGCGCAGGGTTTGCTGGCATCTGCCGGGCAGTCTTTCAGCGTTGCACCGTAGATTACGCGGCCATCGCGGGTAATGCCAGGGAAGGTGCTGGCGCGCAGCAATGTGCGGGGGTTGTCGTAGTACGGCGCAATGTTAAAGCGCTGGCCTGCCCCGCCGTTGGCGCTGCGGTGCACCCACCACACTTGGCTACGGTATTCGTAGGCTACATTGGCAGCAGAGGTGTCGTTGGCCGAAGGCGTACTTTGCAATGCAGGCGTGTTTTGCGATGCAGGTGTGCTGGATGCAAAGCCAAAAATAGTTTTACCGCTCGAGTAGTTAAACGTGGCACGCGGCTCGCAGCCCGTGCCGCTAGGGCCAAAGCCAAAGATGCGCATGGTTTGCTCGCCTTGCACTGGAGTTTGTGGCAAGGCTGCAAACTCCAGGCCATTCACGCTAATCATCGGCAGCGCGTACATGGGGCCGTCTTGGGCAATGCGGTTGCGGCACAAGAATGCGCTGCCGCTGTCGGCCACAATGCGCTGTGTAGTGGTGTCTACCTCTAGCGTGCGGGCCATCAACGCGCCCTCACCTTGCATCTCAGAGTTGGATGGGTTGGGCCAGCTCATGGAGCGAATGCGCACATGGCCCAGCTTGTCGGTCGCGCTGCGCGGCAGCTCTGACGCGGCAGCATAAAACCCGACCATGCCGCCTTTAAACACTGGCTTGTTGCGGTTTTTAGACTGACTGCTGTTGCGCAAGATGCTACTGAAAGTGTAGTGGTCACCGTTCACATCCACCAGATAGCGCCATGTGCCCTGCACTGGGAAGGCTTCGTTAGACAGCGGTGTGTCGTAGGCTGCAACGGCTTGGCCTGCAGCGTTCAGCTCGATCAAGCTGACCTCGCCCAGCCGCCCGCCCGAGAAGCTGCGCAACACAAACCGGCCATCGGGGCTGATGCGCTCGTAGCTGCCCAGCGCTACGCGCGTGACGCCATACGCATCGGTTTGCGTGCCCGCGATGGAGGCTGGCAGCTCGGTAAATGTGTTGGCAGGTATGCACTGGTTGGTTTGATTGGCTTGCGGTTGACTGGCTGGCTGGACTGATGAGGGCGGTACTACAGGCGCTTGGGCTAGACGTTGGTCAGCTAAAAAACTATTTTGAATGCCTTTTTTAGGCATATTCTGTGCTGTAAC
>JANNCO010000458.1:0-4385 GCA_031386655.1 Polaromonas sp. | reverse complement strand
CACCGCGATTGTCTGAACCACTGCGACCATCTGGGGCACCGCGGCCATCTGGGGCACCGCGGCCTGCGGGTGCGCCACGGCCTGCGCCGGGGCCACTGCGGTCGCCAAACTTGCCGCCGCCTTTTTTGTCGCCAAATTTGTCGCCAAACCGGCCACCTGCAGGCTCGGTTTTCTTGGCACCGGGGCGGTCATCGCCACCGCGCATGGCGATAACGGGCTTGGCTAGCTTGACTAATGCTGCGGGAGCAGCAGGGGCGGCTGGCGTAACATCTTGCGCTGCTTCTTCAGCCACATCTTGTGCTGCGTGTTGTGCTGTTTCATGAGCTGCTTCTTGTCCAGGCGCATCGCTCTGGGCTGCTAGCTCAGAATTTGTCAACTCTGCTTTTTCAGCGGACTCAGGGCTTGCTTGCGCTGCAGGTGCAGCATCAGACACAGCATCAGTTGCAGCAGGTGGTGCAGCCTCTGGTACTACAGATTCAATAGCTGCTTGAGCAGGATCTACGGGCTCTGCAGCCTTATTATCTGTATTTTTATCAGCATTAGCAGAGGCAGACGCTGGCTGTGCGGCAGCTGGGACAGCAGCAGACGCGGGCGTAGCGCTAGGCGCAATTGCCGCAGCAGCCTGACCCCGCGCCGCAGCTTCCAGCCCCGCAATGGCTGCACGAATTTTGCTGGCGTCGCCACTGGCGTTAGCGGCATCTACGGCTTTTACGGCGTCCAGCACGGCTTTGTCGTGCACGCTCATGGCGGCTGCTGCTTGTTCGCGTTCGGCAGATTTGCGGTTAAACGCGTCGTCTATCGGGCTGCGAAAGGCGTCCCACAGTTTTTGCTCTTGCTTGCGCTCGATCGGCACGGCTTGCGCCTCGTGCTGCCAACGCTGTTGCAGGCTTTTCACGGCGTCTATGCGCATCATGGGCGCAGCGCCCAGCACTTTGGCCTCTTCGATCATGGCTGCACGGCGTGCCAGGCTGGCGGTTTGCGCTGCTTCTAGCGGGGCGTGGGCTTCTTTGATAGCGGCTTTGTACAGCGGCTGCAGCTCGGCAAAGGTTTTCTCGCCTACATGGCCGCCGTTGCGCCACTGCTCACTGAGGTTATGCAGTTCGCGGTTGACTTCTTTCCAGTCGGTGCGGGCGGCGTTGGCCGCGCCCCAGGCTTTGATGTCTTCAATCATCACCAAGCGCTGGGCTTTGTGCGCGCCCTCCTCGGCTTTGACCTTTTCTAGCCAAGCTTCGACTAATTTATAAGCTTCATTGCAGGCATCGTCAAAGCGCTTCCACATGCCGTGGTTGGGCACGCCGCCTTGGTCGGTTTGCTTCCAGGCGTCGCGCAGGTTGCGCACGGCGTCTTGCTGCTTGCGGCCACCCAACGGCTTGGCTACCAAGGCTTGGGCGTGGTGGGTTAGCTCTTCACGTATTTGGTTGGCGCGCCAGCGCTGCCAGCCTTCCAGCTCGCCGGCTGCGCCTAGGGCGTGCTGGGCAGCGGCGTCTAGCCGGTCGCCAATGTTGGCACCGTGCTCTTTCAAGGCGGCGCGTACGGCGTTGGCCGCACCTACGCTGGCTTTGCCGTGGCCTTCAGATAATTCATGCTCTAGTTTAGCTAGCAGGTCACGCACGATATGCGTGGCTTGCGAGCGTACTTCGGGGTCTATTTTGGGCTTGACAGGTTTTTCTGGCTTAGCCGATAGAGGTTGGGCGTCGCCGCGTGCCACGCGGATAGCCTCGGCCCACACGGGCACCGCAGGCAGCGGGGCAGCTTTGTCGCCCAGGGCGGCTACTGCTTGGGATATCGCGGCTTCAAAGGCGTTCCACAGCGACAGCAGTTGCGATTTGGCGGTGTCTAGCTGGGGGGCAAATTTGGCGTCTAGGCTGGGCCACTGCGCGTCGGCAGCCATGGCGCTGGCTTGGGTTTGCCACAGGGCTACGTCGGCACGCAGCACGTCCCACGCGGCTTGCGCGTCGGCCAGCGGCTTGGTAGAGAGTACCTCAATGCGCTGGGCCATCAGTAGCGCGGCTTCGCGCTGTACTTGGGCGCGGTGCTGCAGGTCTTCTATCAGCTTGACGCGCTCAGACAGTTTGCCTTTGACGCTGAGCAAAGGCTCTTTAGACAAAGGCGCGCCGGCTTTGGCAGCATCGCGCTGCCACGCCAGGGCGTCGGCAATATTGAGCTTGCTATGGGCCAGCAGCGTATTGGCTTTGTCGGCCCATTCAGCGGCCAGGTGCTCAGACGCCCCTGCCCGCTTGATCTCGTCAAGCTTTTCGCGCAGGGGTTTGGCGGCACCCTTGTCTTTGGCGCTCAGCTCTTTGAACACGTCTTGCATTTGGTCGGCGCTGGGGTTGGTGGCTAGCCATTCGCGTACTTTGGCTGCGCGGTCGCCCGAAGTGGGGGCGCTAAAGGCGCCGCCGGTCAAGGCATCTAGTGGGTGCACCGCGCTGCTGGCTTTGGCAGGCTTGGCAGAGCCGGGAGATTTAAGGTTAGCAGTATCGGTCACGGTAGGTTCAGAAGATTTTTTTAGAAAACTCAGCATGCGGTCAATCAATTAGTCAAACAAACAAGCGCCCTGCTGTGCAGTACAAGAGGAGCGCCAACCCTGTATTTTCGCCTATGTTCATGCCCTCTTGGATTAATTACCCCGTAGCTCATAGTCGTCCACCCAAAAAGAAAGCCCGATGGGCTGTCTGGTGACAACACCCGTCGGGCTTGGCGGCTCAGCTAAGCTGCATGCCGCCTGGGGTCATGGTATCGGAGGTTTCAGGTCCGTTACCATGTGCGGGCAATAGATTGCCTGCATTAAGATGCCAGAGTTCGTCTGACAGTTTGTACTGTAGACCTGTTAGTGCGGCATGACAAATACATTTTTGTATGGAAAAGTAGGCCGCATAGATCACTACCGGCCTATGCAAACCAACAGCATCGCTAACCTGGCCCGCACAGCTAAACAGCAAGGCGGCTGGGGCTGGGTTGCTAGCAAAGTCGAATTGGGCTTAGATCCCTAAGTCCGCCGAAAAACCAAGAATAAAGGCTGTTTTAGCGGTAAAAATGCATAAAGTGCCAGTTTTAATACCGTTTAAAGCATATGGATTAATTTCTTAATACTTGACTCGATATTTAACAGCCCCCTACAATGATTTAACTTTAGAAATATGGGGCTAACCCTTGGGTGCATAGACAACCCAAGCACCCCACAGAATCAGTCGAATGTCGGCTAAAGCGCAGTTGGACGGATAAAGTGCACATCGTATTGACCCGTGCACAACCAACCTGCGCTGGTGTATATCCAATCCCATCGCGATACCTGCACTGCAATGCGGCTGCCTACTCTTGGCAAGCGCACTGCACCAAGGTTTGCGAACAGAAAGGCGAAAGATGACCGTATTAAAACAAACAGGCCAAGCCGCGCGAGTCTTCGCAAGCGACGTGGCCCAAGGATTTTTTGAAATTGCCCACAATGGTTTTGCCATGGTGGGCCTGGTGCTTGCGTTTCTCGCTATTACGTTAGTAGCCAAGCCAGAGCTGCGCCTGCAAAGCGAAACCGCCTTGATCGGCTGGCTGCAGCAGCGCCAGCCCGTGGCTGCGGTAGAAGCCATTGAATCCGAGCCTGACGCCATTGGTCGCGCCACCGCTGCAAACCCCAAAGACCTGCCCAAACAGCAAGCCGCCGTGGCCTACTGGCTGAGCAAGAAATACAGCGTTGCGCCAGAGCCTATCTCTGCCCTGGTGGCCGAGGCGTATGACGTGGGTGCCAAAACCAAGATTGAACCGACGCTGATCTTGGCCATCATGGCAATCGAGTCCAGCTTTAACCCATTTGCCCAAAGCCCCGTGGGTGCCCAAGGCTTGATGCAGGTGATGACCACCGTACACAGTGACAAATACGACGGCTTTGGCGGCAAGTTTGCCGCGTTTGACCCGGTGACCAATTTGCGTGTAGGCGTGAAAGTGCTACAAGACTGCATTGCCCGTGCAGGGTCGATCGAAGGCGGCCTGCGCCAGTATGTGGGTGCTACCAGCGACGCTACCGAGGGTGGCTATACCGTCAAGGTCATGGCCGAGTTTGACCGTTTGCGCCAGGTAGCAGGCGGCAAAGCCATGCCCACCATGGTGCCTCCAGCGGCCAGAATTATCCCGGCTGCAGCGCCACTCAATCCACCTACCCAGTTCAAGCCCGCCGTGCAAGCCCCCAATGGCGATATGGAAGACAAAATAGCCGTTTTTGCCAATTCCTAAACGAGGCTCGGGTACACTTGGGGCGTACGCAACTGGCGATAGGCTCTGACCCTTTTTACAAGACACCCAGAGCTGACGTGGGCCACCACTAGGAAGCGTGCCGCAAGCTGAGGAAAAGTTTCCATCAGCCTTGCGTTTTAGCCGTGCGCCTGGGCAGCCTC
>JANNCO010000456.1:0-4879 GCA_031386655.1 Polaromonas sp. | reverse complement strand
AGGTTCAGGGCGTAGCCGTCGGCGGACAGGCCAAAGTCGCCGCGCGGGTTGTGCGGTGGGTTGGGCACTAGCCAAATATGGGCCAACATGTCCGATGCAGCAAAACGGGCGTAGGCGTCACAGCTGTAGTTAAACGTGGGGACGTAAATGTCACCGGCCAGCACCCAAAACTCGTCCACCAGCTGCGGCAGCGCACGCGCTATGCCGCCTGCCGTCTCTAGGGCGTAGCCAAAGTCTGCGCCTTCGTGCGAATAGGTGATGTGAAGATGCTCTAAATTTAATAGCTGCTTGAGCAGGATTTGCTTGGGTTGAGGGGCTAAAAGGCCTGAAAAATAGGGCTCAAAATGGTCCCCAAGCCATGCGGTGTTGATTAATTGCCGGGTAAAGCCGCTGGCAGCCAGCGCTTCCATGGGCCACTGCATCAGCGGTTTGCCGCGCACGGGCAGCAGCGGCTTGGGGCAGGTGTCGGTGAGCGGGCGCATGCGTTCGCCACGGCCTGCGGCCAGGATGATGGCTTGGGACAGCGCGTTGGCTTTTGTGTGGCCGCTGGGGTGGGTGGGCGATGCGGTCATGGACGTTGGCAAGGTGGGCTGGCTTGGTATGCACGCTACTGTAATGGATGCAGCAGCGCCTGTACGCACGCAGCTGGGCAGATATTGCGGTGATGGGGAAACCTAAACGTAGCCCACAGGCCCGCGAGCCCGTTAAAATCTCAGGGTTTTCTTGGGTTCGCCACAGATTATTCCATTGCCTACCCAACGCTTTTTCAACGCCCTTTCCACCGCCGTTTGGCATTTAAGTTATCTAGCACCCCATGACCACCCTTGCCACCCTTGCCCCTCATAACACCAAAGACATGGCCAATGCCATCCGCGCACTGGCGATGGACGCCGTGCAGGCCGCTAACTCGGGCCACCCCGGCGCGCCGATGGGCATGGCCGACATGGCAGTAGCCCTGTGGGGCCGCCACCTGCGCCACAACCCGGCCAACCCGCACTGGGCCGACCGCGACCGCTTCGTATTGAGCAACGGCCACGGGTCGATGTTGATTTATGCGCTGCTGCACCTGACGGGCTACGACCTGCCGATGAGCGAATTAAAGAACTTTCGCAAGCTGCACAGTAAAACCGCGGGCCACCCTGAAGTAGATGTGACCCCCGGGGTCGAGACCACCACCGGCCCACTAGGCCAGGGCGTGACCAACGCTGTGGGCATGGCGCTGGCCGAGAAATTATTGGCCGCTGAATTTAACCAGCCGGGCCACAGCATCGTAGGCCACCACACTTATGTGTTCCTAGGCGACGGCTGCTTGATGGAAGGCATTAGCCACGAAGCGGCAGCGCTGGCAGGCGCGTGGAAGTTAAACAAACTGATCGCGCTGTACGACGACAACGGTATCAGCATTGACGGCCAGGTAGCGCCTTGGTTTATCGACAACACCGCGCAGCGCTTTAAAGCCTACGGCTGGAACGTGATAGAAAAAATCGACGGCCACAATGTAGACGCCGTAGACCGCGCCATTGCCGACGCTAAAAACTGCGCCGACAAACCCACGCTGATCATCTGCAAAACCAGCATAGGCAAAGGCAGCCCCAACCGCCAAAACACCAGCAAAGCCCACGGCGAACCACTGGGCGCCGAAGAAATCGCCCTCACCCGCGCCGCTATCGGCTGGGCGCACGCGCCGTTTGATATTCCAAAGACGGTGTACAGCGACTGGAACAGCTTGGCCAAAGGCACGCAAGCTGAACTGAGCTGGGACACCCGCTTTGCAGGCTACCGCCAAGCGTTTCCCGATTTAGCCAACGAGTTTTTGCGCCGCATGGCAGGCGACTTGCCCAAGAACTTTGCGCAAACCGTGGTGGACACCGTCATAGCAGCCAACGACAAAGCCGAGACTGTGGCGTCACGCAAAGCATCGCAAATCGCGCTAGAGGCCTTTACCGCAGCCCTGCCCGAGATGCTGGGCGGCAGCGCTGATTTAACCGGGTCTAACCTGACCAACACCAAGAGCACTCCGCCCCTGCGCATCGACGCTGCAGGCGACATAAAGCGCGATGCCGACGGCAAACTGGGCCGCCATATTAACTACGGTGTGCGCGAGTTTGGCATGGCCGCCATCATGAACGGCATCACGCTGCATGGCGGCTTTATCCCCTACGGCGGCACTTTTTTGACCTTTAGCGACTACAGCCGCAACGCTATCCGCATGGCCGCGCTGATGAAAAAGCGCGTGGTGCATGTGTTTACCCACGACAGTATTGGCTTGGGCGAAGACGGGCCCACGCACCAGTCGATTGAGCATGCGGCATCGCTGCGCTTGATTCCCAACCTGGATGTGTGGCGTCCGGGCGATACTGCCGAGACTGCGGTGGCTTGGGCTGTGGCCTTGCAAAATAAAACTAAACCGACCGCACTGCTGCTGTCACGCCAAAACATTTTGTACGCACCCAAGGCCGCGTCCAAAGCTGCGCCGGATGCCTCGGGCCTGGACAATATCAGCAAAGGCGCTTACGTATTGGCCGAGCCTAGCGAAGTCGGCATCAACAAAAAGGCCCAGGCTGTCATCATTGCCACGGGCTCAGAGGTGCAACTGGCACTGCAGGCACAGGCACTGCTAGCGACTAAAAAAATAGCGGTTCGCGTAGTGTCTATGCCCAGCACCACCACGTTTGACCAACAAAGCGTGGCCTACAAAAAGCAGGTGCTACCCACAGGCGTGCCGCGCATTGCGGTAGAGATGGGCAGCACCGGCGGCTGGTGGAAATACGGCTGTGCAGCAGTGGTAGGTATCGACACTTATGGCGAATCAGCCCCTGCGCCGGTGCTGTTTGAGCATTTTGGATTTACACCTGCTAACGTGGCCGCCACGGTACTGGCTGCCCTAAAGCAGCGTTAGACTACGGGGTGTTCAGGCATTGCCTGAGCGCAGTGATTGAACCGAACCCGTACCATCCCACCATTACACTGGAACACAGGAGATTTATATGAAAAAAGCAATGCAAATCCTCGCCTTGGCTGCGGCCACTTTGGCCATCACGGTGTCAGCCCAAACGCTGTCGGGCGTCAAGCTGGAACCCAAGCAAGCCAAAGTTGGCGAGTCTGTCAAACTGACCGCTGACCTTGAAGTAAAAGACGGCGCAACAAACTGCGGATTGCTGTTTAACTGGGGTGACGGCACCACCAGCTACGAGAAGGTAAACCAAGCCCAAGACGTGCCGCGCATTGGCAACCACGTGTACGCCAAACCTGGCACTTACACCGTATCAGTTGAGCCTACCAAAGCAGGGTCATCGCTCAAATGCGCTGGCAAAGACATTAAAACTTCCATCGTGATAGCTGCAGCCGCACCGGTAGCAGCAGCATCCGCACCCGCTGCGGCACCTGCAGCAGCAGCGCCAGTAGCCGCCAAAGCTGGCGACGTGTGCCCCGCAGGCTGGAAATTATCCAAAGCAGGCGTCAGCAAAAAGACCCAGTCCTATACCTGCACCGCCAAGGCCAACACACCTTTGCCACAAGCCAAAGTGGCTTGCCCAGGCGACCTGACGTACTTTGAAAACATGAAAAAAGGCCAGCTCGGCTGCCGCGTGTAATTTGACTTTTTTGACTCTGGAGTAACCCAATGACCATCAAGGTAGGCATCAACGGCTTTGGCCGCATCGGGCGCATGGTATTTCGCGCAGCGGTACAAAATTTTTCTGACATTGAAATCGTCGGTATCAACGACCTGCTGGAGCCTGACTACTTGGCCTATATGCTCAAGTACGACAGCGTGCATGGCCGTTTTAAAGGCGACGTGTCAGTCGATGGTGCAACCTTGGTGGTCAACGGTAAACGCATTCGCCTCACGCAAGAGCGCGATCCTGCAGCGCTGAAGTGGGGCGACGTGAGCGCAGAGGTGGTCATTGAGTCGACCGGTTTATTCCTGGACAAAGTGACTGCGCAAAAGCACTTAGATGCTGGCGCTAAAAAGGTGGTGCTGTCGGCTCCCAGCAAAGACGACACGCCGATGTTTGTGTACGGTGTGAACCACAAAACCTACGCAGGCCAAGCCATTGTGTCCAACGCTAGCTGCACCACCAACTGCTTGGCTCCTGTGGCCAAAGTGCTGAACGATAAATGGGGCATCAAGCGCGGCCTGATGACCACGGTGCACGCCACCACTGCCACACAAAAAACAGTAGACGGCCCCAGCAACAAAGACTGGCGCGGCGGGCGCGGTATTCTCGAGAACATCATTCCATCGTCCACCGGTGCCGCCAAAGCCGTGGGCGTGGTGATTCCTGAACTGAACAAAAAACTCACAGGCATGTCGTTTCGCGTGCCGACCAGCGATGTGTCGGTGATTGACCTGACAGTAGAGCTGAACAAAGAAGCCACTTACGCCGAGATTTGCGCCGAGATGAAAGCACAAAGCTTGGGCGCCATGAAGGGTGTGCTGGGCTACACCGAAGACAAAGTAGTTGCCACCGATTTTCGCGGTGAAACCTGCACCAGCGTGTTTGACGCGGACGCAGGCATTGCACTGGACAGCACGTTCGTCAAAATCATCAGCTGGTATGACAACGAATGGGGTTACAGCAACAAGACGCTAGAGATGGTGCGTGTGGTGGCTGGTAAATAACCCTACTTGTCTTTTTTCCAAACTTTGAAGATTAATATTCCGGCGCCGTGAGCTGCGGTGGTTGTGCCGAGTTGCTTGGCTTGAAGATTGCTATTCTTGTTTTTGTACGGGAACTGGCAGGCGGCGTACTCAGCTACGCGGCTGTCCTCCATGGCGGCCTAGGGCCGCCTATTCCCCCTTTATGCCGCTGCGCTGAGTACACCACCTGCCAGCTCCCGTACAAAAACAAGAATAGCAATCTTCAATCTCACTGCT
>JANNCO010000440.1:0-1770 GCA_031386655.1 Polaromonas sp. | reverse complement strand
GTGCGGCCATGGCTGAAGCTGATCAAATTATTAAAAAACGTAGTGCCCGCTTTAAAAACGCCAAGGAAGTGTTTAATGAGCTTGAAAAACAAGCCCGCAAATAACAAGCGCGCTACGCTGCCCAGAGCGGTTGACTTTGCCAAAACCTTTGCCAAAGACTGGCAACGGCTAGACCACTCTGGTCGCTACGACATGCGCCAGCTCAAAGAGGCCATGTCGTTGCTGATCAATAACGATGCGCCCTTGGGCCCAGAATGGTTAGACCATGCCCTCAAAGGCCAATGGGAAGGGCACCGTGAATGCCATATTGGCGGTGACTTTCTGCTGATTTACCGCCTTGACGATCAACCGCCCAGTGGCATCATCGTTTTCGCGAGGGCGGGTACGCACTCTGAGCTTTTTTAAGACTGTACATCCATTGCAAGAGCGCAAGGCCAAGCGCTGGATGTCAAATATACCGGGTACAAGCATGCGGTATGGGGTGTGCACCGCTAGACTGCAGTGCTGAGCTAACCACAGCACCCTTAATTGAAAGCAATAACGATGGCCGCATCCAAAAAAACTAAGCCTAACAAAATGGGCATGGACACCCTGCTAGAAAAAGGTGTTTTAGTCGCTGGGGTAGGCTTAGCGGTGCTGTTGTCTCCGCTCTTTTTTAGCGCAGTGCCTATGCTGCAGTCTGTGGACTTAGGCTTACGCACTATGGGTTGGCCATTGATTGCGTTGGGGCTAGTCTTTGTGGCAGTTCATTTTGTGCTGAAAAGCAGGGCCACCCAAACTGTAGCTGCGTCTGTGCCCCATAGTGCAAGGCGTGAGCCTGCGATGCTACCTACGCAGCGCGCACCCGCCACTGTTTGGGGCCCAGCTGTGTTTGCTGCTATCGAATGGCGGCGGTTTGAGGCGGTGTGCGAGGCGCTGTTTGCCCAAGCGGGGTTTAGCACGCGCGCGCAGTCGCACGGGGCTGACGGCGGGGTAGACATTTGGCTGCACTCTGCCAACGCGCATGGCCCGGTGGGCGTGGTGCAGTGCAAGCACTGGCAAGGCAAACCGGTAGGCGTAAAAGAGATGCGCGAGTTTTTTGGCGTGATGGCATCACACAAGCTGCAGCGCGGCACCTACGCCACCACGTCTACCTACACGGCAGACGCCAAGCAGTTTGCCAAAGACAACAGCATCAACGCCCTTGACGGCCCCGCCCTGCTGGCGCTAATAGCCCAACGCACGCCACAGCAACAGCAAGCCTTGCTAGCCGTAGCCTACGAGGGTGACTACTGGCGGCCTACATGCGCCAGCTGCGGCCCGAAGATGGTGGAACGTGCGCGCGCTGAAGATGGCGCTGGGTTTTGGGGATGTGCAAATTACCCTAGATGCAGGCGGACTATGGTGATGGCGAGCTGATGCTGCAGGACATATAAACTTCCGACTGGTAAAGTTAATTCATACAAGTTATGGTGACTCTCGCTCGAAAAGTAAGGCAACGTCACCCCTGTAGGGTGGCAGGTATCTTGTATATCTAACTGCTGCATAACGACCGTCAGCTGATGAAACGCCCCCTCCAAAACCAGCATTCCCAGCTGCTCCACCACAAGCGCCACCGCCATACAATATACCTTCAATAACTTCAACTTCTCCATTAACCGATAGTTGACATGAGCCATAGTAAGGGCTGACCGTACCAATAGGATATTGACCAAAATATACTTTTAATTGCGCCGTTTGAATTCTTTTATCTACAGAAATAAGAACGGAAGAACCACTAACTAAAAAAGA
>JANNCO010000413.1:0-1642 GCA_031386655.1 Polaromonas sp. | reverse complement strand
GGAGCTGGCCGAGATTGAACTGCGCCGCCGCAACGTGCGCCTGACGCATTACGTGGCCGCGCGCTTGCCGCAGCTGCTGGTAGACCCCATTTTGATTGAGCAGGTGCTGGTGAACTTGATGAAGAACGCGGCCGAGTCGGTAGACAACGCGCAGCGCCCCAGCGCGCGCCGCAGCGTAGAGCTGCGCGTGCTGCCCAGGCCCATGCCGGGGTCTCACGAAGGGGACAGTGCCAGTGTGGTGGAATTTACCGTGACAGACACTGGCAAGGGCCTGGCACCCGAAGTGTTTGAAAGGCTGTACGAGGCCTTCTACACCACCAAGGCCGAGGGTATGGGCATTGGTCTGAATTTGTGCCGCTCGATTGTCGAGTCGCACCAAGGCCGCATGCAAGCTGAGAACCTCTACAATGGTGTGGAGATCACGGGGTGTAAGTTCAGTTTTTGGCTGCCTATGGCGCAAGGTGCGCTGCCGCTGGCCAACGCTGCACCCACCAGTACTATCAATTAAATAGCTGCTTGAGCATTATCTATGAGGCTTGCAGAGATAAAAGGCATTTAAATTATGAGCTTAATCCCGAAAAAAGGCACAGTGTACGTAGTTGACGACGATGAGGCCGTGCGCGACTCGCTGCAGTGGCTGCTCGAGGGCAAAGACTACCGCGTGCGCTGCTACGACTCGGCTGAAACCTTTCTGGCGCGCTACGACCAACGCGAAGTAGCCTGCCTGATAGTGGACATACGCATGGGCGGCATGACGGGGCTGGAGCTGCAGGACAAGCTGGTAGAACGCAAGTCGCCGCTGCCCGTGGTGTTTATTACTGGCCACGGCGACGTGCCGATGGCGGTGGACACCATGAAAAAAGGCGCCATGGATTTTATTCAAAAGCCATTCAAAGAAGAAGCCTTGGTGTCGCTGGTAGAGCGCATGCTAGAGCAAGCCAAAACCAGCTTTGCCGGCCACCAGCAAGCCGCCAGCCGCGACGCGTTGCTAGGCAAATTAACCGGTCGCGAAGCCCAAGTGCTAGAGCGCATTGTGGCGGGCCGTTTGAATAAACAGATTGCAGATGACTTGGGTATCAGCATTAAAACGGTAGAGGCACACCGCGCCAATATTATGGAAAAGCTCAACGCTAACACCGTAGCGGACTTGCTCAAAATTGCTTTGGGGCAAAACGCACCGAAGGCTTAGATTTAATTTTCGAGTTTATGTCTTGTTTGGATGTTTAAAGAAACACGAAATACCGGACGCGAAGGGCGCTAAGGTTGTGCGAAGGACGCGGAAAAGAAAATACCAAAATGAATTTGAAATAGATTGTTTGTATTGAAATAAAAATTGGACTGTATTTCCTTTATCTTTTTTCCTTTGTATTTTTCGCGTCCTTCGCGTAACCTTCGCGCCCTTCGCGCCCTTCGCGCCCTTCGCGTCCGGTTCTGTCCCCTCCCCCACCCTTTGATTCAACAAAATGACCGCACAACTGATCGACGGCATAGCCCTGTCTACCCAACTGCGCGCCGACGTTGCGCGCCGCACTACGGCCCTTAAAGCGCAAGGCATCACCCCTGGTCTGGCGGTGGTGTTGGTGGGCGACAGCCCAGCGTCGCAGGTGTATGTGCGCAACAAAATCAAAGCCTGCGCCGACGC
>JANNCO010000399.1:0-11885 GCA_031386655.1 Polaromonas sp. | reverse complement strand
GTAGACTACTTTAACGACCATTTACAAGAAGGCAAAGACCGCAGCCGCTCTGACCATGGGTTTGTACGCGCCGTGATTCGGGTGCGGTTGCCACAGGCCTGATGCTGCGTGCATTTGCTATTTATTTCATAGCTGCTTGAGCTGGTTCTGCTTGCTTCATCTCAGTCGATTAATTTCAAACAAAAATTCAACACGCTGTAGCTTTTTATAAAGCGCATAAGAAGCATGCTTTTGCCACAAGCACTGCCTTAGGTGTTGTTGGCCCTAGGTGTCAATCAAATGGCCTCCTTGGTCAACGACGCTGCGGCCATAGTTAGAAATGATAGGGATCTCTTCATTATTTATTGAGGTCCATCCATGAACCCTACTGATCGTCGCACATTCGTCAAAGTGCTTTCTGCTGCTGCAGCGCCTATCTGGTTACCCGCCTGCTCAGGTAGCGACCCTGTCGCAGACGAGCAAGCCATTGAACTTTACCCGCGCTTGGATCGTGCTGACCCACTCGGGTTTGTAGGCCATCTACAAAACGGTATCGAAGGCGGCTACGAGCCGGCGGTTACCGGCAAGCTGCCAGCAGGCCTGGCAGGCACTTTTTACCGCAACGGCCCTGCTGTCTTTACCCGTGGCACCGAGCGCAAAGGCTCCATCGCCGACGGCGATGGCATGATCCGCATGTACCGTTTTAGCGGTGGCAAGGTCACTTACCGAAGCCGGCTCGTCCAGACTGACAAGCTGCGCGAAGAAGCAGCGGCCGGGAAGTATCTCTACAGCACATGGACCAGCCCGATACCGCCCGGCGGCAAGCGAATGGACGGCGACCGATCGCCAAACCAAGCTGGCGTCACGACGGTCTTGCGCAACGGCAAGCTGTACGCTCACGATGAAGCCAACCCCCCTTGGACACTTGACCCAACAACACTCGAGTCCGTAGCTATAGACAACGTGGGCGTGGACAACCCATTTGGCATGAAGGCACATTTTCGAGTTGACGCGAAAACTGACGAGTGGATTCTCTTTGACACGCAGTTTGACGCCACGCAGCCTTCACACTCAGCCTACATCGTGAGCGCTGACGGCAAAACAACGACGCGAAGAACTATTCCTGTCGGCGCAGATGTCCCGCTGTGCTACATGCACGATTTCTTTGTGACCGGTGCGAGCGTCATGTTGCACCTGCAGCCTGCGATCCCCGACTTTGCCAAACTCTCGCAAGGCGTTCCATTCGGCACCAGTTTGACCTGGCAGGCTGGTGACGGCACCAAGCTGGCAATTTTGGCTCGCGCAGGCGATATCGAACCCATCATTGTGGAGACCGACAGCCGATGGATGTGGCACTCGGTGAATGCATACGACCGTGGGAACGAGATCGTCGCCGACTTTGTCGGCTATGACACACCCGACCACTTCATTAAAACCGCTGGTAGGGAGCCTGCCTGGTATGCCTACATGCAAGGCCGCACTGGCAGCTACGTCAACCCTGGAAAGCTGCGCCGCTTGGTAGTCAACAAAACCACCAAGCGGGCACGCGAGGATATTTTAGATGCTGGTAATAACGAGTTCCCCGTAGTGGATAAGCGTGTGCACTGTTATGAGCACCGGGACATTTATTTCCTGCAGGCCCCTGGCGCTGCACTGTGGTGGTCGCGCGTAGTGCGCTTTGATGCGCAGAACGGCGCATCAGAAGGTTACGATTTCGGGCCTGGCTACTACCTGAACGAGCCGTCATTCGCAGCAGATGCCAGCCAACCTGTGAACTTGGCGGCGCGCGCGGAAGGCTGGCTTCTGGTGCCGGTTTTTGAAGCCGCAACCGGCATCAGCTCGTTAGCAATTTTCCGGGCAAACGCCCTGGCCGATGGGCCAATTGCGTCAGTGCGATTGCGTACGCAAGACCCGTTCGCATTTCATGGTTCCTGGCAAGCGGCTTAATTGGCCTGAACCATGCATGCTGGACGGTGGGCCTGCACAATTTATAAGCGCACAGATTTAGGCTTGCCCCATCCAAAACTTCCTGCGGATGGGGCAAGATCAGGGCAGATTAAACAGCCTTGTTATTAGTCGCTCGAAACGGCTCATCAAACCACCGCCGCCAAGCCCTGCTGAAAGCGCTGACTTCAGAAAAACCAAGCTTCAAGGCAATATCCGTCATGGAGTGCTGGCTGTCGCATGCTAAATCTACAGCACGCTGGCGGCGTACGTTGTCGACTAAAGATCGGTACACACAGCCTGCGCTAGACAATTCGCGGCGCAAGCTGCGGGGTGCCCTCCCTAGCGCGGCAGCAATCGTCGGCAAATTGACAGCCCCAAGCGGTAGCCGACGTAAAATCGTGTCGGCTACCGTGTCCACCAAATCGTCTACAGGCAATAAGTTAAGCCGTCGCTCGGATTCTTTTTCGATAAACGCGCTGAGCGATGGATCAACACCCAACGAACTCTGCAGGTCAACAAGTGCCCATTCCACGCTGTCCTCATTAGCTGACCAGGCAATAGGGCAGCCAAAAAATGAGCGATGGCGGTTGCAATCGGCCGGTTCACTGTGCATAAAAGACACGCAGTGCGGCACAGCGCGCGGTGTCAATGCACGCACCACAGCCACATGTTCGGTGAGTACCACTTCGTTGCGCACGCGTATACCCAACGTTCGTGGCTCGGCGCTACTCCATACCCACCGTACGCTAAGCGCACCGCGCTCTAGGTGAACGCGTGCCGTGTCTGTCATGAGACGCACAAAGCGAGTTGAACGCTCCAGTGCATCGCCTACTGTGCTTGCCGTCAGGATGACCATGCCGTAAATGCCCATGTCCACGGGCCGAATGGTTGCCCCAAAATCTACCGGCAAACCAGGGCTGCGAACGGCGCGCATACTTAACTCTAATGCATCGACCAGCAGACGTCCACCGACGCGGTCTTCCGCCGCCTCGCTGGCCGTGCTGGGCACACGGTAGAAAGACTTGGGCACTGGCAGCTTATGTTCTATCAAGAACAACTTCAAGCGAAGCGCCTCGCCACCGATGACCATGGAGATAGGCTGACGAACAGGCATAGCTACAAGCTTACCTTGGGCACTATGGCTGAGCGCCGTCAACTCATGCCTGAATAAATTTTTGCAACTCGCGTCGGGGGGAGGCGGGCTCTGGCGTCAAGCTGTAGCCCAAGCGGCAAAACATTTGCACTGTCTCGTCGCTGGCGGCTTTAGGCGCGGGTTTGCCCAGCATAAGTTGGTGGGCATTTTCATAGTGTGGCTTCATCTCCACAAACTCCTGCAGCGCCTGGCTCATGGGGTGTATGCCCAAGCCAATTTCAGTGGCTTTCAGTTGCATGCGCACATAAGCGCGGCCAGCATTGACTTGTTGGCTGCGGCTGCTGCCCTGCGTGCTCATCCACACAAAACCCATAGAGCTGTTGCTGTGGCCTTCAAAGCGAGCCATGGCGTTTTTATAACCAGAGCTGCCTTCAGGCGGTGGTGCGCTACGGTCAAACATGCCAACCGCGGTAACAGCGCGAATAAAAGGGCTGTTGATAGTGATACCGTCGCGGTGCTTCAAAATTTCAGTCGGGCCCACACGGATCAGACGGACGCTTTCCATCATGGTGTGGGGAGTTAAGATTTCTACCTTGGCCGACTGCCAGCATAGCTCGCGCAGTGCGGGCAGCTTGGCTTGTTCGACCGTACCAGCCAAGCGGATGCTGGGTATGCTTACGCTGGTCAGCAAGGTTTGCAGTGCAGCAGCAGTGACAGGTTTGGTGGTGTCGAAGTCGGTTTTGGGTGTGCGGCGCTTGAGTATTTGGGCAAAAAGTGCATCTTTTGCCCCATCCTTTGTTAAGACCAGGCGAGCTATTGGGCGCTGGGCCGCTTCGCTGCTCCATTCTTTAAGTACAGCAGGCAATTCACCTTGAGGCCACAGCGTGACCTGCGCGGCTAAACCTTGCTCGGCAAGTGCGATGACCAGCAGTTCTAAAAACGCACCATGGCCAATGAGAATTTGGCGACCAAATGGGTCAGTCTCTGGCAATATGCGATCGCGATCAGTGTAGATAGTAATGGCATCAGCCTCACGCAAGTCCACCAGCCAGGGCTGCAGGTTGTGCGGGTTGGGCGCAGTAATCGCGTAGGCCACAGCACGGCGGCGCGGGTCTGTTTCACCGCTGACTGGGCCTTGCCAAGCCTCAACCGCTGCAGCTGGATACGCACTGCTTACCAGGCTCGAACAGCCTGCTGTAGTGACGGTAGCAGCCGCAATTGCGCCACCACCTGCCAAACGAACAAAATTTCTACGGTTCATGAGATTCTCCAAGTTTAAAAAGTACGTCCGCGTGACACCAACGCTTAGGCCGTAAAGGATGCAAATGCTGCCAGCTCTGACCAACACAACCAAGGCTTATAGCGTTCAACGCCCTGCCCTACTGGGGCAAGATCCCATGCCTTGGAACACTGGTGTGTCGTCAACAGCTTGCTGCTGCCATGGCATGCTTGCAAACAGACCCGAATTGGCTACAAATACCTAAAAAATAAAAGCGATAAAGACATGTGTCATCAAATTAATTGTGTGGCTATTTCAAGTAATAGATTATTTAAACAAGTTGGCTTATATGCAATTGCCTATCGATGAATATCAGAATTTCAAAAACGCATAACTACTTTGATCTGGTGCTGGTAGCATTTTTTTGCCTGCACTAAAACAAAGCAGATTGTTGCGTGCGTCCCACGTGCTCGCGCAAAACAAACCACAGTAAGACTGCGAATTGCGCACTTGGAAAGCTAAGTGGGCTTAGTGTTATGCGAGCGCATTGGGCATGGCCTGCTGTTCGATTTACAAGTAAAGCGGAACATTAAGCCTGCCAGCGTGCCGCATTAGGCTACAACTGCTTACTTTAAGCCGCTGTTTTTTGTCACCCACATGACAAAAACTTTGCAAAAAATCATCACACTGAGCAAACTTAAAAAGTCGTTTGCTGGCGTGCAATGGTGACAGTGATGGTGCTGGCAAACGTTAATTTTCCACATCAATTTTCACATTACATAACTTTAGGAGACTTGACTTATGCATGCAATAACTTGGCTAGTTGCAGCTGCCTTAGCTGGTAGTATTTTTGCTGCGGGCTGCGGTGGCAGCGACGGGGGTAGCGAGCCGCCGGCCGCTACACCGCCGGTGGCCGTGGTGCCTGAAGAATCGCGTCCGCACGACACGCGCACTTTCACCACCACACCAGCCACTACGTTTGCTGCCCTGGCAACTGCTACGGGCGACATTACCGACATGGCCACCACCAGCCGCTGGGCGGGCGTGCTGGGCGGGGCCAGCTACCGTGTAGAGGTGCCAGCCACATGGAACGGCAAGCTGGTGATGTATGCGCACGGTTTTGCAGGCACTGGTGCTGCATTAACAGTAGACAACCCACAGCTGCGCCGCCATCTGGTTGACAACGGCTACGCCTGGGCAGCGTCCAGCTACAGCAAAAACTACTACGATGTGCGCGCGGGTGTAGAAGACACCAACGCGCTGGCACTGGAGTTCAATAAAATTGCCGCAGCCAACGCGCGCACGCTGGCAGCACCCAGCAAAATTTATATTACCGGTATATCAATGGGCGGACACATTACCGGCGCGGCCATAGAGGCCGAAACAGCAGCTACTGCCAAAAACAAAGTGGCCTACAACGGCGCGTTACCCATGTGCGGCGTGATGGGCGACACCGAGCTGTTTAACACCTTCAGCGCGATGCAGGTGGCCGCCCAGGCGGTAGCGGGTGTGCCTAGCTACCCAACGGACAAATGGTCTGAAATTGCGGGTTTAGTGACGGGCACTTTGTTTAGCAGCTTTCCTTCGGCAACCAGCCCTACTTTGCAAGTCACACCCACAGCAACGGGGGCCAGGTATGTATCGGTGGTTAAAAATCTGACGGGGGGTGAACGCCCGATGTTTGACTTGGGCTTGGCCAATGGCGGCAGTTTCAGGTTTGCGTACAACACCTTTGGCAGTGACGGCACTTTGAACGGCATATTGACCAAAAACGTCCTCGATACCAATTCCTTGACCTACGTGATTGACGGCGATGCCGCAGGGTCTGCCACGTTAAACGCATCGGCGCAAAAGCTAACCGCTGTGGCTGACGCTAACCGCCTGCGCACCGACGGGCTGCGCTGGGTGCCCAAGGTGAATGGCGAATTCAAAATCCCGGTGGTGTCTATCCACACGCTGGGTGATTTGTTTGTGCCGTTCAACATGCAGCAGGTATACCAAAAACGCGTGGCCGCTAAAGGCAACAGTACCTGGCTGGTGCAGCGCGCACTGCGCGGCATAACGCATTGCGACTTTACGGTAGCCGAGCAGGTGGATGCGTTTGAAGCGATGGTGAAATGGGAACGCGATGGCGTCAAACCCCTGGGCGACGATGTGACGACGCCTGCGACGGTGGCTGCACCTGCCTACGGCTGCACCCATACTAAAAACACGCTAGGCCCTGACGATACGGGTGCGACCCAGTTTATTCGCACCAATGTGGCACCGCTGCGACCTTGCCCATGATGCAAAACACCTGAAAATTATTTTTGGAGTGATTTAACCCCTTTTTGCACGCCGCCCCGTTTAAACCTTCATCACCGTTTATTTAAAGGAGTGTGTGATGAAGCAATTAATGTGGGCCTTGGCCTTGTCCGCCGCCATCGGCAGTTTGACTACCCCCGCGTTGGCGGTAGGCAAGCTGGCTGACGTAACAGTAACCGACCGCAGCACCGGTGCCACGCTACCGCTGCACTACCACCGCGGAGAGTACTGGGTAGCAGGCGTGCCGGGGGCCAAATACGCTATCGACGTGCGCAACGCATCGGGCCGCCGCGTGTTGGCAGTTACCTCGGTAGATGGTGTAAACGTAGTCAGCGGCGAGACGGCGAGCACCGCGCAAACGGGCTATGTGCTGGGCGCCTACCAGCGCTATGGCATTACTGGCTGGCGCAAAAGCAACAGCGACGTAGCGGCGTTTGAATTTACCGCCTCACCCAACAGCTACGCCGAACGCACAGGCCGCCCGCGCGATGTGGGCGTGATTGGTGTGGCGCTGTTTCGTGAACGCCCGCCTGTGCAGGTGCAGCCTATTTACCCGCCTACTTACCAGCAGCCGCACGATCGCTCTGGGTTGGAGCGCTACAAAGATTCTGAATCTAATGCAGCCTCTGCCACTGTACGGCCAACCGCGCCTGTTGCAGCCCCCGCTGCACGCGCAGCCGACGCCGCCAAAGCAGAATCGGCCAGCGGCGCGCCGTACGAGCCCAGCAACGACAGCATGGCCAAGCGAGCTGCACCCCAGTCTGCACAGATAGTGCAACCCACACCCAAGCTGGGCACCGGCCACGGCGAACGCGAAAACTCTGTGGTCACCAACACCCAGTTTGAACGCGAGAGCACCAGCCCGGCTGAGGTGATTCGCATACGCTACGACAGCTATGCCAACCTGCTGGCTATGGGTGTCATACCTGCGCCCCGGCCATTGCAGCCACGGCCTAACCCCTTCCCCGACGCTGCAGTAGGCTATGCGCCAGACCCACCACCATGGCGCTAAGAAGTGCTGCTGGCTTGCAGCGCTACAGCATTTGAAGCATGCCCCAGCGTGTGTCGTAAAACCACGCGCGCTGGGGCACAATACGCAGCATGCACGCGGGCACCACCACATCTTTGTCTGATGAAACTTTAATGATGCAGTACGCACAAGGCCAGGTGGCAGCGTTCAACGCGCTGTACACACGGCACGAGGCCAGTGTGTGGCGCTATGTACTGCGTAGCGTGCACAACGCCGCCACGGCAGACGAGCTAACGCAAGAGCTGTGGTTTAGCGTGGCGCGCGCCGCGCCCGCCTACGAACCCGGCAAAAACGGCGCTAAATTTAAAACTTGGCTTTTCACCCTGGCCCACCACCGCATCGTCGACCATTGGCGCGCTGTCAAACCGCAGCACAGCACTGCTAGCAGCGTAGATGCCCAGGACGACGACGCCGTGCAACTGCACGCACAGTTAATTGCAGACTCGGGCTTTGGCCCGGTGCGACAAATTGAGTCGCGCGAGCAAGCACGCGCGCTGATCGCCGCTGTGGATGCGCTACCCGCAGACCAGCGCGAGGCGTTTTTAATGCAAGCCGAGGGCGACATGAGCGTGGGCGACATTGCCACGGCCACAGGCTGCAGCTTTGAAACCGCCAAAAGCCGCCTGCGCTACGCCCGCAGCAAACTTAAAAGCCTGCTGGCAGAATTTGCGGAGGCCCACGTATGACGCAAGACCAGCGCCCTGCGCAAAATACGCCGCAGCCTGCTCAGCCAAGCCAACCAGGCCAACCGCAGCAGGCCGACAGCCTGGTAGCCAGCTACCACGCGGCGCACAATGCCTTGGACGCTGAGGCAAGCCGGGTAGGTGAGAACACTGCCGGCCCGTCTGCGCAAACCCGTGCCAACATACTGGCGTATGCTGCGCAACAGCCGCATGTGCGTGCGGGAAATACAGGTACAGACAATTCAAATGCTTCTAATTCAATAGCTGCTCGAGCAGTTAATACGCCTCAAACAGGCCTATTCAATACTAAAAAACCTTCTGCCAACGACAGCCAGTGGAAGCTGCGCGCCCTGGCTTCAGTGGCCATCTTTGGCATCAGCGGCTTGCTGTTTATGCAGTGGGACCGCGCCACACCCGATGAAAAAGACTTGGCCTTCAGCACAGCACGGCCTGAGCCTGCCGCGCGCCCCAAGGCCGAGGTAGCTGACGCACAAAACCCATCCGGTCTAGCCAAGCCAGACCAGAGCGCACCCCAGCCTGCTCAAAAAACTGCGCCCGCCGCTGCGCAGCAAAGCCCACTACCCAAGCCGCCCGTTGTTAAAAAACCTAGCCAAGATCCTGTAGACAGCCCCTTAGCTGGCGCGCCGCCGCAGCCCAAAGACAGCACACCCTTTAAAGACAAACGCGTTGCACCGCAACCCACTAGCCAAGCTGAAGCCAGCGCTGGTAGAGCGCCCAACCCTGCACCCGTAACTGCACCCGTCCCAGCACCAGCCCCCGCAGTTGCCGCTACCCCGCCCACGCCCGCTGCACAGGCGGCCACTACAGACAACGCAGACGCGGCATTCAGTAAATCGGCCCCTTCTGGCGCGGCAGTCCAAAGCGCACCTGTACCAGCCGCCAGGTCTGCAGCCCGCACCAAATCAGTCGATGCAGAACGCCTTGCCAACGCAGGCGCAACGCCCGATAACGCTTTGTTTGCAGCCATTCGCAGCAAAGACCTGGCGGCCTTGCAGCAAGCCTTGGCCGCCGGTGCAGATAAAAATGCCAAGAGCGGCGGCACACCCGCCATAACGCTGTGCGCCCAGCTAGGCCAAGCTGACATGGTACGCACGCTGGCCACAGCAGGCGCCGACGTCAACGCCACCGACACCCAAGGCATCAGCGCACTAGACCATGCACGCGGCCGCGGGTTCAGCACCGTGATGGAGGTGTTGCAAAAATTTGGCGCTAGGTAATTGGTGGCCGAAGCTTGATATTCTTGGATCATGAGTTTTTTTAGGTTGGGTAGTTTGCTGAGGTCGAAGATTGATATTCCGGTACTGTGAGCTGCGGTTTATTGGGTAAATTACTGAGATTGAAGATTAATATTCTGGCATCGTGAGCTGCGGCGATAAGGCAAGTCATGCTGCAAAATCTTGCAAAAACATGCGCGAATGTTGATGGTTGTTGGGCTAGCTTTTGTATCGCGCGCACCTCGTAAGATTTTCATCACGACCACGCTGTATCACCGCTTGGCGGTTTCGCGTGCGTTCATTGGCTCGAGGATGTCTTTCTGTAGACTGCGCGGTTTCGCGGCGCAGTGCAGGCCCTGAGGTTGCGCCCCGGTCGGCGGCCCCCTTCGGGGTAAGCATCTGCAGTGCTCGCTTTTGGGGGAAATTTAGAAACTCGCCTGCGGCTCAGACATCTAAATTTCTTATCCCCAAAAGCTGCGCGCTTCGAGCCCGTCGCCCTGATCGGGGCGCAACCCCAAGGCCTGCACTGCGCCGCAAATATGGGTTTAGCTGGTTTATCTGCGGTGAAGGCACGCTGGGCGTATTCTGAGACCTGTTTTTAGAGTTTTTTGGGCTCTTTTCCGTTTCGGGTGGCACACAACTATCCCGGCTTGTCTTAAGGTATGGTGTTGACACATCAATACTGAGAAGGACAAGATATGCAAGAGGCACTGTTCTCCCAAGCGCTGGGCTTAGCGCCACCGTGGGCTGTAGAGCGTGTACAGCTGGACACAAGCCACAGCAGAATCGATCTGTACATCGCCTGGCAATCCAAGAGCGGCGCATGTCCAGCCTGCGGCGTTGTGGATCAAAGTGTGCACGACCACCGCCAACGCAGCTGGCGGCATCTGGACTTCTTCCAGTACGAGGCCCACGTGCACTGCCAGTTGCCCCGCATCAGTTGTACCGCCTGCCACAGCACCACCCAGCTGCAGGTGCCTTGGGCCCGTGAGGGCAGTCGCTTTACGCTCATGTTTGAAGCCTTTAGCCTGACGCTGGCGCGCGAGATGCCAGTGGCCGCGTGTGCCCGTATCCTGCGCTGTTCGGGCAATGCCTTGTGGCGTCAAATTGACGCCCACGTCGGCGCGGCCCGAGCCAAGGAGAGTTACGCCGCTGTCACCGTCATTGGCGTTGACGAGACCTCGTGCGCCAAAGGCCGCGACTACATCACCTTAGTCCACGATTTGGCGCAGTCCCGCCTGATCTACGCCACACCGGGCAAGGACGCCAGCACGCTAGAGCGCTTTGGTCAAGACCTCAAGGCGCACCAAGGCGATGTGGGTAACATTGAAACCGTCTGCATGGACATGTCTCAAGCCTTCATCCAAGGCGCGGCCCGCCACCTGCCCCAGGCGGCGATAGCCTTTGACCGCTTTCACGTCATTCAGATGGCCAACAAGGCGGTGGATGCGGTGCGACGGGAAGAGGCCAGGGGTGAGCGTTGGCTCAAAAAGACGCGCTGGGCTTGGCTCAAAGATAGCGCCAAATGGACGATCAAGGAGCAAGAGCGCATGCAGTGGTTGCCCCATAGCCACTTGAAGACGGCACGGGCTTGGCGCATTAAGGAGGCGCTGCGCGATATTTATGCGCTGCGGGCCAGCCCACAGCAGACTGGCCAAGCGCTCAAGAAGTGGTTGCACTGGGCACAGCGCTCACGCCTGCAACCCATGCAGGACTTGGCCCGCAGTATCAAAGCCCATTGGGCGGGCATTGTGCGAGCCTTTGAGGCGGCCCACTTGCACACCGGCTATGTGGAGGCGGTCAACTCGTTAATCCAGGCGGCCAAGGCCAAAGCACGGGGTTACGCCACCACTGAGCATTTCATCGCCATGGCTTTCCTGATTGCGGGCAAGCTGACGCATCTGCCGGGCAATCCGCTACAAAAAGCCAGACCCATACCTTAAGACAAGCTGGGATAGTTGTATGCCACCCGAAACGGAAAAGAGCCGGCTTTTTACATTGTGTGGGCCGTAGATACTGCTCAAACAGCTATAAAAACCATAGTATTTTGTGGCGCGGTTTTATCAATGATCAATGGCTTGTGAGGCTTTAAAAGCCCCCCCCACAAACGCCAACAAACGCCAACAATCGCTAGACGCTGCAACCTGGGCGCTAATGCGTAACAGTCTTGCACAAGCTGCCAAAGCAGGTTATAATCTAAGGCTCTGTGCATAGTGCGTAGAGTATTTTTAACAGTCTTTCACATCAAAACGCCTGCCGCCAATTGCAGTGGCAGCGGTGAAAGTTACGGAGAAAACAATGAGTCAAAGCACCCGTTTGGGATTGCTTGGGCGCAAGGTGGGCATGATGCGTGTGTTCACTGATGATGGGGATTCAATTCCTGTCACGGTGATCG
>JANNCO010000350.1:0-10773 GCA_031386655.1 Polaromonas sp. | reverse complement strand
CCCATCGGGTGCCACATGCTCGTCGGTGTCAGAAATTTCGGCGGTAGAACATCGGTTGGTGACCTCAAACATCGCGCCCCACCGGTTTGAAGCCGCCTCGTCCGGGCTGAAAACGCGAAAATTGTTCGGGTTGAGTTTGATCACGTCGCGGATCAATTCGCCTTGAATGCGGGTGGCCTCGGCATCGACGGCGCCGGGCTGCAGCACAGTCACGGCATAGTTGCGAAAGTCTGGCAGCACGAGATCACGCAGTAGCTGGCCACCGTTGGCGTGCGGGTTGGCGCCCATGCGCCGCTCACCCAGCGGCGCCAGCTCGGCGAGTTCGGGCATCAGGCGACCGGCATCGTCAAACAATTCTTGCGGACGGTAGCTATGCAGCCAATCTTCCAAAATCTTCACATGGCCTGGCCGACTCATGTCGCCCATCGGCACTTGGTGCGCGCGAAACGTTCCCTCGGTCTGCTTGCCGTCCACCTCCTTCGGACCGGTCCAGCCCTTGGGTGAACGCAGAACGATCATCGGCCAGCATGGCCTGCCTTTGAAACCATTGGTTCGCGCATCTCGCTGAATGCGGGCAATTTCAGCAACGGCTTTGTCAAGCGCAGTAGCCATCAGCTGATGCATTTGCGCCGGATCGTTACCCTCGACGAAATGCGGCGCGTAACCGTAGCCGCGCAGCAGCGCAGCGAGTTCATCGTGGGGTATGCGTGCCAGCACCGTCGGGCCGGCGATCTTGTAGCCGTTCAAATGCAGGATCGGAAGCACCGCGCCGTCATGCACCGGATTGAGAAATTTATTCGAATGCCAGCTGGTAGCCAGCGGGCCGGTTTCGGCCTCACCATCACCGATAACGCAGGCAACCAGCAAATCGGGATTGTCAAAAGCAGCGCCAAAGGCGTGCGAGAGCGCGTAACCCAACTCGCCACCCTCGTGGATCGAACCCGGCGTTTCTGCTGCGACATGGCTGGGAATGCCACCGGGGAATGAGAATTGCTTGAAGAGCCGCTTCATGCCCTCTTCGTCCTGCGAGATGTGCGGGAACACCTCGCTGTAGGTCTGCTCCAGATAGACATTTGCCACGATGGCAGGGCCGCCGTGGCCCGGGCCGGTAATGTAGATTACGTTCAACTTTCGTTCCTTGATCACGCGATTCAGATGAACGTAGATGAAGTTGAGTCCTGGTGTAGTACCCCAATGACCGACAAGACGCGGTTTAATGTGCGCCAGCGTAAGGGGAGTTTTCAACAGTGGGTTGTCTAAAAGGTAAATCTGCCCCACCGATAGGTAGTTAGCCGCTCGCCAGTAGGCGTCCATCTTGCGCAGCAGTTCAGGGCTTAGTGGTTCAGGTGCCAGAGTTTCAAGAGTGGCGTTCATGCTTGAACTGCCCCGTTTCTGGTTGGTACGCCAAGGCCGAGAACGTTGCAGACCGATTTTGCGATCATCCTTTCCTCATTGGTACGAATGACCCGCACAACAACCCGGCTGGCGTCTGAAGATATGACGTCACTGTTCGCCGCATTGCGCGACGCATCAAGCTCCAGGCCAAGGAATTCAAGTTCCTGGCAAACCCGCGCGCGAACCAATGGCGCGTTTTCACCAACACCTCCGGCGAAAACCAGCGTGTCAAGTCCACCGAGTGCGGCAGCGTAGGCTCCGATCATCTTTTTTGCCTGGTAGCAAAACAGTTCCACAGCTTCTGCCGCACGAACGTCGCCTGTTTCATGCACGAGCAGTTCCTGCATGTCCGAGCTGATTTCTGACACGCCAAGAAGTCCCGATTCACGGTTGATCATGTAGTCAAACTCTGCGGGACCCATACGCTGCGTGTGCGCCAGAAAGGAAATAAGACCCGGATCCAAGTCACCGGACCGGGTGCCCATCATCAGGCCGGCAGCTGGGGTAAAACCCATGCTGGTGTCTATCCCCTGTCCGTCGCGCACTGCGGCCATGCTCGAACCCTGGCCCAAATGCGCCAGGATCACGCGCCTATTTACAGCCTCAGTTCCGGCCACACGTCCAAGTTCCTCCATCAGTCCGGCATAAGACAAGCCGTGGAAACCATAGCGCTGCACGCCCATTTCCTCGTATCGACGCGGAATTGCCAGCATTTTGGCGACGCGCGGCATCTGGCTGTGAAATGCGGTGTCGAAGCAGGCCACTTGCGCAGCCTGCGGAAATTTCTCAGCAATCATCTCCATTAATGCAATCTCAGGCGGAAGATGCAAAGGGTTGAATGCGCTGATGCGCCTGAGTTCTGCCAGCATCGCGCTGTCTACGCGCTGCGGGTCACAATAATTCTGACCGCCATGAACCACGCGATGTCCTACCGCTGCAAACCCGCGTGAGCCCAAGATCACCTCCAGTCGATCAAGCAGATAAGCCAAAGCGCGAACACAATCGAGTGCCGATACTGCCGCATGCTCCATCACATCGCCAGTTACGCCCTTCAATGTGAAATTTGACAAGGTCGAGCCAATGCCATTGATCGATCCGGAAAATATTTGCAGCAAATCCGAGTTAACGTCAAACAGTGCGAACTTCAAGCTGGAAGACCCCGCATTGAGCGTCAGTAAAAAATTCCTTGCTTGAACAGCTTGACCGTCATCAGTAACCAAGGCCCATGCAGGGTGGTGATTTGCCATGGTGTCCGAGGCTGCGCTTGAGGTTCCAATTGGTTGCGATGTCATGGCGTGTACCAACTTGAGCGGTTTTTTTGTTCCTGTATTGACGCGGTCAAATTAATCAGAAACCAGTGAATTCCAGCACCACACGCGCTGCTACATCGCCCCGCTCTAACCGGTCTAGCACTTGGTTGATGGCAGACAAAGGTTGCAACTCAATATCAGCCTTGACCTTGCCTTCCGCCGCAAAGGCCAGTGCCTCTGCCATATCTTGGCGCGTGCCGACCAGCGAACCGCGCACCGTGATGCAATTGAGCACCACGTCAAATAACGGAAAAGGAAACTCTCCCGGCGGCAGGCCAGTCAGCACACAGGTGCCGCGCTTGCGGGTCATACCCACGCCTTGTTTGAAGGCTGCCAGCGATGGGGCAGTGATCAATACGCCGTGGGCACCCCCGTCAGTCGCTTTTTTGACGGCATCAATGGCGTTGTCTGTTTTGGCATTGACTGTGGCATCAGCACCCAATAGTTTTGCGTGGGCCAGTTTGCTGTCGTCAATGTCTACCGCACACACGTGCAAGCCCATGGCTTTGGCATACTGAATCGCCAGATGGCCCAAGCCACCAACGCCAGAAATCGCAATCCAGTCCCCTGGCTTGGTGGCGGCTTCCTTGATGCCTTTGTAGGTGGTGACGCCTGCGCAGATGATAGGTGCAGCATCTACCGCGCTTAAACCAGCGGGTATGTGCGCCACGTAGTTAGGGTCGGCCAAGATGTATTCGGCAAAACCACCGTCTACGCTGTACCCGCCGTATTGCACTTCACCGCACACCGTCTCCCAAGCTGCCAGGCAATGTTCACAATGGCCACAAGCCGAATAGAGCCACGGAACGCCAACCCTATCGCCTTCTTTTACCGCCTTCACACCAGCGCCAGCTGCAACTACCCGCCCGATGCCTTCATGGCCCGGAATAAAAGGCGGCGTGGGTTTGGCAGGCCAATCGCCGCGCGCGGCATGCAAGTCGGTATGGCATACGCCGCAAGCTTCGGTTTTGACTAGAATTTGGCCCGGGCCGGGGGATGGCACATTCCATTCGCGAAGTACCAATGGTCTACCAAACGTTTCAACAACGGCGGCTTGCATCTTGGTTAACATGTCAGTGGTCCCTTTCAAACTCGGCGGTAGACAATTTGATGCAGAACAGTTGAAGTGGGGAATCCTCCAAAAACTGCGCTCACTTAAGATTAGGCCTACAGCATGTCAGTCTGCACTGTGGTAACGTCCCATGTATTGATTTTGATCAAGGCAAACTGAGAAATATGCAGCGCAAGCTTTAGGCCTACGCTATCGGCATGGGTTGAACCCAACGCATTTGCGCGCAGCCAAAAAAAACGGAGCCGAAGCTCCATTTTTTTGTGAGTGCCAACAGCTTTTAAGCAGCAGTAGGCGCCGGGTTAGTGACTACGGGCGCACCGCCAGAGCCACCGCCATCGCCGCCCTGTGGTGGCACACGGGGTGTCCAGTCTTTTGGCGCGGTAGGCGTTTTGCCCGCCATGATCTCGTCCAGCTGGCTCATGTCAATGGTTTCCCATTCAAGCAGGGCCTTGGCCATGGCATGCATTTTGTCGCTGTTTTCTTCGATCAGCTTGCGCGCCAGAGCGTATTGCGTGTCGATGATTTTGCGCACCTCTACGTCCACCATCTGCATGGTGTGCTCGCTCATGCTGGTAGTCTTGGTCACACTGCGGCCCAAGAAAACTTCGCCTTCATTCTCTGCATACACCATGGGGCCCAATGCGTCGGTCATGCCGTAGCGGGTCACCATGTCGCGGGCCAGGCCAGTGGCACGTTCAAAGTCGTTGCTGGCGCCTGTGGTCATTTGCTTCATGAACACTTCCTCGGCAATACGGCCGCCAAACAGCATGCTGATCTGGTTGAGCATGAATTCTTTGTCGTAACTGTAGCGGTCTTGCGCAGGCAAACTCATCGTCACGCCCAGCGCACGGCCACGCGGAATGATGGTGACTTTGTGCACAGGGTCGCATTTGGGTAGCAAACGGCCAATCAGGGCGTGGCCAGACTCATGGTAGGCAGTATTGCGACGCTCTTCTTCAGGCATCACCATACTCTTGCGCTCTGGGCCCATCAAGATTTTGTCTTTGGCTTTTTCAAAGTCTTGCATCTCCACAACACGGGCGCTGCGGCGGGCGGCCATCAATGCGGCTTCGTTGCACAGGTTAGCCAGATCAGCACCGCTCATGCCCGGCGTACCGCGCGCAATGATGTTGGCACTGACATCTTGGCCCAACGGCACTTTGCGCATGTGCACTGCCAAAATTTGCTCACGGCCACGAATATCGGGCAGCGTGACATACACCTGGCGGTCAAAGCGACCGGGGCGCAACAACGCAGCATCCAAAATATCGGGCCGGTTGGTAGCAGCCACTACAATCACGCCCACATTGGTTTCAAAGCCGTCCATCTCGACCAGCATTTGGTTCAGCGTTTGCTCACGTTCATCGTTGCCACCGCCCAAGCCTGCGCCACGCTGGCGGCCTACGGCGTCAATCTCGTCGATAAAAATAATGCACGGTGCGTTCTTTTTAGCGTTGTCAAACATGTCGCGCACGCGCGATGCGCCTACACCAACAAACATCTCGACAAAGTCAGAACCTGAAATGGAGAAAAACGGAACTTTAGCCTCGCCAGCAATCGACTTAGCCAACAATGTTTTACCCGTACCGGGTGGGCCTACCAACAGCAAGCCGCGCGGGATGCGCCCGCCGAGTTTTTGAAACTTGGACGGGTCTTTCAAAAAGTCAACGACTTCTTTAACTTCTTCTTTGGCCTCGTCGCAACCTGCTACATCAGCGAACGTGACGGTGTTGGTGTTTTCGTCCAGCAGACGTGCTTTGGATTTGCCAAAACTGAACGCGCCGCCTTTACCGCCACCTTGCATTTGCCGCATAAAGTACACCCACACGCCGATCAGCAACAACATGGGGCCCCAGCTGATCAAAATAGTCATCAACAGCGAGGTTTCTTCGCGGCCTTTCACGTCGAACTTTACGCCATTGGCAATCAAGTCACCAACCAAACCGCGGTCAAACACCGTAGCGTTAACTCGGATTTTCTTGCCTTCGGTTGTAATAGCCACAATCTCGCCACCTGCCCCGCCGTCGGGCACAACAGCTTCTTTAATGCGCTTGGCTTTGATTTCTTCCAGAAACTCCGAATACGGCATGGTGTTGCTACCAGCCCCACCTTTACCCTCAAATTGCTTAAATACGGTAAACAGTACAAGCGCTATGACTAGCCAGACTGCAACTTTAGAAAACCATTGGTTATTGTTCAAAGCAAACGCTCCATGGGCACTATGCCCTATGCATACACAGATGTGTCATATTTTAGGCTTTTCAAGCGAGTTTCCAAGATTTTCAGTGGTAACTAGATTGTTTGAAGGGCTATTGCGCGCAGGTTTTCACGTATTTAGCAGGTCTACAGCGACTTCAACCCCATTCCCACCAAAAACGTCTCGGATGATTTGTCGCGGCTGGACTTGGGTTTAAAGGGTTTGACGACTTTAAAGGTGGCTCTGAATAGCTTGACCAGCGGGTCGTACGCACCGCCGTGGAATAGCTTGACCACCAGTGCGCCTTCGGGTTTGAGCTGGGTTTGGGCAAAGTCTACGGCCAGCTCGATCAGCCCGATAATGCGGGCAGCGTCTGCCGAGGCGACGCCGGACAGGTTGGGCGCTATGTCGCTGACCACGACATCTACCACGCGCAGGCGCTGTGTGTATGGCTGGGTGTGTGGCTGTGAGGGCGGTACGTCATTTACAGGTTTTTTAGCATCGTTTTTTAATGCTAAATCGGCTTGTAGCCCAAGTAGATTCTGCTCAACCAGCTTCACTTTCGATAGCAGTTCATCCAGCGTAGCCTGCTCGGTGAAGTCGCCCAAAATAAACTGTACGCCTTCTACAGGATCCATAGGCAAAATGTCCAGCGCAATGATGGTGCCGTTCAGCGCGCCCA
Organism: Polaromonas sp.; assembly: GCA_031386655.1. Lineage (GTDB taxonomy): Bacteria > Pseudomonadota > Gammaproteobacteria > Burkholderiales > Burkholderiaceae_C > JAAFIP01. The sequence goes on along the minus strand of JANNCO010000350.1, from coordinate 4,117 downwards.
CTGCTGCCCCGGTGGGCGACAGGCGGCGGCGCACGTACTGGCTCCACGCGCCAGGGGTGCTGCCCAAATCAACCACCACGTGGCCGGGTTTGATGAGCTTGAAAGTTTCGTCGATTTCCTTTAATTTATAGGCCGCGCGGGCGCGGTAGCCGTCGACCTTGGCTTGCTTGACGTAGGGGTCGTTTACATGGTCGTTAAGCCATGATTTATTGACCTTTTTGGATTGGGTTTTAATTTTCATAAACTTGTGAGACAGACCGAAATGGTACCCCCCATTTTGCTCTGTCGCCAACCAATCAGAAAATTGCAGGAAAGACCAATACGGTACTTTCATTTTTTTGCTCTGTCCCCAACCAGCTAGAAACGTTTGCTCTGCCCCACTGATTAGAGGATGTTTCTTTGCAGGGCAAGCACATTAAAGACGATAATTGTCCCATGACCAGAATAGTACTCTCCATCCAAGACCGAAAAGCCCACCGCGCCGACGCGCACCACCTTGACCCGGTGGTGATGATAGGCGGCGACGGCCTGACGCCCGCCGTGACCAAAGAGGTAGACCACGCCCTCAAAGCGCACGGTTTGATCAAAGTGCGCGTGCTGGGCGATGACCGCGAGGCTCGCCTGGGTTTCTACAACACACTGGCCGATGAGCTGGGTGCCGCGCAAATTCAAAACATTGGCAAATTGCTGGTGCTGTGGCGGCCCAAGGCAGACAAGGTCAAAGTGGTAGACGAAGACCGCATGGCCGGCCCCAAAGACGTGAAAATCTTAAAGTACGCCAGCCGCGGTGGCCAACGCCCAGAAGTGAAAATCTTGCGCGTACTGGGCAACCAACGCTGACCGCGCGGTGGCACTGTAAAGCGGGCCAAAGTCAAGCAAAAGTCAGTCAAGAAGTCTTCGCAGGGGTCGGGGCTTTAGGTTTTCTCGCATTCGAAAACTAATGTGAGGTGTGGGGTGCAGGGTGCAGACTGCCGGACGCGAAGGGCGCGAAAAAGAAAAAAAGGAAGCTCGAAATTAGTAAAGAGCTCGTCTTTAATACTGCTTCACCAAAACATTCAGAATTTAATTTTTAATTTAAAAATCCATACACTGACCGCCATCTTTGACGGCACTTATTCAATTTTCGGTATTTTTTGGTATTCTTTAACGTTTTTCGCGCAATCTTCGCGCCCTTCGCGTCCGGCAGTCCGCTTTCTACAGCTCTGCACCAACCTGCCCTTGAATAAACTACCAAAGCCAGCACATAACCGTATATGAACAATCCGCTTTTAGACTTTACCGACCTTCCCCAATTCGCCACCATCACCCCCGCGCACGTAGCACCTGCGGTTGAAGTATTGCTGGCTGAATCAAACGCAGCGCTTGAAAAAGTAACTGTTGCTGACTTTCCGTCCGATTGGAAAGCCATGTCGGGGGCGCTAGACGTGGCGACTGAAAAACTAGGCCGCGCCTGGGGCGCCGTAAGCCATCTGAACAGCGTGGTCGACACGCCTGAGCTGCGGGCTGCCTACAACGAATCGTTGGCCAAGGTAACCGAGTTTTACACCCGCGTAGGTGCCGACGAGCGCTTGTACGCGAAGTACAAATCTATGGACACGGCTCAGCTGAACGCCGAGCAAAGCAAGGCACACAGCAACGCCATGCGCGGCTTCAAATTAGGCGGGGCCGACCTGCAAGGCGCAGCCAAAGAGCGCTTTGCCACCATCCAGGAACGCCAAGCCGAACTGTCCCAGAAATTCAGCGAAAACGCGCTGGACAGCACTGAGGCGTATGCCTACTACGCCACGGTAGGTGAACTGGCCGGTGTGCCTGCCGATGTAGTGCACACGGCGCGCGAGGCTGCAAAAACGCAGTTTGCCAAAGACGGCAAAGTGGACGACGCTGCCCTGCACAAGCTCACGTTAAAAATGCCCTGCTACCTGCCCGTGATGCAGTTTGCCACCAGCAGCGCCTTGCGCGAGAAGCTGTACCAAGCCAACAGCACGCGCGCCTCAGAATTGTTTGAAGTGGACGGCCAGGTGCGAGGTGAGTTTGACAACACCGCTAGCTTGCGCGAGATATTGGCGCTGCGCCAGGAAGAGTCTGTGCTGCTGGGTTATGACAACTATGCGCAGGTCTCCTTGGTGCCCAAAATGGCCGACTCCCCTGAGCAAGTGATTGCTTTTTTGCGCGACTTGGCACAACGCGCCCGCCCGTTTGCCGAGAAAGACCTGGCAGACATGCGCGCCTTTGCTGCAGAGCACTTGGCCCTGCCAAACCCACAGCCCTGGGACTGGCCGTATATCTCTGAAAAACTCAAGGAAGCGCGCTACAGTTTCAGCGAGCAAGAGGTTAAGCAATATTTCACCGCCCCCAAAGTGCTGGCGGGCTTGTTCAAAATTATCGAAACATTGTTTGACGTAGCGATTGTCCGCGACACCGCCCCCGTGTGGAACGACAAAGTTGAGTTCTACGCGTTGCAACGCCAAGGTAAAACCATCGCCCAGTTTTACCTGGACCAGCCCGCCCGCACAGGCAAGCGCGGTGGCGCGTGGATGGACGACGTGCGCGCTCGCTGGCTGCGGCCTGACACGGGCGCGCTGCAAACGCCAGTAGCCCACCTGGTGTGCAATTTTGCCGATGGCGCTGTGGTAAGTGGTGTAGCTAGGCCTGCGCTGCTGACACACGACGACGTCACCACCCTGTTTCACGAATTCGGCCACGGCCTGCACCACATGCTGACGCAGGTGAACGAGCGCGATGTCAGCGGTATCAGCGGTGTAGAGTGGGACGCCGTAGAGCTGCCTAGCCAGTTTATGGAAAACTTTTGCTGGGAATGGGACGTGCTCAAACACATGACAGCGCATGTGGACACCGGCGCGCCGCTGCCCCGCGCGCTGTTTGACAAAATGCTGGCCGCCAAAAACTACCAAAGCGGCCTGCAAACTTTGCGCCAGGTGGAGCTTGCGTTGTTTGACATGCTGCTGCACCAAACCGCTGCGCAAAACGGCGGTGACGCATTGCAAGTACTGCGCGATGTGCGCAAAGAAGTCTCTGTCATGCCAGCACCAGCCTACAGCCGCACGCCCAACACCTTTAGCCACATCTTCTCAGGCGGCTACGCAGCGGGCTACTACAGCTACAAATGGGCCGAGCTGTTGTCGGCTGATGTGTACGCAGCTTTTGAAGAAGCTGTTACACCAGCGGGTGGGCATAACGCATCGCCATCAGCTAACATGGCGGCTGGGCAACGCTATCGACGCGAGATTTTAGAAGTTGGTGGCAGCCGGTCTGCCATGGACAGCTTTAAAGCTTTCCGGGGCCGCGAGCCTAATATCGATGCGCTGCTGCGCCACCAAGGTATGGCTTGAAGATGCATTGACAAGCGCACACAGATGCGCAGCTTGATACCGTAATTTCATAAGGGTTTACTATGAATGCTATTAAAACCGCAGCTGCTCTAGCAGTATTTACGCTACTTACAGCCAGTTTATCCTTGAACGTTAACGCCCAGCAGCTGTACAAAATTGTCGGCCCTGACGGCAAAGTGACCTTTTCTGACCAGCCACCGCCAGCGGCAGCTGGCGGCAAAGTAATTGCTGGGCGCGCAGGCGCTTTAGGCAACAGCACTGCCGCTGATACTGGTGCACCTAGTGGCAGCGGTAGTAGCAACCTGCCATTAGACGTGCGCACAGCAGCGTCCAAAGCCCCCGTTACCTTGTACACCAGCAAAGACTGCGCGCCCTGCGGCTTGGGCCGCAGCCTGCTGGCAGCACGCGGCGTGCCATTTAGCGAAAAAACTGTCGAATCTGTAGCCGACAACTTGGCGCTGCGTAAACTAACTGGCGACACCACCATGCCCGTAGCCCTGATAGGCGGCGTGCAGCTCAAAGGTTTTAGCGAATCGCAATGGTCCGATTATCTGGACGCCGCAGGCTACCCCAAAACCTCCGCCCTGCCCTCTAGCTACCGCAACCCGGTAGCCACATCAGCCGCCCCTCAACCACCCGCCTCCGCCCCTGCCACCACCCTGCCGCCCCAGCCCACAGACCGATTACGCCATTGTAGTTGGTGACTGGAGTTCAGACGTGGGCTCGTCCTATGTGATGAGCGCCGACACGACGGGCCATTCGCAGAG
>JANNCO010000298.1:0-4965 GCA_031386655.1 Polaromonas sp. | reverse complement strand
ACGGGCTTGGGGCCGCGTGCCTACGCCATCATTGGTCAGGGCACCATCAGCCGCATTATTGAAAGCAAACCCGAAGAGCTGCGTTTGTTCTTGGAGGAAGCCGCGGGCGTGTCGAAATACAAAGAACGCCGCCGCGAAACTGAAAACCGCCTGAGCGATACGCGTGAAAATTTAACCCGCGTGGAAGACATCCTGCGTGAGCTGAATGCCAACCTGGAGAAGCTAGAAAAACAAGCCGAGGTGGCGCAAAAATACAATTCACTGCATGCTGATGTCACACTTAAACAACAACAACTGTGGTTTTTAAAGCGTGCTGACGCCCAAGGTGAGCAAACCCGCATCAAAGCCGACCAAGAAAAAGCCGTCAACGACCTGGAAAGCCGTGTAGCCGATGTGCGCTATATTGAGGCCGAGCTGGAAACCGTGCGCCAAGCCCACTACAGCGCAGGCGACCATGTCAACCAAGCGCAGGGCCTGCTGTACGAGGCCAGCGCCGAAGTAGGCCGCCTGGAAGCAGAAATACGATTTGTTGTAGAAGGCCGCCAGCGGGTTGAGCAGCGGCTGAGTCAACTGAAAGAACAAGTGGTGCACTGGGCTACGCGCAAGGGCGATGCCCATACCGAAATTGAAACCTTGGCTGCGCAAGCCATGGACAGCGAAGAAAAATCGCAGCTGCTGCATGCCCAAGCCGAAGAGCAGGGCGAACGCCTGCCCGAGCTGGAAGACGCGCTGCGCAGCGCGCAGACCCAAGCCAACGAACAGCGCGCCAGCGTGGGCAGCGTGCAACAGCAAATTCAGGTGCTGGCCGCAGACCAGCGCAACATCGACGAGCAAAGCCGCAACCTGACCCTGCGCCGCGAGCGCCTGGCCGCCGACAAAAACGCATTGGCCTCGCCTGACGAGCAACGCTTGGTGAACTTAGTGGGCCAATCTGCAACCGCTACCGAGGCTAAAGACATAGCTGAGGCGCGCCTGCACGAGCTGCAAGACAACGTGCCACAGCTGGACGTTGACCGCAGCGCTAAACAGCAAACCGTCAATACAGAATCTGGCAAGCAAGCCGATTTGTCGGCGCGCATGGAAGCCCTCAAAGCGCTGCAAGAAAAAGTTAAAACCGATGGCAAGCTGAAACCCTGGCTGGCCAAACACGGGCTAGATGGCCTACAAGGCCTGTGGAGCAAAATTCACATAGAACAAGGCTGGGAAAACGCGCTGGAAGCTGCCTTGCGCGAGCGCCTGAGCAGTTTGGAAGTGTCTAAGCTGGACATGGTGCGCGCCTTTGGTAACGACGCGCCGCCTGCAAAGCTGGCCTTCTACACCGCGCCCTTGGCAGGCGTGCCAGACAAGCCCGGCGCACTGCCCCGTCTGGCCGATTTGCTGCGCCTGAATGATGCAGGCCAAAAGGCACTACTGTCCAACTGGCTGGCAGGCTGTTATACCGCTAACACCCTAGAAGACGCACTGGCTGCACGCAGCAAGTTGCAAGCTGGTGAGGTGGTCTACGTTAAAGCAGGCCACTGCGTTAGCGCGCACAGCGTGAGCTTTTTTGCGCAAGATTCTGAGCAAGCGGGCCTGCTGGCGCGTGCACAAGAGATTGAAAACCTGGACAAGCAGCTCAAGGCCCAAGCGTTGATCGGCGAAGAAAGCAAAAGCGCGCTGGCACGCGCTGAGTCGGCGTACAACGCAGCATCGCAAAGCCTGGTGTCTGCCCGCCGCGAAGCAGCCGAGGCCGTAAGCCGCGCGCACGAGCTGGCAGTGGAGACCCTGCGCTTGCAGCAACTAGCTGAGCAAACCCGTGCCCGTAGCGAGCAAATTACGGGCGACCTGGGCGAGGTGGACGCGCAACTGAACGATCTGCAAGAACGCAAAGTGACTGCAGAGGCCAAGTTTGAAGAGCTGGACATGCAACTGGCTGACACGCAAGAGCGCCACGCCCAGCTAGATGAACGCGTGATAGAGGCCGAGCGCAAACTGGCCGAAAGCCGTGAGCAACAACGCACGCTGGAGCGCCAAAGCAGCGAGGCCCAGTATGCTTTGCGCACGCTGGAGGCGCGCAAGGCAGAACTGTCCCGCGCTATTGAAACAGCAGCGCAGCAAGCCACTACCCTGGCAGCTGACGAGCAACGCGCCCACGAAGAACTAGGCCGCTTAACTGATGCTGCCGCCCAAGCGGGCCTGCAAAGCGCACTGGGCATCAAGCTGCAGCGCGAAACCACGCTGGGTGCCAAACGCAGTGAATACGACGACCTGACCAACAAGCTGCGCGCCAGCGATGAGCGCCGCTTAAAACTGGAGCGCGAGCTAGACCCGCTGCGCCAGCGCATCACCGACTTTCAGCTCAAAGAGCAAGCCGCACGGCTGGGCTTTGAGCAATACGAGCAACTGCTGCAAGAGGCGCAGGCCGATATGGAGGCCGTGGGCAAGTCGATTGCTGAGGGTAACGTCAAACTGTCTGGCCTGCAAAGCGCTATTGACCAGTTCAACCGCGACATTGCGGCCCTGGGCGCAGTGAACTTGGCCGCACTGGACGAGCTGACCACTTCCAGCGAGCGCAAAACTTTCCTTGATGCGCAAATGGCTGATTTGACCGAGGCGATCAACACCCTGCAAGATGCGATTCTAAAAATTGACGGCGAAACGCGCGAGATGCTGAGCGGCACCTTCAACATCGTCAACGAACACTTTGGCCGCATGTTCCCCGAGCTGTTTGGCGGTGGACAAGCCCGCCTGGTGATGACCGGTGAAGAAATTCTGGACGCTGGCGTGCAAGTGATTGCCCAGCCACCCGGCAAAAAGAACCAGTCGATTGCACTGCTGTCTGGCGGTGAAAAAGCACTCACCGCCATAGCGCTGGTATTTGCTATTTTTAACTTGAACCCAGCGCCGTTTTGCTTGCTGGACGAGGTAGACGCACCGCTGGACGATGCCAACACCGAACGCTACGCCAAACTGGTGCGCAGCATGAGCAAAAAAGGCACGCAGTTCTTGTTTATCAGCCACAACAAAATTGCCATGGAAATGGCTGAGCAATTGATTGGCGTGACGATGCAAGAGCAGGGCGTATCGCGCATCGTGGCGGTGGATATGGAATCGGCCCTGGGCATGGCGGAGGCTGCATGAAGCTACAAGCCCCCACGCTCCCCCGCTGCGCGAGGTCCGCTGCCCCCCAGGGGGGCTGTTTTGCCTTGGGGCGGCCCGGCAGCAAAACGGATGTTCAACTATGAGTACCCTAACTATAGGCCTGGCTATTGCAGGTGGCTTGGTGCTGGCAGGCGTGGTAGCCCACGGTGCATGGAACGCGCGGCGCAACGCGCCCCGCACTGCCGATGCTGACCCAGCGCAAGACCGCCCAGCGCGTACCGACCGGCCAGAGCGGAACAACACGCCAGAGCGAACCGAGCCCGGCATGGGGGCAGACCCTGACTATGCGACACAAGATTCCAGCCACGCTGGCAAGATGAACGCAAGCTCTGATGACTTTGATTCCAACCTCTTGGCTCTAGCCCCGCAAGACAAAAAACCCATGCTTGATGCGCTAATCGACGTGATAGCCCCCATCGCAGTAGATGGCGAGGTGGCAGGCGAGCTGGCGGTAGCGTCCATGCCGCCCACGCGGCGCGCAGGCAGCAAACCGTTTGCTGTAGAAGGCTACAACCGATTTACCGCGCAGTGGGAACAACCCATGGCAGGCCAGCGCTACAACGCTTTTCAGGCGGGCGTGCAACTGGCCAACCGCACAGGCGCGCTCAACGACATTGAATACTCTGAATTTGTCGTCAAAGCCCAAGCCTTTGCCGACGCTGTAGCAGGTACGCCCGAGTTTCCCGAGATGCGCGACGAAGTAGCCCGCGCCCGCGAACTAGACCAGTTTGCCAGCAGCCACGACGCGCAGCTCAGCGTCACTATCCGCGCCCGCGCCACCGCATGGAGCCCTGGTTACGTGCAGCAGCACGCCACGCGCCAAGCTTTGGTGCCAGGCGTGATACCCGGCCGCATGGTGTTGCCTGCGCTGGCTGCGGGCCTGCCGCCCGTGCTCAGCCTGTCGTTTGACACGCAAGCCGCATTGGCCGAAGACCCCGAACAATCTGCCCTGCGCAGCGTGACCCTGTCGCTGGATGTTCCCCAAGTCGCGCGTGAAGAGCAGCCCTTTATGCGTATGCGCGACATGGCGCTGGCGCTGGCGTCCAGCATGGACGGCGTGATCACCGACGACCATGGCAACATCATTCGCGCCGACGCGCTGGACGCCATTGGTGCCGATCTAGAGCAGCTGTACGACACGCTGGAAGAACGCGACCTCACCGCAGGTTCGCTGCAAGCGCGGCGCTTGTTCAGCTGATCCAGAGCTCGTATTCTGTAACTCGTTTTTGAGGCAATATAAGCCTCTAACCCAAGTAAAACCTGCTCAACCAGCTATGCAATCAGTAGCAAGTATCACTGCACTACGCGACAGCCTGCACCAGCAGCTGCACTACCACGCACACCGCTACTACGTGCTGGACGACCCGCAACTGCCTGATGCTGAATACGACAAACTGTTTGCGCAACTGCAAAAGCTGGAAACAGACCATCCAGAAATGGTTACCGCAGACTCACCCACGCAGCGCGTGATAGGTGCGGTACTAGATGGTTTTAAGTCAGTCAAGCATGCCGTACCGATGCTTAGCATCAACACCGAAACCGATACCCAAGCCAGCGGCGCGCAAAACTTTGACACGCGCGTGCGCAAGGCGCTGGGCCTGTCAGACGCCGACCCGGCTGTGGATTACGTGGCTGAGCTCAAGTTTGACGGCTTGGCCATCAACTTGCGCTACGAAAACGGCACGCTGGTACAAGCGGCCACGCGCGGCGATGGCCAGATGGGCGAGGACGTGACCAACAACATCCGCACTATTGGGCAAATACCACTGAGGCTACAAGCCCCCACGCTCCTCGCTGCGCGAGGTTCGCTGCCCCCCGAGGGGG
>JANNCO010000241.1:0-17428 GCA_031386655.1 Polaromonas sp. | reverse complement strand
CCCAGGCAGCGCTGAAGACGGCGCGGTAACGGCCTAGCAGCTCGCGTGCGGGGTGGGTAGGCGTGCTGGGCGCGCTGGCTTGTGACGAAGTGCTGGATGAGTTCATAACAAATAATCCGTCATTGACGTATAATAGAACCATGTACACGATCATCGAAACCCCTGTTTTTCAGCGTTTGGTAGGCGATGTGTGGACTCAGGAGGAGCTGGATAGTTTTAAAGTGTGGCTTGCACACGACCCCTTGGCTGGCCAGGTCATACCGGGGTCTGGAGGTATCCGCAAAGTGCGCTGGGCACGTGCGGGCATGGGCAAGCGCGGCGGAGCACGGGTGATTTATTTCAACCAACTGGCTCACGGTGTCATTGCGCTGCTGATGATTTACACCAAAGCCAAGTTTGACAACTTGCCCACCGATTTTTTGGTTCAACTGCGAAAGGAGTTTGAAGATGTCTAAAGCTAAACCTAAATCTGCCCATAAACCTGATGTGGAGCTGCTGCAGTTCCAGCAAGATTTGTTGCAGTCGGTACGCGAATTTAAGGCGGGCACATACGCACGCGTAACACAGATACCTGTTACCTCTGCTGCGCAAGCACGTGCCAGTGTAGGTCTGTCGCAAGCGGGTTTTGCCAGGCTTTTAGGGGTGTCGCTGCGCACATTACAGGAATGGGAGCAAGGGCGGCGCGAGCCTACCGGAGCAGCGCAAACGCTACTTCGGGTGGCCGTGCGCAGTCCCCAGGCACTACTAGATCTGACGGCTTGAAGTAGGCTCATGCGGTTTCTCCCTGTGCAGCCTCAGCAGCGTCTTGACTAGCATTTTGTAGGCGCCACAAATGCGCATACAAACCTTTGAGCATTTGAATCAGCGCGTCATGCGGGCCAGCCTCTACGATACGGCCTTTGTCCATCACGATAATGCGGTGGGCGTTGCGCACAGCGCTTAGGCGGTGGGCTATGGTAATGACGGTGCGGCCTTGGCATATGGTGCGCATGTTGCGGGCAATAATGGCCTCGCTTTCGTAGTCAAGGGCGCTGGTGGCTTCGTCCAGTATCAAAATGCGGGGGTTGGTAAACAGGGCGCGGGCAATAGCAATACGCTGGCGCTGGCCACCGCTTAGGCTGCCGCCCTGCTCGCCCACCACGGTGTCGTAGCCCTCGGGCAGCTCGCTGATAAATTCATGCGCGCCCGCCATTTGCGCTACGCGTACTACAGCCTCTATGGGCGCTGCGGGGTCGGTAATGGCAATGTTCTCGCGCACGCTACGGTTAAACAGCAGGTTTTCTTGCAGCACTACGCCTATTTGGCGGCGCAGCTGGGCAGCGTCTATCAGGCCAATGTCGATACCGTCTACCAGCACGCGGCCTTGTTCGGGGCTGTACAAGCGCTGCACTAGCTTGGTCAGTGTGCTTTTGCCGCTGCCTGAGCGGCCCACTATGCCTATCAGCTCGCCAGCGCGAATGTCCAGGCTCATGCTGTGCAGCACGGGCGCGGCCTCGGGGCGGTAGCGAAAGGTTACTTTGTCTAGCGTCACGCGGCCTTTTACCGGTGGTAGCTGCGCGGCGCTGCTGGGCGGCACCTCGGTGCGGGTGTTTAGTATGTCGCCCAGGCGGGCCATGGATATACCGGTTTGCTGAAAGTCTGTCCACAGCTGGGCCATGCGCATGATGGGCTGGGACACGCGCTGGGCAAACATGTTAAAAGCAATAAACTGACCCACAGTTAACTGGTTGTTCATCACCAAATGCGCGCCGTACCACAGCGTGGCAGCGTTGACCAGCTTGCCTATCAGGTTAACGCCTTCATGTGCAAAGCTGGCCAGGGTTTGCGTTTTAAAGCTGGCTGACACGTAGCCTGCCAATTGGTCGTCCCAGCGCTTAGAAAATGATGGCTCCAGTGCGCTGGCTTTTACCGTTTGAATGCCGGTAACGGTTTCTACCAGCATAGACTGGTTCTCGGCCCCGCGTGCAAATTTGACATCCAGCCGCTGGCGCAATATAGGCACCACGGCCAAGCTAAGGCCAAAGTACAGCGGCATGCTCACCAAAACGATTAATGTCAAAGGCACGCTATAGAACAGCATGACCGCCACAAAAATAACGCTAAACAATACGTCTAGCAACACCGTGAGTGCATTGCCAGTAAGAAAGCTGCGAATATTCTCTAGCTCGCGCACGCGGGCTACCGAATCACCCACCCTGCGGGCTTGAAAGTAGGCTAGCGGCAATTGCACCAAGTGGCGAAACAACCGTGCGCCCAGCTCTACGTCAATACGGCTGGTGGTGTGGCTAAACACATAAGTGCGCAAAGCACTGAGCACGCTTTCAAAAACCACCACCACTACCAAGCCAATGACCAGTACGTCTAGCGTGGTCAGCCCGCGGTGCACCAGCACTTTGTCCATCACTACTTGAAAAAACAGTGGGCTGACCAAGGCAAAGAGTTGCAAAAATAAACTAATCAGCAATACCTCGCCCAGCAGCTTGCGGTATTTGACCAGGCTAGGGATAAACCAAGAAAAATCAAACTTGGCCAGTTCGCCGGCCAGGCTGGCATGGCTGGTGACCAAGATAAGCTGGCCTGTCCATTGCTGGGCAAACACGTCTACGGGCTCGATGGTGGGGCGGCCACCGCTGGCTGTGCTGGGGTCTTGCCTGGGGTCTTGGCTGGGGTCTTGCAGTAGCAGCCGCTGGCCGTCGCACTGGGCTATCAGCACGTAGCGCAGGTGGCCTGGTGCATTGTTTCGCGTGTCTCGCATTACAGCCAGCGCAGGTAGTGGCTGCAAGTGCAAACGGTCTGCGGTGCAGTGGGTTAGCTTGGCTTTCAGGCCAATGTGTTTTGCCGCTAGCAGCAGCTCTTGTACAGTGGCGTCGCGGCTGGGTGCAATGTTTAGCTGGTGGCCCAGCGTGTTGGCGTCTGTGCTGATATGGTGCAGGCGAGCCAGCAAACTTAATGCAGCTAGGCCACTTGCAGAAAAGGCCGCAGGTTCACCGTCGCCCCCTGCGTTAGGTGAATGATGATGGTCAGCAATTGCAACGACTTCCAAGATACCTTGCCCTTATCTTATGTAAATAGCACGCTTGGTATAGTTAATTAGGATTAGTGCCGACACATAATTTAACTTGAATTACTTGTTTTACAGAAGAAAAAAAAAACTGTAATTTAGTAACTACATGTGTAGTTAATACAAGCGGCGCGTTTTTTATTGTTTTGAGACATTGACTTGCGCAAACATTAAAGATGTGCAGTTTTATGCATAAGTAGGGCTTTGACCCAAGTAAAACCTGCTCCAGCAGCTATAAAATATATAGCTTTTGCAACTGATGTCGATCAACCCATCATAATTAGCCTATGCCTGTCCCTATCGTCTCTGCTAGCAACACACCACAAAGCGCAACGCTGGAACAACCGCTGTCTTTACTGGCACTTTTCTTGGCGTTTAACCATGTGGCGTTGCAGGGGTTTGGTGGTGTGCTGACTATTATTCAGCGCGAGATGGTGGACAAGCGGCGCTGGTTAACGCAGCAGCAGTTTGTAGAAGACTGGGCGGTGTCGCAGATTTTGCCCGGCGGCAATGTGATTAACCTGTGCATTATTTTAGGTAACCGGTACTTTGGCTGGCGCGGTGCGGTGGTGGCGCTGGCGGGTATATTGGTAGTGCCTTTGCTGCTGGCTTTGGTGCTGGCGTCGCTGTATGCGCAGTTTGCCCACGTACCTGCGGTGGCGGGCGCAGTGCGCGGCATGGGCGCTGCGGCGGCGGGGCTTACGGGCGCTGCCGCACTCAAAATGCTATCGGGCTTGCACCACAATTTGCTGGGTGCCAAGCTGTGCACGGTGCTGATAACGCTAACTTTTATATCTGTAGGTTGGCTGCGCTGGCCGCTGGTGTATACGGTGCTGGGGTTGGGCGTGCCAGCGTTTTGCTACGCATGGTTTTTGGTACGCAAGGCCGAGCGTTGCGACCTTACCAGCGCCTCTCGCGCACCGTAGAAGCTACTATGACACTAGACCAATGGCTGGCACTGTTTGGCCACTTTTTCATGCTGTCGCTGCTGGCTATTGGCGGGGCTATCACCACTGCGCCCGATATGCACCGCTTTGTGGTGGAGCAGCACAGCTGGCTGACTGATGCGCAGTTCAACGCCAGCATTGCCATAGCGCAGGCTGCACCCGGCCCTAATGTGATGTTCATTCCATTGATAGGCTGGCAAACAGGCTTGTCGATTGGCGGTAACTATTACAGCGCAGCAGCAGGGCTGGCGGCTACGTTCATTGGCATCATGCTGCCCAGCAGTACCCTTACCTTTGCCACTACACGCTGGCTGCACCACAACCCGCGGCACATTGTGGCGTTGGCCAGCAAGGCGTCGCTAGCTCCAATATCTGTAGCACTGTTGATTGCCACCGCATGGCTGCTAACCGCTGCGCACCACCAGCCTGCCCAAGACTGGCCGCTGTGGGTTTTTACACTGGCGGCGCTGCTTCTGGCATGGCGCACCAAACTGCACTTGCTGTGGATGCTGGGTGCGGGCGCGGTGCTGGGTGCGCTGGGTGTAATTTAACGCGGGCTCTCAAAAAACACATAGTTTGACGCGTAGTCGCTAATCTCAAAATACACGCGCTTCTCGCCTGCATCGGCGGTCATGTTCAAGTTCTCGTCCAGCACGCCGTAGCCAAAGCGGTACGGGCGCGGCTTGTTGTCGTCGGTGCCCAAGGCGGTGGACAGTTTGTCGATTTTGACAAAGCGGCGCACTATTTTGTCGCCTGCATAGATCTCCAGCACGCCGTTGGTGCCGGTCCAGTTTTGTATGTCGCGCTGAATCTTGTTTTGTTGCTCTTGGGTGCAGCTGGCCAGCAGTAAACCTGCTGCAACAGCTATTAAAGTAGTAGCAATTTTCTTCATATTATTATCTTTCAAATATTAAGTTCGCTGGCGCAATGCTTCGTACAAGCACACGCCACTGGCCACTGATACGTTTAAGCTTTCTACCGCGCCGCGCATGGGTATGCTGACTAATTGATCGCAGGTTTTACGTGTCAGCTGGCGCATGCCGGGGCCTTCTGCACCCAGCACCAAAGCCACGGGGCCTTTTAAATCTACGTCGTAGATGGTTCGCTCGGCATCATCGCTGGTGCCAATAATCCAGATGTTGCGCTCTTTCAGTTCATTCAAAGTGCGCGCCAGATTAGTCACCATAAAGTACGGCACCGTCTCAGCTGCGCCACTGGCTACTTTAGACACCGTGGCATTAATGCCTACAGCGTGGTCTTTGGGCGCTATCACGGCATGCGCGCCTGCGCCGTCGGCCACGCGCAGCACGGCACCCAGGTTGTGCGGGTCGGTCACGCCGTCTAGCACCAAAATCAGCGGGTTGGTAGTGTCGGCAGAGGCTTCTAGCTCTTCTAGCAGCTCGTCCAGCGACGTAGCTTGCTTGACAGCCTGCGCCAGCGCCACCACGCCTTGGTGGCCATGGCCGCCCGACATTTTCGACAGGCGCAGGCCATCAGCCTCAATCAACCGCACCCCCGCTTCGGTCGCCTTGTCTACAAAGCTGCGCATCCGCGCATCGCGCCGCGACGCATCGTAGTAAATTTCAACAACAGAGGTAGGCGCGGTTTTTACCCGCACGCCAACGGCGTGAAAACCGTAGAGAATTTTGGTGGCTGACATGGCCTGATTATCGCTGGGTTATTGCTGGGTTAAAGCAGGGCCAGAAGCTGGGGTTCAAGTGGGGTTGCAAAATAGCAGCAGCGTTGCTTGAAAATCAAATCGACAACCCCAGCGCATTAAAAACGCGAATGGCTGCATACGCATCATTGGCCGCATACACCAGCTGCGCCTGCGTCAATTGCAGGTTAGCCCAGTTGCTGGTAGCGGCTTTTTTAGACTTGATGTAGCGCTGGTTAAACAGCACGGCCACGGCGCCTTTGACACCCATGTCTTTGCGGTAACCGCGCTCGCGAAAAATGGTGTTCAGGTCTAGCACGCCCACCGGCTCTACGCGCAGCTTGCTAATGATGCGCTTGCGGTCATCGCCCAAACCAAAGCCTGCTTTGGGTATGCCGGGCAGCGCCATCAAACGGGCCACTACCGCGCAGCAAGCCGGGTCGTGCAGCTGAAAAACCCACGCCCGTTCAGGCGTAGACAGCTGCACAATATGCGGTCCGTCAGATATCTCACCGACTTTGAAAGTAGGTTTAGATTCAGTGTCAAAGCCCCATGCAGGCGCGCGGGCCAGCTGGCCCAGCGCATCGTGCGCCTGCACGCCCGTGGTTACCAGCGTAATGCGATCTAGCCCCAGCCTGTCAAACGGGGGCAGCAGGGCAATCGCGTCTTTGTCGGGTGTGGGCAGTCGGGTAGGCATAGGGCTCTATCATCGCCGCTAAATTGCGACGGCTGTTAAGTAGTTTGCTTGGACTTGAAGATTAATGTTCCCTCATCGTGAGCAGCAGTGGTAAATAACTAGCTTGGATTGAAGATTGATATTCTTGTTCTTGTTCTTGTACAGGCGCTGGCAGGCGGCGTACTCAGCAACAAAGCTGTCCTCCGTGGCGGCTTATAGCCGCCTACTCCCCCTTTATGCCGCTGCGCTGAGTACACCGCCTGCCAGCTCTCGCCATCATGGTGAGCGATCAACCGCTGCAATCCGCACTTAGCTAGCACGCAGCCTTGGTGCTTGGTGTGGACAGCGCAGCGGCATAAAGGGGGAGCCCGCAGGGCGGAGGACAGCCGCGGAGTTGTTCACGCCAAGTGCCAAGGCGTGCACAGAACAGGCGTTGAAGGCACGCTAAGCGTATTCTGAGGCCTGTTTTCAGAGTGTTTTAGCCGTTGTAGGCCGCAAATACTGCTCAAGCAGCTATGCAATTGATAGTATTGACCATTCCAACAAGCTAACCAAAACACGGGCTGCTAAAACCAAGCAAAGAATAATGTGACGAGTCGGGTCCGTCTCGATGAAAAATATGCAGCAAGGCGCGCGTTGTTCAAGGTAGCGCACCAAAGACATTAGATCGCGCGTGTTTGCGAAGTATTTTTCGCGGAAGAGATGCCCGGCTCGAGTCCAGCTCAGTCGGAGATACCGTTAGCCCAGAGACCAACTCAAGGAAGCACACGCTAAGCCAAGCGACCAACTCAACTGCAACACACTGGATTTCGCGGAGTGGCGGCGCGCACAGGGCGCGGGCGGCATAGAAGTGACCAACGCCGACCTTGACCAGTGCCATGGCGACACACATGAAGTCACTTTAGATGGTCAAAAGCGCAGCACTTACCACTATCACTTCAGCCGTGAGTATCCATATACCTTAGGCTGCTTTAAAGGCTCGCCACAACAGTCAGCACATTGACCGGGGGTTGTTAAAAGTCACAAATATCTTAAAAGTGGCTATTTTTCTTAGCTTTTTTTGCTCACAGCGCTAGTAACTTGTCCAGAAGACATTAAGCTGGAGCTGCAATATTTTGGTAACTATTTTCTGGCTATTTTAGTGCGCCCGTTTATCTGGAGATCCCTATGCACAACCTATTAAAAACTAAGCTTTGGGTATCAACCCGTCAATTTCGAAACTACATCTTATGGGCCTTGGCAATGGGTTGCACTTGTGCTGCACAGGCACAGGTTACCGGGGCAGGCTCGTCGCTGGTGCGCGATTTGATGGCCAGCTGGACAGCCCAATTTGCTGCAGCCAGCGGGGGCGTAAGCTATGACCCCGCCGGGTCTTCAGCAGGCGTTGCCCGCGCCAGCGACCAAAGTGTTGACTTCGGTGCCACCGATGTGGCGTTAACAACCGCCGCGTTGCGCCAGGCAGGCTTAAAACAACTGCCGATTGCCGTAACTGCTGTGGCCGTGATCGTCAATTTGCCTGAACTTAACGGCAAAACCATCAAACTCAATGGCGATATTTTGGCGGACATTTACCAAGGCGCCATCAAGGAGTGGAACCATTCGCAAATTGCCGCCAGCAACCCTGGGGTTGCACTGCCCAATAAACCCATCGTGCCCATTTGGCGTACCGATGGCTCTGGACAGTCTTATGCGTTGTCAGCTTACTTGGCACGCGGCAATTCAAAGTGGCGCCGAAGCATTGCGGCTACCAGCAATTTGTCACTTACCGTGGGCAAAGGGGTTCGTGGTGGCCAGGCCATGATAGATACCGTTAAAACTACGGTGGGCGCAATAGGTTATGAGCCATTGGGTGCTGCGCAAAAATCAGGCTTGGTGATCGCACAGCTGCAAAACGCTGCGGCCAAAAGCATCGCCCCCAATGCAGCTTCTATTGCACTTGCCCTGGACAGCGCGCAGTGGTCGCAAGACAGCAACTCTGCTGACTTGGATGGGTCTGAGGGCCCAGGTACCTACCCACTGACCGCCGTCACGTATGCGCTGGTGCCTGCAACTTTAAAAGCAGGCCGCAAGAATGCATTGCCATTTATTCAAACTGCCATTGCGCAGGGCGATGCTTTAGCTAAACAGGCAGGTTTTGTGCCGCTGTCAGCCACTGGCAAAGCCATGGTGGCCGCCATGCGTTGACAAGCCCGTGCGATTTGATCAGTGCCCGTGTGCCAAACCGCTGGCCAAAGTTACCAAGACAATACCCACGGCCAACCATGCTATTTGGGCCGCCGTTTGACGCAGGCTCAGACGTTTTTGCAGCTGGGGTATTAAATCTGCCAACGCCACGTAGATAAAACTGCTGGATGCCACCACCAAAAAGTACGGCAACCAGTCTTGCAGCCGCTCTACCAGAAGATACCCCACCAAACCGCCCACTACGGTCACCGCGCCTGCGGCGCTGAGCTTGGCTACTGCCTGCTGTGCGCCTTGCTTACTGGATTGACGCAGCACCACCAAATCGCCCATGTGGTGCGGAATTTCATGCACCAATACCGCCAGTGTGGCAGCCAAGCCCAGCCGCACATCGGCCATATAGGCCGCGGCGATCAAAATACCGTCACCAAAGCAGTGCACGCTGTCGCCCAGCAGCACGGCCCAGCCGCCGCCCGCGTGGCTGTGGTGGTGGCTGGGCGAATGGTCGTGCGCTGTTGCTGGCAGCGCCATAGCGCCGTGGTGATGCTCGTGGCCGTGGTGGTACAGCTCAGCTTTGTCGAGCAAAAAGAAAAAGATCAAACCTGCCAGCAATGTGCCAAACAGCGCCTGCGCACCCGCTTGGCTTTCAAAAGCCTCCGGCAGCAAATGCATAAACGCGGTGGCCAACAGCGCGCCTGCGGCCAAGCTGAGCAGGTGCTGGGTGTAGCGCGACAGCACGCCGTAGGTGAGCGCCGCGGCTATCCACACACTGCCGACACCGGCTACCAGCGCGCCTGCCAAAATCATCACAACATTCATAATACTATCAATTTAATAGCTGCTTGAGCAGGTTCTACGGCCTGAAACCGCTAAAAGGCATATAAAACACATTAAAAAACCGCCCGAAGGCGGTTTTTTGGCTTTCGATCGGCGAAGGGCAACCGTGTTAGTTACCCGCCAATCCACAGTGTAATGCTTGCCAGAACCAATCCGTACCAGCGCTGGATACCGTGAACCAACAACTCAGGCCACACCGTGGGTCTTAAGCCAAGCTATTGCCCGCTTGAAGCCGTCTTCCGCTGGCTCTTTACGGTAGCTGGGACGGTAGTCGGCATGAAAAGCGTGCGGCGCGCCGTCGTACACCACAAATTCAGACTTCTTGGCTGCTGCACTGCCAGTGGCCAAAGCTACTTTCATTTTGTCGATAGTGTCTACCGGAATACCTGTGTCGGCACTACCATACAGGCCTAGTACGGGGCCGTTGATGCTACCCACTAAATCCACCGGGTTTTTGGGTGTCAGGTCGTTGCTGGTGCCTACCAAGCGGCCATACCATGCCACACCGGCCTTGACCTTGGGGTTGTGCGCAGCGTACAGCCAGGTGATGCGGCCACCCCAGCAAAAGCCAGTGACTGCCAGCTTGCTGGTGTCGCCGCCGTTGGCCCCAGCCCAGGCTACTACGGCGTCTAAGTCAGCCATCACCTGCGCGTCGGGCACTTTGCTGACCACTTCTTTGATCAAGTCAGCCACGGCGTTGTATTTGGTGGGGTCGCCATGGCGGTCAAACAGCTCGGTGGCAATCGCCAGATAACCCATTTTTGCGAATCGGCGGCAGGTGTCGGCAATGTACTCGTGCACGCCAAAAATCTCTTGCACTACCAGCACCACGGGCAAATTGGTTTTGCTTGCAGGTGCGGCGCGGTAAGAACGTACCTTGGCACCATTGACTTCCACCACAAATTCGCCCGCAGTCAGGCCATCGGTTGGTGTTTTGATGGCCGTTTGCGCCACTGCCGTGCCCAGCGATGCGGCATAACCTACACCCAAAGCCGCTTTGAGAGCTGTGCGGCGGGTGGCGGTGTGACTGCCGTCTGGGCTGCACAGCAATGATTGGACTTGGGTTGTGTGGTCTGTAGTTATAGCGTTGCGCATGGTTGTTTCCTAGAAAAGCAGGGGTTAGTAGTTTAGACTTGGAAGTATCGAGCTTATGGGATGTCCAAGGCGTGCACAATGACATTTGTACCCAGTTGACGCAAATTGTGCATTTCAATTGGCGCATTTTTAAAGGCGAAAATTAATTCAATATCGCAATTTGTGCGCCCACCCCTAAAAATTTTTCACCCAATCATCCAATCACCCAAGGAGTTAAAAATATGCCCACTATCCGCGTTGACATGATGGAAGGCCGCACACCCGAGCAGAAAACCGCTTTGGTCAAGGCCCTTACCCAAGCCGTGGTAGACACGCTGGGTTCCAAGCCCGAGTCGGTAGACATTCTGCTCTACGACATTGCCCGCCAAAACTGGGCCACCGGCGGCGTACAGTGGTCACAGCGACCATGAGCGGCATGAATTTTTCAGACGATTTAAGCGCGGGCCGCGGTAAAGAGCTGCCTGAACCGGGCGCGGCTGCGACCAAGCCCAAGCGCGGCATGAAAAAAGGCTACTACGTACGCGGCGTGTTTGTAGCTGAAGGCAGCGAGCTGGACCTGGAGCTGAAAAGCGAATTTGCCAGCAGCAAAAGCGTAGCCAAAGACGAAAGCACCGAGCTGCAAAAACTGGGCGAGCAACTGCTGATTTTGTCTGCCGCCCAAATCGCCAAGCTCGACTTGCCCGAGAAGCTGGTGGACGCTGTGGCCGAGATTAAACGCATCACCAATTTTGAGGGCCGTCGCCGCCAGATGCAGTACATCGGCAAACTGATGCGCAAGGTGGAGCCCGAGCCCATACGCGCCGCTGTAGACGCGGCCCGCAACGGCAGCGCCGCCGACACCCTGGCCCTGCACCGCGCCGAGCTGTGGCGCGACGACCTGATCGCCAACGACGACGCCCTGCCCCGCTGGATAGCCGAGCACCCTGCCGACTCACAGGCAAACACAACAAGCTACGACCTGCAGCAACTGCGCTCCCTGATCCGGCAAGCCCGCAAAGATTTAGTTGCTGGCAAACCCGGCGAAGCCCCGCGCCAAGGCCGCGCTTACCGCGAGATATTTCAGTTAACACGCAGCGTGCTGCGCGGGGCCCATGACGCAGCGGTAACCGAGGCTGACAAAGACACGCTTCAAGAAGATTAACCGGCAAACCACCCTGACACGCCAGGCCACGAGCACTTGGCGCAAAGCAGTACACCCATGACCCACGACAGAGTAAAAATCGGCATTGTTTCCATCAGCGACCGCGCCAGTACAGGTGTGTACGAAGACAAAGGCTTGCCTGCGCTGAAAGACTGGCTGACCCGCGCTTTAAAAAACCCCATTACTTTTGAAGCACGTTTGATCCCTGATGAGCAAGCGGGTATCAGCGCCACCTTGATTGAACTGGTTGACGCTGGTTGCAGCCTGGTGCTGACCACCGGGGGCACCGGCCCGGCACTGCGTGACGTAACGCCCGAGGCCACGCTGGCCGTGGCGGACAAAGTGATGCCTGGCTTTGGCGAGCAGATGCGCCAGATCAGCTTAAAGTTCGTGCCCACGGCTATTTTGTCGCGCCAATGCGCCGTGGTTCGTGCCAGAAGTCTCATTATCAATTTGCCCGGTCAACCAAAATCCATACAAGAAACGTTAGAGGGGCTACAGTCTGGAGAACAACAAAGTCCAGGGATTTTTGCGGCAGTACCGTACTGCATAGATTTGATCGGTGGTCCGTACATGGAAACCCATGACACGGTCTGCAAGGCCTTTCGGCCCAAGTCTGCATTACGGCCAGTCCAAATCAGTTGAAGAGACATAATTATATGAAAAAACAGTCATTAACCCAGGTAAATACTGCTCAAGCAGCTATTTTATCAATAGCACTAAGCATTGCCTGTGCAAGCGCATCAGCCGCTATGACAGAGCCTTTTGTCACCTACACCGTGCAGCCCAGAGACACGCTTCAGGGCCTGGCCCGTGCATTGCTGCAAAAACCATCTCAATGGCCCCAGGTGGCCAAGCTCAACGGGCTGAAGAATCCCAATTTAATCTCCCCAGGCCAAGTTATTGAGATTCCTAGAAGCCTGATGAACTTCGCCGCGCAACCACGCATTACCATGCAAGGCAAAATACTCAGCGTGGAGGGCGATGTAAAGCTCAGCGGCCAAACAGCCCAAGTTGGTGCCGTGGTACCAGAGGGCGCCAAGCTACAAACCGGTGCCAACAGCTCTACCGTAGTAGAGCTTGCCGACGGCTCGCGCCTGCAGCTGATGCCAAAAACTTTGGCTGAGGTCACCAGCCAGCACGGCTACGCGCTGCGCGACCCGTCTAGCAGCGCATCAACCACCTGGTTCTCTGGTGCTATCCGTTTGGTAGAGGGCGTGCTGGACACGCTGGCTGCCAAAAAGACCCAGCGTGCCACACCACTGTCGATCACTACGCCCACCTCGGTGATTGGCGTGCGGGGCACACAGTTTCGTGTAGCGTATGAAGACCCCGCTACAGGCACAGCCCGCACCGAGGTCATAGAAGGTGATGTACGCACCGACAACCCCACGCAAAAAGTAGGTGCCAATCTGGGCGGTGGATTTGGCGCAGCTATCAAGCCACGAGATCGCGAAATCAAAGTGGTGGCTTTGCTGCCCGCTCTGCCACTGACACAGTTGCCCGAGCAGGTATTACGATCTGGGACCACAGGGGCTGTGTGGACAGTGGGCACGCTAGCCGGTGCAGCTGGCTACCGCGCGCAGTTTGCCACGGACGAAAACTTTGCGCAGATTCGCGGCGACTTTAAATCTGCCAGCCCCGCAGTCAACGTCGCAGCTTTGGACAATGGCAGCTACTATGCCCGCGTGCGCGGCATTGACCCGGCTGGCATAGAAGGTTTTGACGCTGTGCGTTTGGTACAGATCGCGCCTGCGCCGGTTAAATCGCTATGGCCAGGCGAGATCTTTTTGGGCGCCTACGCTAGCCATTCCGCTGAAGGTCTGACACTCAAGGTTTACAGTCAAACCACTGACAAACCGCAGCAACTGACCGTGCAGGTAGCCGGTGACGCCGCATTTACGCAAATACTGCAAACTGCTGCACTTGGGGCCAATAACACCGTACTGCTGCCAGGCGTTCCCGCTGGGCAACGCAGCTACGTACGCTTTACCGGCGCAGCCCCGGGCCAAGCAGCCACTAGCGCAACGTTTGCTATGGATGTGCCTGCCGACTGGGGCACCACGGTTAAATTTTTAGCCCAAGCTTTGCAGCCAGTGCGTTGATTGTTTGAGGTTTGAGGTTGCAAGCTGCGCACCCCGCGCTTATTCTTTACCTGCACAAGTTGCAGGTTACTTCAGCAAGTGCGTACGGTAGTAGACCAACTCTTCAATCGACTCATGCACATCGGCCATGGCCGTGTGCTTTTGCTTCTTTTTAAAGCCTTTGTACACCTCGGGCGACCAACGCTTGGCTAGCTCTTTGAGCGTGCTGACATCCAAGTTGCGGTAATGAAAAAACGCCTCCAGCTTGGGCATGTAGCGGTCCAGAAATTTGCGGTCCTGGCCAATGGTATTGCCGCACAGCGGTGATTTACCTGCTGGCACGTAATGCTTTAAAAAATCCATTACCTGCTGCTCAGCTTGCACTGTTTTAATCTTGCTTGCCCGCACTTTGGCAGTCAAACCGCTGTTACCGTGGGTATTGCGGTTCCATTTGTCCATTTTGGCCAATTGAATCTCGCTTTGGTAAATGGCAATCTCCGGGCCTTCTACGCGGATGCTGAGATCTGCATTAGTTACCACCACGGC
Source organism: Polaromonas sp. (assembly GCA_031386655.1). Taxonomy (GTDB): domain Bacteria; phylum Pseudomonadota; class Gammaproteobacteria; order Burkholderiales; family Burkholderiaceae_C; genus JAAFIP01. Next base: position 3,203 of record JANNCO010000241.1, on the reverse strand, counting down.
AATTTCGATCAACCGGTTGTCTTTGGGGTCCAGCCCGGTCATCTCGCAGTCAAGCCAGACCAGGTTTTGGTCAGATTTTTTCAAGGTAAGCGCTGTAGATGTAATAGTCATACCCTGTATTTTCACCGATGTGGGCACAGCGCCTAAAATCACCCCATGAATGCATCTTCGTCAGTGATCACCCCGTTGGTTTTTACCATCGCCTTCGCACTTGCTTTGGTAGCAGGCGTGCTGCTTAAAATGTGGCTTGCTTCGCGGCAGATACGCCATGTAGCGCAGCACCGCGCCAGCGTGCCAGCCGCGTTTGCTGACCGCATTACGCTGGCGGCACACCAAAAAGCTGCAGACTACACCATCACCAAGTCACGCTTGGGTTTGCTGGAGCTGGCCTTTGGTACTGCGGTGCTGCTAGGCTGGACGCTATTGGGTGGGCTGGATTGGCTCAACCAGGCATTGCTGGCGCGCATGGGCCCGGGCATGGGGCAGCAGCTGGCTTTGCTGGGCAGCTTTGTATTGATTGGCGGCATTATTGACCTGCCGTTCACGCTGTACCAAACCTTTGTGGTGGAAGAACGTTTTGGTTTTAACAAAATGACGCCTAAGCTGTGGCTGGGCGACCTGCTCAAATCGTCGGTTATCGGTGTGTTGATTGGCTTGCCGATTGCAGCATTTATCTTGTGGCTGATGGGCGCTGCAGGCAGCCTGTGGTGGCTGTATGCATGGACTTTTTGGATGGGGTTTAACTTGCTGCTGCTGGTGATCTACCCTACCCTGATCGCACCACTGTTTAATAAATTTCAGCCGCTGGAAGATGAGACTTTGAAAGCGCGCGTCAGCGCACTGATGCAGCGCTGCGGTTTTGCTGCCAAAGGCCTGTTCGTGATGGACGGCAGCAAACGCAGCGCGCACGCCAATGCTTACTTCACTGGCTTTGGTGCCAGCAAGCGCGTCGTATTTTTTGACACACTGCTCAAAGCATTAAGCCCAGGCGAGGTAGACGCTGTGCTGGCGCACGAGCTGGGCCACTTCAAGCACAAGCACATCATCAAGCGCATTGTCAGTATGTTTGCCATGAGCTTGGCAGGCTTTGCATTGCTGGGATTTTTGAGCCAGCAAGTGTGGTTTTATCTGGGGCTGTCGGTGCGGCCTGTACCCGGCGGCCCGAACGACGCACTGGCACTGCTGCTGTTTATGATGGCTGTGCCGGTGTTTACCGTGTTCATCTCACCGATTTTTGCGCAGTTCTCGCGCAAACATGAATTTGAAGCTGATGCTTACGCGGTCGCTCAAACCAATGGCGCAGACCTGAAAAACGCCTTGCTCAAGCTGTACGAAGACAACGCCTCTACCCTTACGCCCGACCCGTTGTATGTAAAGTTTTACTACTCACACCCACCTGCATCAGAGCGCTTGGCCAGAATGACTTCCGGGATAACAATATGAGCAGCGTATTGACTAAAAAAGACTGGGCCGCGCATCCACGGCGCGCACTGTCGGCTACAGAAATCATCACCCAATTGGCGGGCCATCCCGGCTGGATGCTCGATGGTGATGGCGCGAACGTGGCCATTCAAAAAACTTATGTGTTTGCCAACTACCTGGAGACGATCAGCTTTGTCAACGCCGTGGCTTTCATCGCCGAGCGGCACAACCACCACCCCGACCTGGCCGTGCATTACGGCAAATGCGTAGTGCGCTTTAACACCCACGATGTCAACGGCATATCCGTAACAGACATCGAGTGCGCTGCTGAAGTTGATGCACTGCTGCGCAATCGCTAGAACCTGGGTAGCAACCTTTTGACCACACAATCCGGACTTGTCGTTGCCAGCTTTGGCCGCCACTGCATGGTGGAAGCGCCCAACGGCACACGCACCCTGTGCCACCCACGCGGCAAAAAATCGCAAGTGGTGGTAGGCGACCATGTGCAGTGGTTGCCCAGCACGGACGAAGGGACGATTGAGAAGGTAGACAAGCGGCGCAACCTGCTGTACCGGCAGGACGAGATTCGTACCAAGGAATTTGCGGCCAACCTGGACCAAGTGCTCATTTTGATTGCGGCTGAACCCGAGTTCTCCGAGCATCAGCTTACCCGCGCGCTGATTGCCTGCGAAGCCGCCAAGATCAAACCCCTGATCGCGCTGAACAAGAGCGATTTGCCAGAACCCTTTGAGCTGGCTTGGCTGCGCCTTGCGCCTTACCGCCATATGCACTACGGCGTGCTGCCGTTGTGCCTGCGCTTGTCGGGCGAGGTGGACAAAGCACATTTGATGAAACACTTGGGTGGCAAAACTACGTTGATTCTTGGCCCCAGCGGTACGGGAAAAAGCACCTTGATTAACCTGCTGGCCCCGGGCGCACGCGTGCTGACCAACGAGATTTCGCAGGCGCTGAACTCTGGCAAACACACCACCACCAGCACTACGCTGTATTGGGTCAATGCTGGTGGCAGTGACGCAGCTAATGCTGCTAGCTCTAACGAAACCAATCTCGATAAAAAGACTGCGCTGATCGATTCTCCGGGTTTTCAAGAATTTGGTTTGCACCATATCGAGCCTACTGGTTTAGCGTCGCTGATGCCTGACATTGGTGCCCATTTGGGGCATTGCAAATTCTACAACTGCACCCATCTGCACGAGCCTGGCTGCGGTGTAATTGCCGCTGTCAAACCACAGCCTGCAGCAGACGATATTTGCGCGCGGCGCTACCGCTTGTATGGCGAACTGTTTGCCGAGCTGAGTGCACCGCCCAATTATTAGTGTCTTGTACTATTAATTTCATAGCTGGTTGAGCAGGATTTACTTGGGTTAGTGGCCTGTCTTGCTGTTAAAAAATGCCGTTTGAAGCGTGTTTTAGATGGTTTTGTGCTCTACCGCTTTGTGTTGTTGTACTAGAACGCGTCCGGCTGTGGCCTAGGGTTTCGCGCAGTGGTGGTCACTACAAATTAGCTACGTACTTGAGATCGGCGATTAAGACTGCTACCCATCTGCTAGCGACCATGCCATTGGAGCGCAGCAACGTACGGTGTGCCTATGACAAACAATAAAGGGCCGCTAGGACCATTAGGCATGGGCATACCGTGCGGTGCTGCGTGACCGCGAGGTAATAGGCTAGTGAAGCCTCATGCACCGTGCTGTGCCAAGCGACCGCGAGGTGCTAGGACATTAAAAGGCATCATGCACCGTGCAGTGCTAAGTGACCGC
>JANNCO010000240.1:0-1894 GCA_031386655.1 Polaromonas sp. | reverse complement strand
CTGCGGTAGCGTCCAAAGCTTGCACAATATTGGCTTTGTGGTTGGCGACATCAATACCCACTATGCGGTAACGTATGGGCGAGGCGTCTGGCTTCCAGCGGCTGATCGGTCTGGGCATGCCGCGCTGGTCCCACAGCGCTTCCCATACGGTTTGCAGGTCATTGTCCAGCTGGTCGGCGTACGCAGGGCCCAGCGCTGCCAGCAGCATGAAAACAGCCAGACCACTGCGCGCGGCAGCCTGCACACGTTGCATAAGCTGCACACCTAGGCTGCGGGCCGTGCGCGCAGCGCGAATTAGCGTTACGATATTGTAGGATTGCATGCACGCATTCTTGCAGATTTTGGGCAGTTAGAGGCTAATTTCCAGGTGTTTTAAGTGTTTTAGGCCGTAGAACCTGCTCAACCAGCTATTAAAAATGTAGCGTTTAATTTATAACAGGAGACCGCCATGGCCTACAACGATTTCAATATGGACAATCAGTGGTTGCCCTTTACCCCTAACCGCCATTTCCGCCAAGACCCACGCGTACTGGTAGCCGCTGACGGCATGGTGCTCACTACGCACGACGGCCGCAAGGTGCTGGACGGTATCAGCAGCCTGTGGTGTGTAGGCGCAGGGCATAACCGCAAGCCGATCAACGAGGCGATTAAAAAGCAGTTGGACACGCTGGACTACGCCACCGCTTTTAACGCCAGCAACGACCAGGCCTTTAAAGCTGCCGAGATGATTGCCCACATGGCACCGGGCGATCTGAACAAAGTATTGTTTTGCAACTCAGGCTCTGAGGCGGCCGACACGGCCATTAAAGTGGCGCTAGCCTACCACCGAGCGCGCGGCGAAGGCCACCGCACCGTGATGATTGGCCGCGAGCGGGGCTACCACGGTGTGGGCTTTGGCGGCATCTCGCTGGGCGGCATACCGGCTAACCGCAAGGCGTTTGGCTCGGCCATGCTGCCACGGGTGGACCATATGCGTTTTATCCACGATCCGGTAAACCACGCCTACATTCACCATGCCGAGCCGGTGTGGACCGAAGATATTTTGCTAGAGCTGGAAAACCGCATTTTGCCGCTGCATGATGCATCCAACGTGGCGGCTATTTTTGTCGAACCTGTATCGGGCAGCGCTGGCTGGTACATACCGCCTGCTGGGTATTTAAAGCGTTTGCGCGAGATCTGCGACAAGCATGGCATCTTGCTGGTGTTTGACGAGGTGATCACCGGTTTTGGCCGCATGGGTACTAATTTTGCGGCGGACTTCTACGGTGTGGTGCCCGACATGTTGACGTTTGCCAAGTGCGTTACCAATGGTGTGATTCCGCTGGGTGGCGTGATTTGCCGCGAGCACCTGTACCAAACCATGCTGGACGCCAACAGCAAGTCGGGCGACCATGTGACTGAGTTTTTTCATGGCTACACCTACAGCGGCCACCCGGTGGCCTGCGCCGCGGCCATTGCTACACTGAACCTGTACAAAGAGGACAACCTGTTTGAGCGTGCAGGCCAGATGGGCAAGGTGCTGGGCGATGCGATGCACAGCATGCTTAAGGGCTTGCCTAATGTGGTGGGCATTCGCTCGCTGGGCCTGGCGGGTGCGGTCGAGCTGACCAGCATTGCGGGCACGCCGGGCAAGCGTGCGTACGACATCTTTTTAGACTGCTACCACCACGGCGCGCTGGTGCGGCCTGCGGGCGATGTGATTGTGCTGTGTCCGCCGTATATTGTGGATGCATCGCAGATCGACCAGATAGTTAGTACGGTGGCGGCCAGTATTAAGAAGCATGCTTGATTGATGGGTATGCGCGCTGGAGAGTGGGTTGCTTGGCTAAACGTGTGCGCTGGTGAGTTGGTTTTTTGTCTAACGGTATTTCCTGATAGCTGGACTCGAGCCGGG
>JANNCO010000194.1:0-3302 GCA_031386655.1 Polaromonas sp. | reverse complement strand
GACCGGCCCCATGCTGGTAGCCGATGGTACTGCTGATAAATGGCTGGTAGACCCACCACGCGAAGGCGCGTTTGCATTGGTGACCGCGTTGGCTGATTTGCACCAACAGCGCTTAGGCATAACACCAGAAGTTGAAGAAGGTAAAGCCGCTCCAGTCCTGGCAGACTTGTCCACCTGGACACCCCCCCAGCGCATCGTCTACGTTAGCTGCAACCCCGCCACGCTAGCCCGCGACGCAGCGCTGCTGGTGCACAAAGCGGGCTACCGCTGCACGGCAGCGGGTATGGTCAATATGTTTCCGCACACTGCGCACGTGGAGAGCATGGCGGTGTTTGAGCTGGTTTAAATTTTTTGTCTAATCCGACTTTTAATTGAAGTGTTTGTACCACCATTCTGCATAAGCCGTTCGTGGATCCGCTAAACCGGAAGGAGAATTTTTGAGAATAAGTTATAGGTTCGTTTGGTGATGCTCTTGTCAGTTAAGCTGTGTATGTACATGGAAAAACCAAGAAAGACGCGAGCATGCTGGAACCTTTAGCCCACTCAGGTGGTCACTTACTAGCAGACCATTTGCAGGCGGTCGCTAACATTGCTGCCAATTTTTCGCAAGCGTTCGAGACTGCTGCGATAACGCAGCGCTGGGCCTACAGGGCTGGCTTGTGGCATGACTTGGGTAAATACAGGCCCGGCTTTCAGCGTTACCTAGCTCAGTCTGATAATCCCGATGCCCACATTGAAGGCAAGATCGGAGGTCGTGAAAAAACCCATTCTGCAGCGGGTGCGTTGTGGGCAATGCATGCGTTGGAGAAAAAACACGGCGCTAGTGGCAAGCTGGCGGCCCGTGTGCTTGCCTACCTCATCGCGGGGCACCATGCAGGCCTGGACGACTGGGAGGCTGGACTTGCTGAGCGCCTGAGCGGTGCGGATAGCCAGTTAGAGTTTGCAGAAACTTGCAACGCCATGCCACCGGACAGCATTCTCAGTTCTGGCGACTTTGTGCCCCATCTAAAGCTGATCCCGGGTGGGCAAGATGGCTTCGCCCTATGGGTGCGTATGCTATTTTCGTGTCTGGTCGATGCTGACTTCTTGGACACCGAGGCGCATTTTGATGCAGGTAAACCGGCCAAGCGCGAAGGCTTTCCCACATTGCCCGTAATGCAACAGGCATTTGATACACATATGGCCGCTCTGCCGGTGGCCGATACCCCGGTCAACGCTCTGCGCGCAGACATCTTGCACCAATGCCGTACCAAGGCGGCTTTGCCTGCGGGTTTCTTCTCGCTTACCGTGCCCACGGGTGGCGGCAAAACCCTCTCCAGCCTGGCATTCGCGCTAAACCACGCCTTGGCGTACAACAAGCGCCGCATCATCTACGCTATCCCCTACACCAGCATCATTGAGCAAACCGCCGATGTCTTTCGTGGCGTGTTCAAGTCACTGGGCGACGAAGTTTTGATAGAGCATCACAGCCAAGCCGATGCTGCTGAAAAGGACGAAACCGCCCGCAGTCGCTTGGCCTGCGAAAACTGGGATGCACCTTTGGTAGTTACAACCAATGTGCAGCTGTTTGAATCGTTATTCGCCGCCAAAACTTCCCGCTGCCGAAAACTGCACAGCCTTGTCGGCAGTGTCATCGTGCTCGACGAAGCCCAGCAACTACCGCCCGAATTTTTGCAACCCATTTTGGATGTGCTTAACCTGCTGGTAAAGCACTATGGCGTGACAGTCGTGTTGTGTACTGCTACCCAGCCCGCTCTAAATAGCACCACCTATTTCGACCCTAATAAAGGCCTGCCGCGTGGTTTAGACAACGTGCGCGAGATTATTGACGAACCAGATAAGCTATTTGATGCCCTGCAACGCGTCAAGGTGGAGTTGCCGCCTGACTGGACGATACCCACACCGTGGGCCACCACTGCAGCGCAGCTCAGCCAAGAAGATTGCGTATTAGCCATCGTCAACACTCGTAAGGCCGCTCGCGACCTACAACGCCTGATGCCGCCCGATACGGTGCACCTGTCTGCGCTCATGTGCGGTGCGCACCGCAAAGATGTGATTGCGCAGATTAAAGACCGATTGACTGCCAAACGTGAAGGACGTGACACGCAACCGTTGCGCGTCATCAGCACGCAATTGGTAGAGGCGGGCGTGGACATTGACTTCCCCGTGGTGTACCGCGCGCTGGCCGGCTTGGATTCCATTGCCCAAGCAGCAGGCAGGTGCAACCGGGAAGGCCGCTTGGCGAGTAAAGGGCGTGTGGTGGTTTTTGTGCCGCCAGAAAGGCCACATGCAGGGCATCTGCGCAAAGGTGCCGAGGCTTGCATATCCACTTTGGAGGGGCAGGCAAATGACCCGCTGGCACGCAAGCTGTTTGCCCAATATTTCAAAGAGTTTTACTACTCGGTTGATCTCGACGGCAAGAAAATTTGCCCCATGCTCAAAGTAGAACCTAAAACCTTAAGTGTGCTGTTTCGCTCTGCCGCCGAAGCTTTTCGACTCATCGAAGATGAAGACATGGCCATGGTCGTAGTCCGCTACGCGCATGCTAAAGACGACATGGATAAATTGCTAGCCACTTTGCAGGCCGAAGGCCCTAAACGTTGGTTGATGCGCAAACTACAGCGTTACACCGTCAGCATCCGCAAACGCGTGGCCGACCAGATGCTAGCGCAGGGTAGTTTGACGTTGCCGATGCCTGGTTTGTATGTACAAGTTGACGCAAGCGGGCTCTATCACGAAAAGTTAGGACTCCAGACTGACGAGATTCCGTATGAGGCAAAGGCTTATATTCTCTAAAACCGCATATACTGATATTAATTACAGTAAAAAGACTTTTTAAAGGTAAGCACCATGACCACGTTTTGCCTAGAAGTCGCAGGCCAGTTTGCCTGTTTTACCCGGCCTGAAATGAAGGTGGAGCGCGTCTCGTATGACGTGATGACTCCATCCTCAGCCCGGTCTATCTTTGAATCTGTGCTTTGGAAGCCTGCTATCCGCTGGCGGGTGCATCGCATCGAGGTGCTCAAACCGATTCGCTGGATCAATTTGCGGCGTAACGAAGTCAGTGCTGTGGTGTCCACCCGCAATGTGCAGCAGGCCATGACTGCGGGCAGTGGTAGCCTGGGCATGTACATCGAGGACGAACGCCAACAACGTGCTGGTTACTTCCTGCGTGATGTAGGCTACCGAATATATGCCGACTTGTCTTTGGCACCGCACAGTGCCGAGCCGTTAGCAAAGTACATAGAGATGTTTACCCGCCGTGCCAACAAAGGGCAGTGCGTAAATCAGCCTTATTTGGG
>JANNCO010000183.1:0-3660 GCA_031386655.1 Polaromonas sp. | reverse complement strand
AACCGGCCGCTTCACCACCAACGGCCCTGAGCTGCTGCGCATCAAAGACCGCCACGACCGCGACTTTATCGTGCAACCTACCAGCGAAGAATGCGTGACCGACATTGCACGCCAAGAATTTAAAAGCTACAAACAGCTGCCGAAAAACTTGTACCAAATTCAAACCAAGTTTCGTGACGAGCGCCGCCCCCGCTTTGGCCTGATGCGCGGACGCGAGTTCACCATGAAAGATGCTTATTCGTTTGATCGTTCTCCTGAGACGGCGATGGAAAGCTACCGCATCATGCGGCAGGCCTATCAGAACATTTTTGACCGCTTTGGTTTGAAATATCGTGTGGTTGCAGCCGATGCGGGAGCTATTGGCGGCGAAGTGAACGAAGAGTTTCAGGTGATCGCCGCTACCGGCGAAGACGCGATTGTGTTTTGCCCTGACAGCCATTACGCCGCTAACATGGAAAAGGCTGAAGCCGCAGCGCCCGGCCCGCGCGGTGCAGCTACGCAGACGATGGCCAAAACACCCACGCCAGGTAAGAGCACTTGCGAAGACGTTGCAGCGTTGCTGAACGTACCACTGCAAACCACCGTCAAATCATTGGTGCTGGCCACCGATACATTGAATGACAAAGGCGCTGTAGTGAAAACACAAGTCTGGCTGCTGCTGGTGCGCGGCGACCATTCACTGAACGAAACAAAAGCTAATAAAGTACCTGGCCTAGATGGCTTTCGCTTTGCCACCGTGCCCGAGATCGAAGCGCATTTTGGCTGCCTACCCGGTTACCTTGGCCCCTTGAATTTGAAGCAGTCCGTCAATATCGTGGCCGACCGCGATGTGGCGGCAATGGCAGACTGGATTTGCGGTGCGAACGCGGTGGACTTTCACATGACTGGCGTTAACTGGGGCCGCGACCTGCCCGAGCCTGCACGGGTAGCCGATATCCGCAACGTACTAGAAGGTGATGCATCACCCGACGGCAAAGGCACGCTACAAATCGAGCGTGGCATTGAAATCGGCCACGTCTTCTACCTGGGCACCAAATACTCCAAGGCTATGAACGCTACTTTCTTGGACATGGATGGCAAACCCAAACCTTTCGAGATGGGCTGTTACGGCATCGGCATCACGCGCTTGCCCGCTGCGGCAGTAGAGCAAAACCACGACGCCAAAGGCATCATATGGCCTGATGCGCTGGCCCCGTTTACCGTGGTGATCTGCGCTATCGACCCTGGCCGCAGCCCCGAGACCAAAGCTGCAGCAGAGAATCTGTATGCCCAGTTGATGGCCGCTGGCATTGACGTGATCTATGACGACCGAGGCGAACGCCCCGGCGCGATGTTTGCCGACTGGGAACTGATCGGCGTGCCCCACCGAGTAACGATAGGTGACCGCGGCCTGAAAGAAGGCACGGTGGAATACTTGCACCGCCGCGATTCATCCCATGGCACAGCAGCCACCAACGTGCCTGTAGCCGATATTTTTACGTTCGTGGCGTCGCAACTCAAGACCTGATGCAAACACACCCTCCTGTGTCCCGAGAGCCGTGGGTTGACGCCCTGCGTGTTCTGGCAGTTCTGGGGGTGTTTATAGTCAATGCGATGGGCTACCCATTTGCACCTGACTATCCTGTACAGGCAGGTGCGCCGCAGCCTGCAGACTCCACCACCGCTATCGTCATCAACGGTTTGTTGATAGCTTTTGTGCAAAGTAAAGCTTGGCCCTTACTTACTTTTTTATTTGGGTACAGCCTGTGTTCTATAGCACTGCAATCGCGCGCCAAAGGATGGGTTGCACGGGATGTCCTGCGCTTGCGATATTGGAAGTTATTGTTGGTTGGTGTCTTGCATGGCGCATTGATTTACTTCGGTGACGTTTTAACTGTGTATGCCCTGTGCGGACTTGTCGCTGCCCGCTGGGCGTTGCTGCGTCCGGCCCAGCTGCTTAAAGTCTGGAAAACAGTGACCATATTTTTTATTATTTCAACGGTAATTTATGCTCTTCTTGCAGTGGCTTTACTGTTTTTTCAATATTCGCCTGCAGATGCTAGCGCACTGGCAATTCAGACAAAAACAACGCTGTTTGCAGCCCCAGACATAGTTACGCTCTTGGCGCTGAACATGCGCACTTATTTCGGCAATTGGCTGGAGGTCATCATTTTCTTACCTTTTGTGTTTTGGCTGACTGTCGCTGGCATATTGGCGCGGCGCTTCCAATTGTTAAGCAACAGGCGGTTTGCGCAATGGTTTTGGGCAAAGCATTTACTTATCTGGCAACTCTTTTTTGCATCGGCATTTAATGTGTCGCTTGGACTAGCTGCTGTCCAGTTTCACACACTGGGTAGCTTGCACGAGAATAAACTGTATGGTGTCTCAGCGCTCAGCACCAGCGCAGGCATCTGGCTGGCTGCTTGCCTGCTTGCTTGGGGCATGAGACGCTGGCACAAACGTTCTGCACTGTCGCCCTGGGTTATCTGGTTGGCCCCTGCGGGCAGGCATACTCTGGCTATGTACTTATGGCTGTCAATTGTTCTTATGCTCGGCAGCCATGCTTTTTTTGGAGTGTCGGGCAGCACCCCACTGCGGTTAGGTGCGGTGATGCTTGCGTGGATTTCAGTGGTATGTTTAGCACGACAGGCCAGCAAGCTGGGCATGCGCGACCCCATTGCACGTTGGCTGTCGTCTGCGTCAGTTCATAAAAACCAAAAAACTTTCTAGGGATGATTAATTTGATGGGCCGCCTGTGACAACCTCCAATTCAAGAAGAGCTTTTCTTTCAGCGTCTGCGCTCGGCGGATTGAATCTGGCCTTGACGCCGGGTACAGCCTGCGCAGGTGGCCAGCTGGAAGAGCCGATGATTGATTCAGTACGCTCGGCACTCAGCGCGGCTGTCAATAGCGGCGCGCCGCCAATTCCCGAGTTTAAAGACACTGAAAGCCGATTGAAATACCTGCGCTGGCGTGCCGCCATGAGTGACAGATTGGTCAAGAAAAAAACTGACTTTCAAACCCGCCAGGATTTCCTGCAAACTGTTTGGTACGAAAGCAAGCGCGCAGGTGTTGACACCACGATGGTGATGGGTTTGATCACGGTAGAAAGTAATTTTCGCAAATTTGCCGTCAGCCGCGTAGGCGCGCGCGGCTACATGCAGATCATGCCGTTTTGGGTGCGGGTGATTGGCGATGGTGACGTTAGCAAACTGTTTCACATGCAAACCAACATCCGCTTCGGCTGCGTGATTTTGCGCCACTACCTCGAGCGGGAACGTGGCGATCCATTTCTGGCTCTGGGCCGCTACAACGGCAGCCGTGGCAAAGCAGAGTATCCGAATGCGGTGAACGCGGCTAAGAGGCAGTGGGAATGGCAGGGATAGTATTGCTATTAATTGCGTAGCTGCTTGAGCATGTTTTGCTTGGGTTAGTGGGCTGTTTTGTTGATAAAAATGGCGTTTGAAGTGTGTTTTAGGGTATTTTTTTCGCGTTGATTGGGTCGTTGTACTAGAACGCGCCCAGCTGTGGCCTAGGCCTGTTGCCACCCGACACCACGGGCCTTCGGCAAGCATCTCCAGTACTCACTCCGGGGGAAATTTAGAAACTCGCTGCGCTCAGACATCTAAATTTCTTATCCCCTGCGTTCCGTGCTTCGAGCCCGTGGCTCAACGGGTGGCAA
>JANNCO010000292.1:0-3072 GCA_031386655.1 Polaromonas sp. | reverse complement strand
CAAGACTACAGCTTTGGCCAGGCTGTGCTGCGCGAGGCCAAACGCCAGCTGGGTGTGCAGCGCAGCGACATCAGCGTCGTGGGCGACGAGCTGCACCCACTGGGCCGCATCAAAGACTTTGCCCCGTATGCCGCCAAAATCAAAGCCAGCGGCGCGCAGGCGTTGATTACAGGCAACTTTGGCAACGACCTCACCTTGCTGGTCAGGGCTTGCAAAGAGGCTGGCTACGAAGGCAAGTTCTACACCTTCTACGGCAATGCGCTGGGCGCGCCCGCAGCCATTGGCGATGCAGGCCTAGGCAAAGTAGTGGCTGTGGCCGACTGGCTGCCCAACGTACCCACCAAAGAGTCAGAGGCTTTTTACCAAAGCTTTAAACAGCGCTTTCCACAGCCTGCGGACGACTATGTGCACATGCGCATGCAGCTGATGGTTCAGGCGCTGGCACGTGCACTGGAGACCATGGCACCCCGCAAAGGGAACTTGAAAGTAACACTGGACGGTAGCCCCCTGGATATAGCCGCGCTCAGCTTGGCACTGGAAACAGTGAGCGTTGAATTTGCAGGGCAAAAGGGCGTCATGCGCGCGGTGGACCACCAGTTTCAGCAGCCATTGGTAGTGGGTGTGATGGATAAAGTGGGCACACCCGGTGTGAAATTTGATGTAGAAGGTTCAGGCTACGGGTTTCGGGTGGTCAAAACCATTGCTGCCGCCAAAGCCGAAATGCCCACTACATGCAAGATGCCGCGCTTGTAATCTGCCTGCAAACCATGGGCGCCCAGGCATGTTTCCGAGTTAAAATAGAAGGCTGATCTAATTCAGCAGCCCGGTAATTGCCAGGCCGCATTGAAAAAAACCGCGCGGGTGGCGAAATTGGTAGACGCACCAGGTTTAGGTCCTGACGCCAGCAATGGTGTGGGGGTTCGAGTCCCCCCCCGCGCACCACACAACCGAATAGACTTTTCCCAAAGAGACCCACCATGGCCGTAGCCGTTGAAACCCTCGAAAAACTCGAGCGCAAGATCACCTTGACCTTGCCTGTCACCACCATCACATCTGAAGTCCAAACCCGCCTTAAAAAGCTGGCCCGGCAAGTCAAGATCGACGGTTTCCGTCCTGGCAAAGTCCCCATGAATATTGTGTCGCAGCGCTATGGCTATAGCGTGCACTACGAGGTGATGAACGACAAAGTAGGCGAGGCTTTTTCAGCAGCCGCCAACGAAGCCAAACTGCGCGTAGCCGGCCAGCCAACGATTACTGAAAAAGAAGGCGCACCCGAAGGCCAAGTGAGTTTTGACGCTGTGTTTGAGGTATTTCCGGAAGTCAAGCTAGGCGACATCAGCCAAGCCAGCGTAGAAAAATTATCTGCTGACGTGACCGACGCTGCCATTGACCGCACGATTGAGATTTTGCGCAAACAGCGCCAAACCTTTGCCCAGCGCAGCGCTGACGCGGCCACCGCAGCAGGCGACCGCGTGACAGTTGACTTTATTGGCAAAATTGATGGCGAAGCATTTGAAGGTGGCAAAGCCGAAGACTTCGCCTTCATGGTGGGCGAAGGCCAAATGCTCAAGGAATTTGACGACGCCGTGCGCGGCATGAAGTTTGGCGAAAGCAAAACTTTCCCGCTGCCTTTCCCTGCTGATTACCAAGCCAAAGACATTGCGGGCAAAACAGCAGACTTTATGGTCACTGTAAAAAAGCTGGAAGCCGTACACCTGCCCGAGGTGAATGAGGCGTTTGCCAAGTCGCTGGGCATTCCGGACGCGAGTGTAGATGGCCTGCGCGGTGACATCAAGAAAAACCTGGAGCGCGAAGTTAAATTTCGCCTCATGTCCAAAAATAAAAATGCCGCCATGGAAGCCCTGGCGGCCAGCGCTGAGCTAGACCTGCCCAAAAGCAGCGTGCAGTCCGAGCTGACCCGCATGATCGACAACGCCCGCGCCGATTTGAAGCAACGCGGCATCAAAGACGCCGACAAAGCGCCGATCCCGGATGATGTGTTTCGCCCGCAAGCTGAGCGCCGCGTGCGCCTGGGCCTGGTAGTGGCCGAACTGGTGCGCACCAACCAGCTGCAAGCCACGCAAGAGCAGATCAAGAACCATGTTGAAGAGCTGGCCGCCAGCTACGAAAAACCAGCCGACGTGGTGCGCTGGTACTTTAGCGACAACAACCGCATGGCCGAAGTTGAGGCCATCATTATCGAGAACAACGTGACTGAGTTTGTGCTGTCCAAAGCCAAAATTACTGAAAAATCGGTCTCGTTTGACGAGCTGATGGGCCAACAGTAAGCCCAGACAACCTCACAATAACATTCAATTTACAAGACAGGGCTTGCATCGACAGATGCAGGCCCTATTTACTTGGTACAGTATCCGCTGCAGCAGACACCTCTAGGAGATTTTTTGATGAGCCGCTTTGACACTTTTGTAGACAAAACTTTTGAACCCGCGCAGGCTTTGGGCATGGTGCCTATGGTGATCGAGCAGTCTGGCCGCGGCGAACGCGCCTATGACATTTACTCGCGCTTGCTTAAAGAGCGCATCATCTTTATGGTAGGCCCAGTGGAAGATTACATGGCCAACTTGGTAGTGGCGCAAATGCTGTTTTTAGAAAGCGAGAACCCAGATAAAGACATTTATCTGTACATCAACTCGCCTGGTGGCTCGGTCAGTGCAGGTTTGGCTATTTTTGACACGATGAATTTTGTCAAACCTGATGTGTCCACCCTGTGCACCGGGATGGCAGCCAGCATGGGCGCTTTCTTGCTGGCAGCGGGTACCAAAGGCAAACGCATAGCTTTGCCCAATGCCAGCGTGATGATTCACCAGCCCTCGGGTGGCGCACGCGGCCCTGCCAGCGACATTGAGATTTCTGCCCGCGAAATATTGAAAACGCGTGAGCAGCTTAATAAAATTCTGGCCGAACGCACAGGCCAGCCGCTGGAAAAAGTAGCGCGTGATGTTGAGCGCGACTACTGGTTGTCGGCCAACGAAGCCAAAGACTACGGTGTGGTAGACCAAGTGATCGCCAAGCGCCCGTAACCACTTAAGCCTTGTTGTTCTCGGTGCTGCG
>JANNCO010000163.1:0-2560 GCA_031386655.1 Polaromonas sp. | reverse complement strand
ACCGCACGGTGTGCCCATGCCAAACGGACCTTCGGCCCTTTACTGTTTGTCATAGGCACACCGTACGTTGCTGCGCTCTACTAGCGTGGTCGCTGGCAGATAAGCGAAACCCCAGCCGATTACAAGCGCGCTGTTGTGGCGTGTGTCCTATGACAAACAATAAAGGGCCGCTAGGTACGTTGGGCATGGGACACACGCTGCAGCAGTGCGCGTGCCAGAACAACGCACAGCAAGCGGCAAACGGCAAACGGCAAACAGCAAACAGCAAACAGCAAACAGCAAAAAAGCTACACGATCAGGGCTGTCGTAAAGCACTGCAAGCTGTCACACCATCGTCACTACTGCGGGCTACGCTAAATTGGTATTTAAAAGCCATTTTGCTTGCGTCAAAAGTAGCCACCGCCATGTCCACATCCCATTCGCGCAGAGAGTTTTTCATTCGTATCAGCTCAGTGTCCGCCGTACTGGCTACAGGCTCGGTGCTGTCAGCTTGCGGTGGGTCGGATGACCCGGCACCTGCAGCCTCGACTGCACCCGCACCAGTTGCATTTAATTTTGGTGTGGCCAGTGGCGACCCGCTGGCGGACCGCGTGATCTTGTGGACACATGCCCAGTTGCAAACTGGCACAGCCCCCGTAGAGCTAACCTACGAAGTGTCCACCACCGCAGACTTTGCCGCCTTGGTCACGACTGGCAAAGTTACGGCCAGCGACGCCGCAGGTTATACCGCCAAGGTGGATGCCAAGGGGCTGGCTGCCGGCAAAGAATATTACTACCGGTTCAAATCAGCGGGCGGCACATCTGCGGTAGGCCGTACCCGCACCTTGCCTGCGGCGGGTGCCAGCGAAGTTAAATTTGCAGTCATGTCGTGTGCCAATTATCCAGCCGGTTTTTTTAACGTGTACGCCGAAGCGGGTAAATCTGACGCTCAATTTGCCGTTCATCTGGGCGACTATATTTACGAATATGGCGCTAAAGGATATGCATCGGAAACCGCAACATCGTTGGGGCGCACGTCAGACCCTCCGAACGAGATTTTGTCACTGTCTGACTATCGCAAACGCCATGCACAGTACAAGTCTGACGCCGACTTGAAAGTGTTTCATGCCCGCATGCCGATGATTGCGGTGTGGGACGACCACGAAATTACCAACGACACCTACCAAGACGGCGCAGAAAACCATACTGAGGCCACGGAGGGAAGCTTTGCTGCACGCAAAGCAATTGCCTTGCAGGCTTACCACGAGTGGATGCCCATACGCACGGGTGCCGACAAAGCCAGGATTTACCGCAGTTTTGACTTTGGTGGCTTGGTGGCGCTGCACATGCTGGACACGCGTGTGATCGGTCGCGACAAGCAAATTGGTTTTGGTGAACTGCTCTCCCCCTCTACACAAGCTGCAGCTACAGCCGCATTGGCTTCGTCCACGCGACAGCTTATGGGCAGCGAGCAAACGACTTGGCTGCAAGGCCAGCTGTCTGCGTCCACGGCCACTTGGCAAGTGCTGGGCCAGCAGGTACTGATGGCGCGCATGGAGTTTCCGCTGTCAGTGCTGTCTGCACTGAACCCTACCAACACCTCGCCAGAGGCAGTAGCAGCCGCGCAAAAAGCGATTAACGATTACCTGACCGCCAAGGGCAAGCAAAAATCTGGCGCTACGCTGACCCCGGCTGAAGATGATTTACTCAACACCACGAAAAATCCCAAGCTAGGCTACAACCTTGATGCGTGGGATGGTTACCCTGCAGCGCGCGAGATTTTGTTGACAACAGTAGCCAGCTTGAAAAAGAAACTCGTCGTACTGTCGGGCGACACCCACAACGCGTGGCACACTGACCTTAAATTGGCCAACGGCACCAAAGTAGGCGAAGAATTTGCCACGCACAGCGTCAGCTCGCCTGGTTTAGAGGCCTACCTCAGCACACTGCAGCCTGCGCAAATCAAAGGCATTTTTGAGGGCGTAGTGGACGACCTGAAATGGATGGACGCCTCACGCCGTGGTTATTTGAAAATGACATTTACAGCCACGCAGGCCAAAGGTGAGTGGGTATTTATCAACAAAATAGACTCACGCACTTACGCGGTTGATGCGCCTGTCGTCGCTGAGACTCGGATTTACACGCCTGCTTAATTGGCTATTTAGTTCTTTCTTCTGGCACCTCGCAGTCTCCAAGCATGGCTCCCGGTTTGTCGGTCTTTCACTGTCCTAGTACCTCGCGGTTACGCAGCACCGTACGGTATGCCCATGCCCAACGGACCTACGGCCCTTTACTGTTTGTCATAGGCACACCGTACGTTGCTGCGCGCC
Source organism: Polaromonas sp. (assembly GCA_031386655.1). GTDB lineage: Bacteria > Pseudomonadota > Gammaproteobacteria > Burkholderiales > Burkholderiaceae_C > JAAFIP01. Next base: position 251 of record JANNCO010000163.1, on the reverse strand, counting down.
ACTAGGATGGTGACTGGCAGGTGGGTAGCGGTCTCAATTGCCGAACTCAAGTACGGATCTAAATTTACCGCGACCATCACAGCGCGAAACCCCAGCCCCGTACAAGCGACCGGGTGTGGCCTAGGCCACAGCTGGGCGCGTTCTAGTACAACGACCCAATCAACGCGAAAAAAATACCCTAAAACACACTTCAAACGCCATTTTTATCAACAAAACAGCCCACTAACCCAAGCAAAACCTGCTCAAGCAGC
>JANNCO010000160.1:0-12941 GCA_031386655.1 Polaromonas sp. | reverse complement strand
GGCACCAATGCACTTAAGTTGGCCGTTAGACAGCGCAGGCTTGAGCAAATTAGAGGCATCCAGCGTACCGCCCGATGCAGCACCTGCACCAATCAAGGTATGGATTTCGTCAATGAACAAAATACCGTGGGGCTTGTCTTTTAGTGACTTTAAAACGCCTTTTAAACGTTGCTCAAAGTCGCCGCGGTACTTGGTACCGGCCAACAGTGCGCCCATGTCCAGCGAATAGACCACAGCTTCAGCCAAAATCTCGGGCACGTCTTTTTGCGTAATGCGCCATGCCAAGCCCTCAGCAATAGCGGTTTTGCCCACACCTGCCTCACCCACCAATAGTGGGTTATTTTTACGGCGGCGGCATAAGATTTGAATCACGCGCTCAACTTCGTATTCGCGGCCAATCAGCGGGTCTATCTTGCCGTCTTTGGCCATCTGGTTTAAGTTAACGGTGTATTGCTCTAGCGGTGAGGCTTTTTCGCTTTTTTCGTTGCCGCCTTCTTCTTGCTGCTCACCGCCCTCGCCCGCCTTGGCAGGTTCAGGTGGGTCAGATTTTTTGATGCCGTGGGCAATAAAGTTCACCACGTCTAGACGTGTTACGCCTTGCTGGTGCAAGTAGTACACGGCATGTGAATCTTTTTCGCCAAAGATGGCCACTAGCACATTGGCGCCAGTCACTTCTTTTTTGCCATTGCCTGTGCTTTGCACATGCATGATGGCGCGCTGAATCACGCGCTGAAAACCTAGTGTGGGCTGAGTGTCCACCTCATCGGTGCCAGCCACCTGGGGGGTGTTGTCTTTGATAAAGTTGGCCAGCGATTTTCGCAGGTCGTCAATGTTGGCCGAACAAGCGCGCAATACTTCAGCCGCACTGGGGTTGTCCAGTAAAGCCAGCAGCAGGTGTTCGACAGTAATGAACTCGTGGCGCTGCTGGCGCGCCTCGACAAAAGCCATGTGGAGGCTGACCTCAAGTTCTTGTGCAATCATGGTGTGATTCTTTCTAAGTTGCCCGGCGCGAGAACCATGTCTCTACCGTAACGATACGCTTAATTTAGGGGTTCGCTGACGCATTGCAATGGGTGACCTGACTTTTTTGCGGCTTCTGTGACTTGGTCCACTTTGGTGGCCGCTACATCTTTGCTGAAAACACCGCACACACCCTTACCATCCAAGTGGATTTTGAGCATGATTTGAGTTGCTGTCTCACGGTCTTTGTTAAAAAACTCCTGAATCACCAAAACGACGAACTCCATGGGGGTGTAATCGTCGTTCAGCAGCACCACTTGGTACATTTGCGGGGGTTTGACCTTTTGCGGAAGTCGCTCTAGCACTACTGTGCCATCACCGTCATCTTGGGCGGGCTTGGTACGCGGCGCAACGGTGGGAGGTACTTTGGTTGCCAATTGAAAATCCAGTTAACTCTGCGCATCGAGATGCGTCTTGTGTTTGTCAAGTTAGTAATATATTAGCAATATTTTACGACGCTGCGCAGTTTAAGGGGTGACATATCTGCAATTGACACATTAATTGCTTGCAATTGATATAGTGACGAATCCAACGCATTCAAGGCACAGCAAAGCTCACCACTCACACTGTATGAGGATAGGTCCATAAAAAAAGGGCCCGATGGGCCCTTTTGCAAGCACACGGTAAACCTACATATGGTCGATCATCACTTGGCCAAAGCCAGAACAGCTGACTTGCGTTGCCCCGTCCATCAAGCGGGCAAAGTCGTAGGTCACTTTTTTGCTGGCAATTGACTTTTCCATGCTGCTGATAATTACATCGGCTGCCTCTGTCCAGCCCATGTGGCGCAGCATCATCTCGGCTGACAAAATCTCAGAACCTGGGTTAACGTAATCTTTGCCAGCATATTTGGGGGCGGTGCCGTGGGTAGCTTCAAAACAAGCCACTGAATCAGACAGGTTAGCACCTGGTGCAATACCAATACCGCCTACCTGCGCGGCCAAAGCATCCGACACATAGTCACCATTCAGGTTGAGCGTAGCAATGACCGAATATTCGGCGGGGCGCAGAAGAATTTGCTGAAGGAAAGCATCTGCAATGACGTCTTTGACAATGATTTCTTTGCCAGTCTTGGGATTTTTGAATTTGCACCATGGTCCGCCGTCAATCAGCTCCGCGCCAAATTCTTTTTGTGCCAGTGCGTAGGCCCAATCCCGGAAGCCACCTTCGGTGTACTTCATGATATTGCCCTTGTGCACGATGGTCACGGAGGGCTTGTCGTTGTCAATGGCGTACTGTACGGCTTTGCGCATCAAGCGTTCAGTACCTTCGCTAGACACAGGCTTGACTCCAATGCCAGAAGTATTGGGGAAGCGAATTTTTGTAACGCCCATTTCCTCCTGCAAAAACTTAATGATCTTTTTAGCTTTATCACTGCCTGACTCAAACTCAATACCGGCATAGATGTCTTCACTGTTCTCGCGGAAGATCACCATGTTGGTCTTCTCAGGCTCTTTCACCGGTGATGGAACACCTTTGAAGTACTGTACTGGGCGCAGGCAAACATACAAGTCCAATTCCTGGCGCAGCGCTACGTTCAAGCTGCGGATACCACCGCCTACGGGCGTAGTAAGTGGGCCTTTTATAGACACTACATACTCACGCAGCACTTTTAGGGTTTCTTCCGGTAACCAGACATCAGGGCCATACACTTTGGTGGATTTTTCGCCTGCATACACCTCCATCCAATGAATCTTGCGCTTGTCACCATAGGCCTTGGCCACTGCTGCATCGACTACTTTTATCATTACCGGCGTGATGTCCTGGCCCGTGCCATCACCTTCGATAAACGGAATAATAGGCTGGTGAGGCACGGTGAGAGACATGTCTGCATTGACGGTAATTTTGCTGCCTGATGCAGGCACTTTGATGTGCTGGTACATGGTGATTGGATCTCCGGAAGTGTTGATAAAAATGGTTACGTGCTTAGTACTAGTCACTTAAAAAGGTGGTTTTCCCTTTGAGAATTGCACTTTAAGTGTAAACCTCTAATTCTATCTGGAAATTATTTACTGCCCTGCTGTCAACCAATTGAAACAGCCTGTCGTTGTTGGCATACCTTTCAAGTTTTTTTGGATGGTTTTGAAGTAACGTTAACTCAAGGATATTTAAAAATGAACAAACTACTCGCCGCTTTGGTTGCTGGTCTTTTCGCTGCTGGTGCCTTCGCACAAGCTTCTGCTCCTGCCGCGCCTGCTGCTGCTAAGCCAGCTATGGCTGCCCCTGCTGCTACCCCAGCACCAGCTGCTCCTGCCGCTGCAGCACCAGCTGCTGCCAAGCCAGCTGCCGAAGCCAAGCCAATGGCTGAAGCCAAGCCTGCTGCTAAAACCAGCAAGAAAATGGCCAAAAAATCCAAGAAACCCAAAACGGCCAAAGCAGCTGACGCACCTGCTGCTAAGTAATTGGAAAAAGAATGTGCCAGCCTGCAAGGGCTGGTATCCACTAAAAATGCCCGCCTTGTGCGGGCATTTTTATGGCCGAAAAATTTTTCATTCACCCTGTAAACTGTGCTCTTATGAACGCTACTACACGCACACTGATCCTTTTGAGTTTAGTCACCATCAGCAGCTTGCTGTATGCTCAAAACGATACCCTAAACGAACCACAGTTGCAGCTGCAACGCACCGCACTGCAAGCCGGCATGCACCGCATTGACGCTCAAGTCGCTCTCACGCCCATGCAGAGGCAAATAGGCCTGATGTGGCGCAAAGATATGCCTTTGCATGAAGGCATGCTGTTTGTATTTGAGGAGCCTTCCAAACAATGCTTTTGGATGAAAAACACGTTGCTGCCTTTAACTGCTGCTTTTGTAGCAGACGACGGCACCGTAGTGAACCTGGAAGATATGAAACCCCAATCTACCGACCCGCATTGCTCGGCTAAACCCGTACGCTACGTGCTGGAGATGAACAAGGGATGGTTCGCCAAAAAAGGCATTAAGCCGGGCGCCAAACTCACAGGTGTACCGTTCACAGCCAAGTGATTGCATATTAAGAGTAATCTACTATAGATTTAGTAGCTGCTTGAGCAGGTTTTACTTGGGTTAGAAGCCTTTTTCCCTATAAAAAAGGCCTTGGGAATGGTCAAGATGCAGTCTAATCAAACCATCACGGCTTGGTGAATGCTGCAATTCCATCTGCAATTTCTTTATGTGCCGCCTCTGGGCCTTGCCAGCCAATAACCTTGACCCATTTGCCTTCTTCCAAATCTTTGTAATGTTCAAAGAAATGCGAAATAGTTTTAAGGCGCAGTGGATTCATGTCTTCAGGTTTTTGCCAGTGGGTGTACAGCGAGCATTTTTTGTCAATTGGGACAGCCAGTACTTTGCCGTCTACGCCAGCTTCGTCTTCCATCATCAAAATACCAATAGCGCGGCACGTAACCACCACACCAGGAATGAGCGGCACAGGCGTGATCACCAGCACGTCTACCGGGTCGCCGTCACCGCTTAAGGTCTTGGGCACATAGCCGTAGTTAGTAGGGTAGTGCATGGCAGTGGACATAAAACGGTCCACAAAGATAGCGCCGCTTTCTTTGTCCACTTCATATTTGATCGGGTCAGCGTTCATCGGGATTTCGATGATGACGTTGAATTCGTGCGGAGCATTTTTGCCAGGGTGAACGCGATCTAGTGACATAGTGAAGCTTTGCGAAGGTTAGAAGAAGTTGATAAAAGTTACTGGCTGTAGAGCCATAGCTAGGATTAACCCTGATTTTACTTTCAACATACTTGCTTATCCGCAAATAAGTCACGTTTTGCGGCTACATTGGACCGGTTGGCCAATTGTCTCCGCCCGTTCAGGGCAAGTTGGGGATGAGGAAGCAACGCAGCGGGTGCCAAAGGCAAACAAAGCGTTGGTTACCCTCTTCGTCAAAACTAAAAGGAGATTCTGTTTATGACTGGCAACTCTGCGCTGATTATTGCGCTGGTATGCGGCTTTATTGCCGTGGGCTACGGCTTCTGGGCACGTGGCTGGATTCTTTCCCAAGACGCTGGCAATGCACGTATGCAAGAAATTGCAGCGGCTATCCAAACCGGTGCAGGTGCCTATCTGGCACGGCAGTACAAAACCATCACGGTGGTGGGCATCGTTTTGGCCATTTTGATTGGCATATTTTTAGACCGCATGTCGGCAGTGGGCTTTATTATTGGCGCTGTTCTGTCAGGTGCCTGCGGCTTTATCGGCATGAACGTTTCGGTGCGAGCCAACGTGCGTACTGCTCAAGCAGCTACTAAAGGTATAGCGCCGGCATTACAAGTCGCGTTTCGCGGTGGCGCAATTACCGGCATGTTGGTGGTGGGATTGGGCTTGATAGGCGTCACAGCCTTTTACTGGTTTTTGGTGCCCGATGGCGCGCCGACGGCAGCCAAACTTAACCCGCTCATAGGCTTTGCGTTTGGCTCATCGCTGATTTCTATCTTTGCACGCTTGGGCGGCGGTATTTTTACCAAAGGCGCTGATGTGGGTGCAGACCTGGTGGGCAAGGTAGAAGCCGGTATCCCCGAAGACGACCCGCGCAACCCTGCAGTGATTGCCGACAACGTAGGCGACAACGTGGGCGACTGCGCAGGCATGGCGGCCGACTTGTTTGAAACCTATGCTGTCACTTTGATAGCCACCATGGTGCTGGGCACATTGCTGGTCAGTGGTGGTGGCGCCAATACCGTGCTATACCCGCTGATGCTGGGCGCAGTGTCGATTGTGGCGTCGATTATTGGCTGCTTTTTTGTCAAGGCATCGCCAGGCATGAAGAACGTGATGCCAGCGCTGTACAAAGGTTTGGCGGTAGCGGGCATTTTGTCGCTAGTGGCGTTTTACTTTGTTACCTCCAACATGTTCCCCCAAGGCATCACGCTCAGCGATGGCCGTATGGTGGGACACACGGGTTTGTTTGGTACATGCATCGTAGGCTTGGTGCTGACTGGCGCACTGGTGTGGATTACTGAGTACTACACCGGCACACAGTACGCACCCGTCAAGCACATTGCGCAAGCGTCCACCACGGGCCATGGCACCAACATTATTGCGGGCTTGGGTGTGTCGATGCGTTCGACTGCTTGGCCGGTGATTTTTGTGTGCGCTGCTATTTACGTCGCGTTTAAATTGGCAGGCCTGTACGGCATTGCCATTGCAGCTACCTCTATGCTCAGCATGGCTGGTATTGTGGTGGCGCTAGACGCCTATGGCCCCATCACCGACAACGCCGGCGGTATTGCCGAGATGGCTGAAATGCCCAAAAGCGTACGCGACGTGACCGACCCACTGGACGCTGTGGGCAACACCACCAAAGCGGTGACCAAGGGCTACGCGATTGGCTCTGCAGGCCTGGCAGCGTTGGTGCTGTTTGCCGACTACACACATAAGCTGGAAGCCTACGGCAACGCCATTACTTTTGACTTGTCTAATCCTATGGTCATCATTGGTTTGTTTATCGGTGGTTTGATTCCTTACTTGTTTGGTGCCATGGCGATGGAGGCCGTGGGCCGCGCTGCGGGTGCCGTGGTGGTCGAGGTGCGTCGCCAGTTCCGCGACATCAAAGGCATCATGGACGGCACAGGCAAACCTGAATACGACACTGCGGTGGACATGTTGACCACTGCGGCCATCAAGGAAATGATGATTCCATCATTGCTGCCCGTGGTGGCACCTGTGGTGGTGGGCTTGGTACTGGGCCCCGCGGCCTTGGGCGGCTTGTTGATGGGTACTATCGTCACGGGTTTGTTTGTAGCGATCTCCATGTGTACCGGCGGCGGTGCGTGGGACAACGCCAAAAAGTACATCGAGGACGGCAACCATGGCGGCAAAGGGTCTGATACGCACAAGGCGGCTGTCACAGGCGATACGGTAGGCGATCCCTACAAAGACACCGCAGGCCCTGCGATCAACCCACTGATCAAAATTATCAATATCGTGGCCTTGCTTATTGTGCCTTTGATGATGTCGATTCATGGCGGCAAAGCCAATACCGCAACCTTGGCAACACCCACGGCTGCCGTATCGGGCGTAGCAGCAGGCTCTGCGTCAACGGCCGCAAATGCCAAGCCTGCCGACTCGGGCGCTACCGCTGACAAAGTCGAGCTGAAAAAGCCGTAAGACATCAGGCGGCTACCACCGTCGCAGCAGTCAACATGCTGCCCTAGAATGCGAAAAGGCCGCGCTGGGCAACCAGCGCGGCCTTTTTTATCGGCAAGTTGATGCGACTTACAGGTTAGATTTAATTGCCAGCAAGCTCAGTAGTACCGGCTATGCCTTCAATTTTCATCAGCGTTTTAACAGCACCTGGCAGTAGCGAGCCGGGCACCGTCAACAGCAAGACATCTTTGTTGTTTTCAATATTGACAGTGCCCTTGAACAGCACTGTTTTAGTGCCGCTTGCAGTAATGGCAATCTGGTAGTTACCGCCTGCAATATCCAGCGAGTCATTGCCAGTGGCTGGGCCCGAGGTTTTGTACGCTGTAGCAGCGATAACGGGTGTTACGCCAGCAGCCGAGATATCTGTGCCAGGTGTGTTTAGGTACAAGTCAATATTGTTGGCATTGAACGATGCATTCATAACGCGCACCTTGGCTTTGTCGCTGGTAAGAGACTTGTTGTAGGGGTCGCGAATTTCGTAAATGCTGTTTTCTGTGTTGGACGACGGCAATGCAACAATCGTGTATTTATTGCCACGTTTGGCATCTATGGAAATATCGCCCAAGCTTGCGTTACCTTGCGCGGTTTTGACAGACCATTGTGAAGTCTCGGTTTGAACATCAAAATAATTGGATGCAAACTTGTAGGCGGTATTGGTAGCATCTGCTTGTGCAGTATTGTTACGGAACAACGTCACATTGGGCGCTAGTGGCGATGCATGCACAAAACGCACGGTAGGGTCGGCAACGTCAAGCCGGTCTTCGGTATCACCACCGCCACAAGCTGCCAGTCCCACCACGGGAACGCAAACCAACAGGCACTTAGTTAAAAATTTCATACTTCACATCCTTAAAATTAATGTTTTATCGTAGAGTTTTAACAAGCTGGGGCGTGTGGGCAAGCTAGTTTCATCGCTGTAGGGATGCCGCGCACGCCCCTGTGGGACAAAGCCGCGTGCGGTTGCCAGCGGTTACCGCTTGGTTGCCCTAGTTTGATAAAACTGGGTAGTTTCACAGTACGCTTGTATGTCGGATTAGTAATTTGGAATGCTAACTATCCATATGTATGCGCTGCACACATATTTGCAGCGACACACGAAACCGATGAAAAGGAAAACTCCATGAACACTATTCAACGCAGATCCCTGGTTGCTTTGGCTGGCATATTGCTCACCAGCAGCGCATGGGCGCAAACAGCACCTGTGAAAGTCAGCTCAAAAATCGACACTGAGGGCAAACTGCTGGGCAGCATGCTGGTGCTGGCGCTTGAAGCCAATGGCATAAAAGTGGAAAATAAAACAGCACTTGGCAACACCAAAATCATGCGCGGCGCTATCACCGCAGGCGAGATCGATATCTATCCAGAATACACAGGCAATGGGGCCTTTATTTTTGCCGAAGAGTCCAATGCAGCGTGGAAAAACGCCAAGGCAGGCTACGAGCGCGTTAAAACACTCGACTTGGCAAAAAACAAAATCGTGTGGCTAGAACCCGCGCCTGCCAACAACACTTGGACCATTGCTGTGCGCAAAGATATTGCCACGGCCAACAAGCTTAAAACACTGGACGACCTGGGCAAATGGATCAGCGGCGGTGGGCAGTTCAAGCTGGCAGCATCTGCCGAGTTTGTCGAACGGTCTGACGCATTGCCTGCATTCCAGACAGCTTACGGATTTAAGCTTAAGCCAGAGCAAATTCTGACGCTGGCAGGTGGCGACACAGCCACCACCATTCGCGCAGCGGGCGAAAAAACCTCGGGGGTGAACGCTGCCATGGCCTATGGTACCGATGGGCCTGTCGCGGCATTAGGCCTGGTCATCATGGAGGACACAAAATCGGTGCAACCCATTTATGCCCCGGCACCGATTGTGCGCGAAGAAGTGCTGGCTAAGAACCCCAAAATCAGGACTGCGCTGGAGCCCGTTTTCAAGGCACTGGACGGCGCTACGCTGCAAGCCCTGAATGCCAAAATCCAAATAGAAGGGCAAGATGCCAAAAAGGTCGCTGGCGAATTCTTGAAGTCCAAAGGGCTTATCAAGTAATTGGTGGTCTGTAGCGGCCTGCAAAATTCTTATGCGGCTTGGATGGCAATTGAACCCTGTGAGCGCGGTACTGTCGCTGTGTGCGTTGGCAGGTGCGGTTTGGCTACCGTATTTACGTGTGGCACCCAACCGCATGGTGTCGGGCGAGCCCGTTTATTTATGGTCATTGCTGCAAGGCCCCAACACAGTACTGGGTGTATTAGTTTTGGTGCTGCTGGCGATGCTGGGGCTATCGTGCTGGTGTAAGCCTCATAAAATCTTGCTTTGGGCGCAGACAGGCGTAGCAACTGCCCTAATGGCGATGCTGCTGGCTACCGCAGCTGCATACGCCAGCTATATTGCCAGCACACAAACACCTTACGCACGCACATCGCTTGGCGGTGCATGGTGGGTATTGATGGTCATGCTGTGGTTAGCAGTGCAAGACGCTTTGCTGCGTTTGCAAGTAGGGCTGCGCGTTCGCACGGGGCTGTTGGCAGCCACCATGCTGCCAGTGGTTTGGATGCTGTGGTCTGGCTGGTGCAATGATTTGTCGATCATGAAAGAGTATGCCAATCGCACCGAGATGTTTGGCACAGCCGTGGTGCAGCATGGGCTGATCGTGGCGCTGGCCATGGTGCCCACTGTTTTGATCGGTATACCGTTGGGCTGGTGGACACACAGAGCACGCGCTACGCAGCAATCTATATTTCCAGTGCTTAACGTCATTCAAACTATTCCGTCCATTGCGTTGTTTGGCCTGTTGATGGCACCGCTGGCTTGGCTGGCAGCTGCGTTTCCCGCGCTGGCCAAAGCAGGCATTAGCGGGGTAGGTGTCGCGCCAGGCGTGATAGCGCTTATGCTGTACGCACTGCTGCCTGTGGTGCGCGGCACCTTGGCCGGGCTGGAGCAGGTGCCCTCTGGCGTGGTCAATGCTGCACGCGGTATGGGCATGTCTCCCATGGGGGTATTTACGCAGGTTCAGCTTCCGCTGGCGTTGCCTGTGCTGCTCAGCGGGGTGCGCACGGCTACGGTGTCGGCAGTGGGCTTGGCATCGGTTACGGCGCTGATTGGTGCGGGTGGGCTGGGGGCTATTATGTTTGAGGGGTTGTTCAGCAGCGCACAAGACCTGGTTTTGCTGGGCGTACTGCCCATTGTGGCGTTGTCAGTGCTGGTCGATGCGGCATTCAAAATTTTGGTCAAGCTGGCCCAGCCTCTGGGCGACACATCACCTATCGCAGCACCTACCGCATCACACACAGCGGCACACACCGCAGCACCCGCATGATTGAATTTATCAATATTGGCAAATCGTACGATGGCGTGCGAGTGATCGACGGGCTTAACCTGCACATTGCGCGCGGTGAATTTGTGGTAATGATTGGTGCATCAGGCTCGGGTAAATCCACTATTTTAAAAATGATCAACCGGCTGGAGCCCCATGATGCAGGCAAAATTTTATTCAACAACGAAGAGATTTACAAATTCAAAGTACGCGACTTGCGCCTGCGCATGGGTTACGCCATTCAATCGGTAGGCTTGTTTCCACACTGGACTGTAGAGCGCAATATTGCTACGGTGCCCCACATGCTGGGCTGGGATAAACCGACCATTAACAACCGCGTCACTGAGCTGCTTGAGCTTTTTCAGCTGGACCCTGCGCTGTACCGCACGCGCTATCCGCACCAGCTGTCGGGCGGGCAACAGCAGCGCATTGGTGTGGCCCGCGCCCTGGCAGCAGACCCTGATGTGCTGCTGATGGACGAACCTTTTGGCGCGCTGGACCCCGCCACGCGGGCGGCTTTGCAGCAAGAAATCAAACGTGTGCACCAGACATCTGGCAAAACCATTGTGCTGGTAACGCACGACATAGACGAGGCTTTGCTGCTGGCCACGAAAATTGTGGTGCTGGACCAAGGCCGTGTGGTGCAGGCAGGCTCACCCATGGATATTTTGGTTCATCCTGCAAACGACTTTGTAGTGAATTTTGTGGGGCGCAGTGACATGGGTATCAAGCTGCTGTCGCTGCAGCAGGTACAGCACTTGGCACGTGCACAAGCTGCCCTACCAGGTCCAGGCCCAAGCCTGCCTCTGCATACCAGCCTGCGCGAGGCGGTGTCGATGATGGCGATGCTGCAGATTGACCAGGTGAACGTGCAAGACGATTCAGGCCTGCATGCTGGCGTCTTGCACGCCATGGATATTTTTAGAACGACAGGTGTCCACAGTGGCGATGCCGCGCAAGCCGTGGCTATGGCGCAACCGCACCGTGCCACCGTGACGCCATGATGCCAGCATGACACTACGCATGACGATACTGCCTGCCCTGCCCTCTGCACCGCTGGCAGGCTGGCGCCCGTGGCGTGATCGGCTGCTGTGGGCTGTTTTGCTACTGGCGGCGCTGGTGGTTTATTTACCGCATTCACAGCCATTGTTTGCCAGTGTGTTCCCCGCGCTGGAACGCCCGGTATACCAGCAAGAACCGTTTGCCCAGCTGCTGTGGCAGCACTGCAAACTGGTTGGGTTGTCTAGCTTGGCTGCAGTGGTGGTGGGCACAGCTGCTGGCGTATTTGTCACCCGCCCAGCAGGCCATGCTTTCAGCTCCATTGTGCAAGCCTTGGTATCTATAGGCCAAACCTTCCCGCCTGTGGCCGTACTGGCTGTGGCTGTGCCCATAGTGGGCTTTGGCGAGACGCCAGCGCTGTTTGCACTGGCGTTGTACGGCTTGCTACCCATATTGCAGGCTACCGTTGCAGGTCTTAAAGCCATTCCCATCGCCGTGCGCCAGTCAGCCAACGGCATGGGCATGTCGGCTTGGCAGTGTTTTTGGCAGGTAGAAATGCCATTGGCTTTGCCAGTATGGATCTCTGGCGTGCGTACGTCGGTGATCATCAACATAGGTACCGCAGCCATCGCGTCAACAGTAGGCGCCAAAACGTTAGGCTCACCTATCATTGTGGGGTTAAGCGGATTTAACACTGCCTATGTAGTGCAAGGCGCGTTGCTGGTGGGCATGCTGGCTATCGTGGTAGACATGGCGTTTGAACGCCTGGCGCGTTGGGCAGCATGGAAAAGTTAAATGACTGCATTTGCATTTACTATTAATTTCATAGCTGGTTGAGCAGGTTTTACTTGGGTTAGTGGGCTGTTTTGCTCTTAAAAATGCTGTTTGAAGTGGTATTTGCGTGGTTTATTTCGCGTTGATTGGTTCGTTGTTCTAGTACGCGCCCGGCCGTGGCGCAGCCCTATCGCCACCCGAACCCCGGGCCTTCGGCAAGCATCTGCGGTACGCATTCCGGGGGAAATTTAGAAACTCGCGCTTTGCGCTCAAACATCTAAATTTCTGATCCCCTGCATTTGCGTTCCTCGAGCCCGGGGCTCGAATCGGTGGCGACAGGGCTGCGCCACAGCCGGTCGCTTGTAGTGGGCTAGAAGTGGCACGCAAAATTAGTCACGCTGTTTGAATAAGCCACACGCGGCGGTGTCGTTCACTCTGACCTTTCACACAATAAGTTTGCACCGCGTGCCTTCAAACTACCACATCCACCAGGGTGAGCGGTGTGAGCGTGTCGATGAAAAAATTGTAGCGAGGCGCGGCCCACCAACCCTAGATAACTACTACCTGGCGCGTGTGTTCGCGGAGATTTTTTGCAGCGACATGTCACGCCGCCCGTCCAAGGTAAACAACGACACCATGCCTTGCCGCAGGGGAGCTCGATCCACACCTCCCGTCCAAGGCAAACAAAGAGCCAATGCATGGACACAAG
>JANNCO010000289.1:0-3991 GCA_031386655.1 Polaromonas sp. | reverse complement strand
TACGCCCATGAACCGGCGGCGTGACGCGGCTGCCGCGGTAGCCGAGCTGTCGCTGTACCTGGAGCAGCGTGCTACGCAAGACGATTCGTCACCCCATGGATGCTCGGTAGCCACTATCGGCATGCTGCAGGTGCCCAATGGTTCGGTCAACGTAGTGCCGGGGTGTTGCAAGTTCAGCCTGGACATGCGCGCACCGAATGATGCGCAGCGCAACCAACTGGTGCAAGATGTGCTGGCCCAGCTGGAAGGCATCTGCGACAAACGTGGCCTGCAATATACAGCCGAAGAAACCTTGCGCGCCGCTGCCGCTCCCAGCGACGCCGCATGGCAAGCCCGCTGGGAAAGCGCTGTGGCAAAGTGCGGCGTGCCCATCCACCGTATGCCCAGCGGCGCAGGCCACGACGCCATGAAGTTGCACGAAATCATGCCCCAAGCCATGTTGTTTGTACGCGGCGAAAACAGCGGCATCAGCCACAACCCGCTGGAGAGCACCACCAACGATGATATGCAACTGGCTGTGCAAGCTTTTCAAAACCTGCTGACCCTTTTAGCCCAAGAACAGATATGACCGATTACGAAAAAATCGACGCGTGGGTTGACGCGCACTTTGACGAGGAAGTTGCCTTCTTGCAGGCGCTGATTCAAGTGCCCACCGACACGCCGCCAGGCCATAACACACCGCATGCCGAGCGCACGGCCGTGCTGCTGGAAGCCTTTGGCATGCACGCCGAAAAGCACAGCCCCAGCGCGGGCGAGTTGGCCCACCACGGCCTGCAATCCATCACTAACCTGATCGTACGACGCCCCTACGGTGCACCCCATAGCAAAGGCACCGGCAAAACCATTGCCCTGAACGCCCATGGCGACGTAGTGCCCCCAGGCGAAGGCTGGACCCACAACCCCTACGGCGGCGAGATAGTGGACGGCACCATCTACGGCCGCGCAGCCGCCGTGAGCAAAAGCGATTTTGCTACGTACACGTTTGCCGTCCGCGCATTAGAAGCCGCAGCCCCACCCAGCCAAGGTGCAATCGAGCTGCACTTTACCTACGACGAAGAATTTGGCGGCGAACTGGGGCCAGGCTGGCTGCTGCGCAACGGCCTGACCCACCCTGATTTGCTGATTGCCGCAGGCTTTAGCTACCAGGTGATCACCGCGCACAACGGTTGCCTGCAACTGGAAGTCACCGTGCACGGCAAAATGGCCCACGCCGCCATCCCGCATACGGGCGTAGACGCGTTGCAAGGCGCGGTAAAAATTTTGAATGCTTTGTACAGCCAAAACGCCGCCTACAAACACATTACCAGCCAGGTGGAAGGCATCAGCCACCCGTACCTGAACATTGGGTGTATTGAGGGCGGAACCAATACCAACGTGGTGCCTGGCAAAGTCAGCTTCAAACTAGACCGCCGCATGATCCCCGAGGAAAAGCCCGCAGAAGTAGAGGCCCATATTCGCCAAGTCATTGCCGACGCCGCCGCCACCTACCCCGACATCACTGTTGACATCAAGCGGCTGCTGCTGGCTGGCAGCATGCAGCCACTGCCTGGTAACCAGCCATTGGTCCATGCGCTGCAAAAACACGGGGAAATCATATTTGGCGAGAAGATTCCCGCTATGGGCACACCGCTGTACACCGATGTGCGGCTGTACAGCGCCCACGGTATTCCCGGTGTAATCTACGGCGCAGGGCCGCGTACCGTGCTGGAAAGCCACGCTAAACGTGCGGATGAAAGATTGCATTTGGAAGACCTGCGCCGCGCTACCAAAGTGATTGCCCGCAGCTTGGCCGATCTTTTGCAATAAGGGTGCATAGAAGAATGTAATTTTTATCAGTGATACCACTTTCAGGGAGTCTGGTTGAAAGGTGCAGAGCCATGCGCCTGACCAGTAGTGCAATAGCCTATTCAGGGTTTGCGTTGGCATCGTCTTTGGTTGCATCCACGTTATTGCGCAGTAATTTTTGTTTATTTATTTATCGGAACTCCCATGAAAACCCGTCAGTTCGTTCACATTGCGCTCAGCGCAGCCGCTATCGTTGTTTGACTCACTTGTGGCGCAGCGCATGCGCAATCTACACCCACCAAATTTCAGCTGGATTGGCGCTTTGAAGGCCCGTCTGCGCTGTTTCTTACCCCGACAGCCAAAGGCTACTTTAAAGATGCCAAATTAGACGTTACCGTCGATGATGGCAACGGCTCGGGCGGCGCGGTCACGCTCGTAGCCTCGGGTACGTACGACATGGGATTTGCCGACATCGCCGCTTTGATGGAGTTTCATGCCAACAACCCAGACGCGCCGAATAAGCCCGTGGCGGTGATGATGGTGTACAACAACACGCCAGCGTCGGTGATGGCGCTTAAAAAATCAGGCATTAAAACCATTGCCGATTTGAATGGCAAAAAGCTGGGCGCGCCTTTGTTTGACGCAGGCCGCCGCAGCTTTCCTATCTTTGCCAAGGCCAACCAAGTCACCGGCGTGCAATGGACCAGCATGGACCCGCCCCTGCGCGAGACAATGCTAGCCCGCGGCGATGTAGACGCCATCACCGGCTTTACCTTTACCAGCCTGCTTAACTTGGAAGCACGCGGTGTGAAAGCCGACGACGTGATCGTCATGCCCTACGCCACTAATGGCGTGAAGCTGTATGACAACGCCATCATCGCCTCACCCAAGCTCATCAAAGACAACCCCGCTGCGGTCAAAGCATTCTTAGCTGCTTTTGCCAAAGGTGCTAAAGAAGCCATGGCCAACCCGAAGGCGGCCATAGAATTTGTCAAAGCCCGCGACGGCATCATCAACACCGAGCTGGAGACCCGCCGCTTTCAGCTGGCTATTGACACCGCCATTAACAGCCCCGACGCCCGCACCGAAGGCTTTGGTCAAGTAGTGCCTGGCCGCTTGAGTTTGATGGCCAGCCAAGTGTCAGACGCCTTCAACACCAAAACCCGTGTCATGCCAGAGGCCGTGTGGAACGCCAGCTTTCTGCCCAGTGCAGCCGATTTAAATGTGCTGCCTGCAGCGAAGAAGTAAACGCTGATGCCTCTGTCATGGAGGTTTTACATACATACTAATTGCTACTAATTTAATAGCTTCTTGAGCAGCATCTACGGCATGAAAACACTATTTTATTAAAAATTTAACGACAAGACGATGATTTCTTCTGCCCACATGTCTACACCATTTGTAGATTTTCAAAACGTCTGGCTGGCCTACAACGATGAATTGCTAGCGCAAAACAATTTCGCTGTAGAAGACATTACGCTCAAGGTGGGTGCGGGGGAATTTATCGCTATCGTTGGGCCGTCAGGATGTGGCAAATCTACCTTCATGAAGTTGACCACAGGTTTAAAAATGCCCAGCAGGGGCAGCATCAAAATCAATGGTGCACCCGTCACAGGGCCACTCAAAATCAGCGGTATGGCTTTTCAAGCGCCCTCGCTGTTGCCGTGGCGCACTACTTTGGACAATGTGCTGCTGCCGCTGGAAATTGTTGAGCCGTATCGCAGTAACTTCAAAGCTAAACGCAAAGAATACGCAGCACGGGCCTCCAAGTTACTGGAAACTGTGGGCTTGGGCGGCTACGAGAAAAAATTTCCCTGGCAGCTGTCGGGTGGCATGCAACAACGCGCCAGCATTTGCCGCGCGTTGATCCATGAACCCAAAATGCTGCTGCTGGACGAGCCGTTCGGCGCGCTGGATGCGTTCACCCGCGAGGAGCTTTGGTGCATCCTGCGCGACTTATGGACTGAGCAGAAATTCAATGTGATTCTGGTCACGCACGACCTGCGCGAGTCTGTTTTTCTCGCTGACACCGTGTATGTGATGAGCAAAAGCCCAGGCCGATTTGTCGTCAAACGCGACATTGATTT
Source organism: Polaromonas sp. (assembly GCA_031386655.1). Classification (GTDB taxonomy): domain Bacteria; phylum Pseudomonadota; class Gammaproteobacteria; order Burkholderiales; family Burkholderiaceae_C; genus JAAFIP01. The sequence goes on along the minus strand of JANNCO010000289.1, from coordinate 119 downwards.
ACCCCGCCCGCGTGACCTGGAACTGACCTACACCAAGGAGTTCAGCGACATCGTGCATGAGCTGCGCTCGCACATCGGGGCCATTCGTCAGACTACACAAGCAGGTCAAACGGCAAAGG
>JANNCO010000152.1:0-3603 GCA_031386655.1 Polaromonas sp. | reverse complement strand
CATGGAGTAAGCGCGCCTGGCACCACCCGCCAACATGAATTCAACATACTGACCCGCGTGGTATTTGAAAACATCAGCCGCTGGCAACTGCAGGCGCACCACCATCACGTCATGCGACGCTTTGGCCAGGCTGGCCACGCGAGTGGGCATTTTTTTGATGGGAAAGGCGCTTTCGTCAGTCACGTTGCGTGACTCCAGCACCACGTCAGACAAGGCCGTTGCGCAGCAGGTCAAAATAAAACCTTGCGCGGCTTCATCAACTGACAGCGCTTTGACTTGATGCGTGCCTTGCACGATGTCGCCCTCAAGCTTCTTGCACTTGCACGAGCCGCAAGCCCCATCTTTGCAGCCGTAGGGCATGCCAATACCTTGGGCAATGCCAGCGGCCAAGATAGCCTGGTCGGGGTTAACAGTAAAGCTGCGGCCACTGGGCTGCACGGTGACGGTAAATGCCATGGGATAGGTTTCCTGAAACAAATGCGCTGTTTTTAAATCGCACTATAAAACGTTGCGTACCGCCGTAGCTTGGTATGCTTGGGCGTTACTTACTATGCAGACTGTATTTTGCCTTCAAATCAATCTCCTTTAGGCGCACTGCCCAGGCGCTTTCGTCAACCACGCTTATTGATTGTGGGCTGTGGCGACGTAGGCTTGCGTGTGGTACGTGCGCTGCCCCAGGCTGTGCGCGTGTTGGCGCTGACCTCATCGCCCGCGCGGGCGCCTGTGCTACGCGCTGCGGGCATTGTGCCTTTGGTGGGTAACTTAGACGATGCTGCCAGCTTGGCCCGCCTAGCCGGCCTGGCCACCCATGTGCTGCACTTGGCACCGCCCCCCACAGACAACCAGGCGCAGTGGTGGCGCGACCCGCGCACGCAACGCCTGGTACACACACTGCGGCGGCGCAGCTTGCCCAGCAGCTTGGTGTATGGCTCAACCAGCGGCGTCTACGGTGACTGCGCTGGCGACTGGGTGAGCGAGTCGCGCCCCGTAGCACCGCACACGCCGCGTGCGCAGCGCCGGGTGGACGCCGAACAATCTGTGCGTCTTTTGGGCCGCGCGGGGGTGCGCGCCAGCATTTTGCGCATACCGGGCATTTACGCGCAAGACCGCGATGGCGGCACGCCGCGCACGCGCCTGGGCAAGGGCACGCCCGTGCTGCAGGCCCAGGATGATGTGTACACCAACCATATCCATGCCAACGATTTAGCGCGCGCCTGCATTGCTGCGCTGTGGCGCGGCAAACCACAACGCGTGGTGAATGTAAGCGACAACAGCCAGCTGAAAATGGGCGATTATTTTGACCAAGCCGCAGATTTGTACGGCATACCGCGCCCACCCCGGGTAGCGCGCAGCACAGCGCAAGACCAGTTGCCGTTGATGCTGCTGAGTTTTATGAGCGAATCACGCCGCCTAGTAAATACCCGCATGCGCACTGAGCTGCGCGTGACATTGCAATACCCCACTACGCTGGACGGGCTGCGCTAAAAGAGGTGTTTTCGCTAGGGGTGCGTCCCTAAAAAGCAGTTTTTACGGGTGACTACTGTGCTGCGTGGGCCCAGCGCCTGCGATACTGATTTCTATACATTTTTTAATGTAGATCGCCAGCAGCATTTTTTAGCTGGCAAGAAACAGTTTCATTCGGGAATAAAAAATGGTTGACTACATCATCATCGGCGCTGGGTCTGCCGGCAGCGTATTGGCGGGCCGTTTAAGCGAAGACCCATCCGTTAAAGTGTGTTTGCTGGAAGCTGGCCCGGCAGATAAATCAGTGCTTATCCATTGCCCCGCGGGCTTGGCGGTGATGGCGCAAATGGGCAACGACAATTGGCGCTTTGAAACCACGCCCCAAGCGGGCTTGAATGGCCGCACAGGCTACCAGCCGCGCGGCAAAGTGCTGGGCGGCAGCAGCTCAATTAACGCTATGTGCTACATACGTGGCCAGGCAACTGACTACGACCATTGGGCCGCTGAGGGCAACGCAGGCTGGGGCTGGAGTGACCTGCTGCCTTACTTTAAAAGTTCAGAGACTAACCAGCGCCTAGCCAGTAGCGACCAACACCAAGCCAGCAGCGACTTTGCCCAGTGGCACGGCCGCAGTGGCCCCATGCATGTGATGGACCTGCGCAGCCCCAACCGCTTTGGCCCCGACTTTATTGAGGCAGGCGTGCAGGCCGGCTACCCACGCAACCCTGACTTTAACGGTGCCACACAAGAAGGTGTGGGCATGTACCAGGTAACCCATAAAAACGGCGAGCGCTGGAGCGCCGCCAAAGGGTACCTCACGCCCCACATCCAGCCCGGGTCAGCGCGCAGTAATTTGCAGGTCATCACCAACGCGTTGACCACCAAAATTGTGTTTGAAGGCCAGCGTGCCGTGGGCGTGGCCTACACCCAAGGCGGTCAAACGCATGAGGTACGCGCAGCGCGTGAGGTGCTGCTGTGCGCAGGGGCTCTGCAAAGCCCGCAGCTGTTGATGGCCTCTGGCGTGGGGCCAGCAGAGCATTTGCAACAACTGGGCATTCCTGTTGTGCATGCCAGCAGCGGCGTGGGCCAGAATTTGCACGACCATCCAGACATTGTGCAAGTGGTAGACGCTCCCAAGCTGACTGATTTGTTTGGCGTATCACCCACTGGCCTGTGGCATGCGCTGCAAGGCATCATGCAGTGGCGCAAAGAGCGCAGTGGCATGCTGACTACTAATTTTGCCGAAGCAGGCGGGTTTATCAAAAGCCAGCCGAGCGAGGCCACACCTGATTTGCAATTGCACTTTGTCATTGGCAAGCTGGTAGACCATGGCCGCAAGCCAACGTTTGGCCACGGCTATTCATGCCACGTGTGCTTGCTGCAACCCAAGAGCCGGGGCAGCGTGAAACTGGCAAGCCGTGACATGGCAATAAGCCCGCTGATTGATCCGAACTTTTTATCGCACCCAGACGATATGGCCCGCATGGTGCGCGGCTTTAAACACATGCGTGCTATTTTGAAATCACCCGCCTTGGCGCAGTACGGTGGCCGCGAGCTGGACACCACCGCCAAGGCCGTGACCGATGCACAAATTGAAGCAGTGATCCGCGACAAGGCCGACACCATTTACCACCCCGTAGGCTCCGTACGCATGGGCCCGACCGACCACGACCCGGTTGACGCGCAACTGCGCGTGAAAGGCGTGCAAGGTTTGCGCGTAGTAGACGCCTCCATCATGCCGCGTATCGTCAGCGGCAACACCAACGCGCCAACGGTAGTGATAGCCGAAAAAGCCGCCGACATGATTCGTGCAGCGCATTAACGGTTGCTTAATTGGGCTTTTGATGTGCAGTGGATATTAGTGTTGCCAATCCCATGTGCTATTGATTAAATAGCTGCTTGAGCAGGATTTACTTGGGTTAGTGGGCTGTTTTGCTGCTAAAAATGCCGTTTGAAGTGCTTTTTAGGCTGTTTTTTCACGTTGATTAGGTCGTTGTATTAGAGCGCGCCCGGCTGTGGCGCAGCCCTATCGCCACCCGAACCACGGGCCCTGCGGGCAAGCATCTGCGGTACGCATTCCGGGGGAAATAACGAGCCTCGCGCTTTGCGCTCAGACATCTAAATTTCTTGTCCCCTGCA
>JANNCO010000150.1:0-2570 GCA_031386655.1 Polaromonas sp. | reverse complement strand
CAAAACGAGCGCCTTAAACAAACCATGTACGGTGTAGTTGAAAGTAAAGAAGCCCTACTCCAAGCTTTCTCAGTCATTGCGGCTTACGAGAAAATGCGCGGCGGTGCACTTTTTCTGAATAAGAAAACCGAAAAAGGCTTTCAAAATGAATATCTTGTCAATGATGACCTAGATATTGATCGTACAGTTTTAACCATACAGCAAGGCATCCACAACACGGCATTTACGCCAGCCAATTTGGCAAAATACAAAGATGTACTGGCTGGCAGAAAATTCAACAGCGCTAGTTATTTTCCAGGCAAAGTCAAGGCTGAGGCTAAGGCTGATCCCTGCAAGAGTTATTCAGTTAACGTCAATGCCACAGTGCCTAAAGACTTGGAAATTCGTACTGCTTACTCTCAGTACATCGTACGTCGGCCTACCGGCTATTATTTAGCCGCTGGCGACGTTGCCAAAGTGACAGTGCCTGCGTCTATGGTCAATAAAGGCTTTACCGTTCAGGTAGGTGCGCACATTCATGATAAATTAATAAAAAGCACCATTGAGCGGCCTTATCAGGTCACCAATATATTCCCTATTGTTAACACTGTGACCGAGATCGCCAATCCCAACGGTGGTGGTATCTATATCAATGTACCCTACCTAGCCGATGCTGGCAAAAATGTGCTGGTCACAATTAAAAATGCTGTGCCTGCGCCATTGTTTTCCGCCACAGAGCTGAACAAAACTACGCTGCAGCAATGGAAAGAGACTCAACGGAACAATCCTGCACCATGGGCTGACTTTGTGAGCGACAAATACATGATGACGCTGCCCACCAGCTGGATTTACAAATACGAGGACCCGGTCGCATTGATGAAAGACTGGGATGCTCGGATGGACGTTTTATCAGACCTGTTAGGCCATAACAGGATGAGAAACAACTACGTTATGTACAACATCGTAGACACCTCTTTATACAGTGACGCCGGAGGCATAGGCTATCCGTATGGTAACAACGGAGCTTACAAGCCGTACGATGCCACTGATGGCAATAAAAAATACTGGATGTTAGAGCCAGGCCTGGCCTCTGCACGGGCTGCTAGCCTGGATCTTCACGAACTTGGCCACGCAGAATTAGCTAATGAGTTCGATGGGGAAGGTGAGGTATTTGTCAATGTACTGTACGTAGCAATGACCAACAGAGTGTATAAAAATGACCTCGACGCCGCGCTTGGAGAATCAAGAGGTCGAGGCTCCAACATTAGTCGCAATCAAGCAGCTATTCATTGGATGGTGACGCCCAACTTTAGAGCAGGCAAGCCCATGGATACTTCATATTCTGAAACCAACGAGGCGAGATACCAGGAACGTGGTCACGCCAAGTATGTCGAAATTGCAGCACTGTTTGGTGGCTGGGATTATTTAGATAAGTTTTACCTCGAAGAAAATCGAGTCTACGCTAAGAAGGCAGTCGACGCAGGCATAGATTTGAAGAAAAATGACAGTCGCATTTTGCGATTATCGATAGCGGCAGGGGTTGATCTGACGCCGCTAATTCACTTTTGGGGCATTCAACCTATAGAAGCAGATAAGCTCAGAGGAGCAATCAATGCTGCGGGACTGAAACCTTCTAAGGTTATTTACGATCGTATCAAGAGCTACAAAAACATTATCCCAATGGACAATGCGTCGTTTAAGCTGAATGCAAGCATTTACTTGAATAAGCCCGTTTCAGAAATTAACACTGGTGTAAGCCCTCTTTACGGCGAAGGCTGGCATTATGTTTGGTTAAATAAGTACGGCACTGCGGAAGGCCAGGCGGCTCAAGTTGAGCTGGACAAGATTTTGGCAAAATACTTTCCACCTGGCGGCCCTGCTAATTAAAATCACAACGCAATTGCAGCGGGGCTAGACGGCCCCGCTGGAAGTTTTTTACGCTATGTTCAGCCAGATACGTTAAAACTAGGCCTATTTATATTGGCTGGGCCACCATAAACCGATTGCGAATTGACGCTTCAATGCCCGCTGAGTCCAAGCCTTGCAAAGCCAGTAGTTTGGCAGGGTCGCCATGCTCGATAAAAGTATCTAGCAAGCCGAGCTGCAATACAGATTTGTTAATTTGCAGCACCTGCAATGCTTCTAACACGGCCGAGCCTGCACCACCCATCAGGCAACCTTCTTCCAGCGTGACCAGGTTGTCGTGGGTAGAGGCTATGTCGCGCAGCAGTTCTGTGTCAAGTGGTTTGGCCCAGCGCATATTGACGACGGTGGCGTCTAGCTTTTCGGCGGCTTGCAGTGCGGGGTACAACATGGTGCCAAAGCTCAAAATAGCGATTTTTTTACCTTCGGACATTCTGCGCACTTCACCTCTGCCAAAAGGCAGCGGGGTCAAGTCTGTGCCGCAGGGCACCCCTGCACCCGCACCGCGCGGGTAGCGCACAGCCACCGAATGGTTTTGCTGGAACGCAGTGGTCAGCAGTGCGCGGCACTCAGCCTCGTCTGCTGGGCAGGCCACGCTAATGTTGGGAATGCAGCGCAAATACGCAATGTCGTACGCGCCTGCGTGTGTAGCGCCGTCGGCACCCACC
>JANNCO010000132.1:0-2642 GCA_031386655.1 Polaromonas sp. | reverse complement strand
TCGTCTTCAATGGTGGCTTTAAAACCTTTGCGCTCGGCGTAGCGCAAATATTGGCGCAGCAGCATGCTAGCCCAGTCGCAGGCCTCGGTGCCGCCCGCGCCGGCTTGAATGTCCAGAAAAGCATTCAGGGGATCGGCCGCTTGGTTGAACATGCGGCGAAACTCCAGCTGCGCAACAGTCGCTTCAATTTTGGCCACTTCGGCTTCAATGGTGGCCAAGCCGTTGATGTCGCTGTCGTCCTTGCTCATGCCGTACAGCTCGGTGTTATCGGCTATCTCGCTGTCCAGGTTGGCAATCACCAGCACCACGCCTTCCAGCGCTTTTTTCTCTTTACCCAGCTCTTGGGCGCGCTTGGGGTCGCTCCATACGGCCGGGTCTTCTAGCGCAGCGTTAACGTCTTCAAGTTTGCGTTGCTTGGACTCGTAGTCAAAGATACCCCCGAAGGTCTAGCGTGCGTGCCGCCAGGTCGGCGAGGGCGGTGCCGATTTGGTTGATTTGTTCTGCGTCCATGGTGTTTCCAAAAAATTAAATGTGCGTTGCGCGGTAGCCGTGGTGGCTGTAGCAACAGTGATGCAACATGCTATTTTCGCACTTTGCAGCTTGGCGCGGGTTCAATGGCTTGCCAATCTGCCGTTAAATCGCGGTATGCTTTGCCCATGAAACTAGTTTTTGATGCTTTTTGGCGCGCAGCGGCCTATTGCCTGCACCCGCGTGTGATCGCATTGTCGATACTGCCCTTGCTGGTGATGGTGGTGCTGGCACTGGGCACGGGTTACTTCTTTTGGGACGCAGCCTTGCTGCGGGTGAACGACGCGCTGGCAGGCAGTGACTGGGCTGCGCGTATTTTCAGCTGGCTAGATAGCATAGGCATTGGCAAGCTGAAAGCTGCCGTAGCGCCGCTGGTAGTGGTGATGGCGGCCACGCCTGTGTTGGTGGTGGTGTCTTTATTGGCAGTTGCGCTGATGATGACGCCGGCCATGGTGTCGATGGTAGGCGAGCGGCGTTTTGAAAAGTTGGAGCGTAAAAAAGGCAATGGTTTAACTACCAGTTTGCTGTGGTCGCTAGGCTCTGCCGTGCTGGCTTTGGTAGCCCTGCTGGCGTCTATTCCGCTGTGGTTTATTCCACCGCTGGTGCTGATTATTCCGCCGCTGATTTGGGGTTGGCTGACTTACCGCGTGATGAGCTTTGATGCGCTGGCCGATCACGCCAGCCCGCAAGAACGCCGCAAAGTTATCAAAGAGCATCGCATGCCGCTGCTGGGCATAGGCGTGGTGTGCGGCTATTTGGGCGCTGCGCCCACTGTGCTGTGGGCCTCGGGCGTGATGTTTTTAGTCTTTGCCCCGGTACTGGTAGTGGTGGCCATTTGGATTTACACGCTGGTGTTTGCTTTCTCATCGCTGTGGTTTGCGCATTACTGCCTGGCGGCGTTGCAAAAAATGCGGCTGGAGCAAACCGTGCTGGATGCCAGCAAACCCACATTGGCGCAGATGACCCAAGCGCCCACAGACGTATTACCTAAGCCAGACGCGATAGCACTACCCCATGACGACCCCAGCAAACCCTATATTTAATACCGCACCCCACGCCACATCTAGCGTCTCTTGCAGCGCCACATTATGCAGCGCTGCATCCAAAGCCATAGCCCCCAGCGCCCCCAGCTTTGGCCTCATCATCGTCGGCGACGAAATATTGTCTGGCAAACGCCAAGACAAACACATGGCCAAGATTATCGCGCTACTGGCTGCACGTGGCATCGCACTGGACTGGGCAGAATATGTAGGCGACTCGCCCCAGCGCATCACCGCTACCCTGAGACGTGCTTTTGACCGTGTAGCGGATTGTGGCGACATTGTCTTTAGCACCGGCGGCATAGGCGCCACGCCTGACGACCACACCCGCCAGTGTGCCGCTGCCGCGCTGGGCGTGCCGCTGCAATTACACCCCCAGGCAGAGGCCCTGATTCGCCAGCGCATGCAAGACCTGGCAGCAGAGCAGGGCACCACCTACGAGCCCCACCACCCCGACAATGTGCACCGCCTGAACATGGGCGTGTTCCCCGCAGGGGCGCAGATTATCCCCAACCCGTACAACAAAATTCCTGGGTTCTATGTGCAGGCAGGCAGCGCATCTCGCGCAGCGGGAGAGCGTGGGGGCATTTACTTCTTGCCTGGGTTCCCCATCATGGCGTGGCCGATGGTGGAATGGGTGCTAGACAACCTGTACCCCCATTTGCACCGCAAATCAGCCTACGTAGAAAAGTCGGTCATCGTCTTTGGCGCGATGGAAGCGGCCCTGACGCCGCTGATGGTGCGCCTAGAAGCCGATTTTGCGGGCATCAAAGTGTTTAGCCTGCCCAGTGTGGACCATCCGCAGTATGGGCGGCACATCGAGCTGGGTGTGAAGGGACCGCCCGATGACGTTGCGCTGGCTTATCCGATGATGCTGGATGAATTGCACAAGTTTGGTGCAAAAACTGGGCCTGAATTGGTGCGTTAGGTTCTGCACTTGTTTGGTGCGTTTCGGTTCTGTTGAGTGGGTTTTGCTTGGTTCTCTATTCAGACATAGCAGGTTCAAAAGATTAGTTGCATAGACCTCACTGCCTGCGACGCAGCGTGCGCTATGACTATGCGCCCCGGTCTGCG
>JANNCO010000101.1:0-4682 GCA_031386655.1 Polaromonas sp. | reverse complement strand
CCGCACTTTTGCCCAACACCGCACTGACGGTGCAAAAAGCCAGCACCATCAGCAAAAAATATTCTGGTGGCCCCAGCTTGACAGCATGCTCAGCAATAAAAGGCGAGGCAAAGGTGACCACTACCGTAGCAATCGTGCCGGCGACAAATGATCCTATGGCCGCAGTGGCCAGTGCCGCACCTGCGCGGCCATTTTTGGCCATTTTGTTGCCTTCCATGGCGGTCACCATAGAGCCGGATTCGCCGGGTGTGTTCAGCAAAATCGACGTGGTGCTGCCGCCGTACATGGCGCCGTAGTAGATGCCTGAAAAAAATATCATGGACGCTGTGACGTCAACCTTGGTGGTGATGGGCAGCAGCATGGCCACCGCAACGGCGGGGCCAATGCCAGGCAACACGCCCACCGCCGTGCCGATCACGCAGCCCAAAAAAGCCCACAGCAGATTGATGGGCGTAATGGCCGTGGCAAAGCCGCCCAGCAACTGTTGAAGAACATCCATGCTTATATCCAGCCGGTAGTGGTCAAGCCAGGCAAGTTAATGGCCAGCAATTTAGTAAACATCCAATACACGGGTGCTGCAATGCACAGGCCAATAGCAGCATCCCGCAGCCAACCACGCAGCCCTGCAGGCACACGCCCCTGCGACAGGTGAAAGCCGCGCACCGCCAAGACAAAGCACAAAGTGCAGCTCAATATAAAACCTACCGTGGTGATGGTGGCGGCATTGAGCAAAATGCCTGCAGATACCCACGCAAAAGGAACCCAATCGCCGTGCGCTGCGCCCTCAGGCGTGTCGCGGTGTGCAAAGCCCGCACCCCGCGCTTGCCATACCAGCACGGCACCGCACAGCATCAGTACCGCAGCCACCACCCACGGCAAAAAGTTGGGCCCTACACCTGCGTAGCCCGCCTCAGACGACAGGCTGCTGGCGCCTACTGCAATGCCTGCGCCCAGCAGCACACAGGCTACTCCAATAGCGGTTTCTAAAGTTTGATTGGAAACAGATACGGGCTTGGGCATAGGCATGGGCTTGTATACAGCTAGCGTTGTGGCTACAACATGCCCGACAGGTGCATGGTGGCGCGCAAGCTGGCAAATTCGTAATCCACAAATTCTTCAAACTCTTTGCCGGTCAGCAGCGCTGGGGTCCAGGCGTTCTTGGCCAAGGCTTCGGTCCACGATGCTGTTTTGGTGGCGCGTACCACCAAGTCGGTCAGTTCTTTGCGTTGCTCAGGTGTCAGGCCAGCACCCGCGTACACGCCGCGCCAGTTGCCCAAAATGACGTTGTAGCCTTGTTCTTTCATGGTTGGCACTTCAATGCCTTTGATGCGCTTTTCTGACGTAACACCTATGGCTTTCATCTTGCCTGCGGTGATGTATTCGGCAAACTCGCTGTAGCCGCTGCCGCCAACTGTGACGTTGCCGCCCAAGATAGCCGCAGTGGCCTCGCCGCCGCCACGAAAAGCCACATAGTTCACTTTTTTCGGGTCTACACCGACAGAGCGTGCCAGCATGCAGGCTGCAATGTGCTCTGTAGAGCCGCGCGATCCGCCGCCCCACTTCACACTGCCAGGGTCTTTTTTCATTTGCTCCACCACCTCGCCCATAGTTTTAAGCGGCGAGTTGGCGGGCAAGACAAACACGTTGTATTCACTGGTCAGGCGGGCAATCGGGGTAACTTTGTCCAAGCCCACAGGCGGCTTGCCTGTGATGATGCCGCCTAACATGACAGCACCCATCATCATCAGCGAATTGGCATCGCCCTTGGCACTGTTGGCAAACTGCGCCAAGCCAATGGCACCTGCCGCACCGCCTTTGTTGTCGTATTGCACTGTGTCGGCAATTTTGCCTTCGGTCAAAGCCTTGCCCAGCGCGCGGCCTGTGCTGTCCCAGCCACCACCGGGGTTGGCGGGAATCATCATTTTCAAATTGGCAGCGGCGCTGGCGGGCAAGGGCAGGGCACCTGCAGCGGCCAAGGCGGCCAGAGATTTTAAAAAGTCATTACGGCGCATGGAATACTCCTGTTAGAAATGGATAAGTTCGATCATGTGCCGCCTGGCTGTCGTTTACCTGTCGAAAATGCCTAGGGAAAGTGCTAGTCTATGGGCATGAAGATTTTGCTGATCGAAGACGATGACACCTTGCGCACCACGCTGGCCCGCGCGCTGGTGCGCCGTGGTTTTGTGGTGCAAGAATGTGCTGACGGCAGCCAGGCGCTACAGGTTTGGCACCGTGTACTACCCGACATCGTCTTGCTCGATCTAACCCTGCCAGGGCGCGATGGCCTGCAAGTACTGGCTGATGCGCGTGCGCGCGGCTTGACCACGCCGGTGCTGATATTGACGGCGCGCGGCACGGTGGGCGACCGCGTTTTGGGGCTTAACAGCGGTGCTGATGATTATTTGCCCAAACCATTTGACCTGGACGAGCTGGAAGCCCGTGTGCGTGCGCTGGTACGTGCAGCCGCGCGCAAGCCCGATGCATCCGCTGGCATTGAGCTTCACTCTGCACCTGCACGCCGCCAAGTGGGGGCGCTAGGCTACGACAAAGTGCAAGGCGCCTTCTACGTCCACGATACGCCGATGGAGCTAAGCGCGCGCGAGACAGCTTTGCTGCTGGCTCTGTTTGAGCGCGTGGGCCAAGCGGTGAGCAAAGAAAAATTGTTCGAGCGTGTGTTTCCGGGGGCGCAAGACGTGCAGTATGAAGCCATAGAAGTGGTGGCCTATCGGCTGCGTAAAAAGCTGCAGGCCACCAGCGTTAAATTAGTAACGCTGCGCGGGCTGGGCTATCTGCTCAAGCCGCAGGTGTAGCTTGCTACCAGTTGATATGTCTGCCACCAAAGCAAAAAAAATCACCAGCGTATCGCTGCGCAGCAACTTGCTTTTGGGAATTTTATTGCCCGTCTTGCTGTTTGTATTGGTCAACACTTACAGCCTGTACACGCAGGCCCTGGCATCAGCCAACCTGGCGTATGACCGCACCTTGCTGGCATCGGCCAAAACTATTGGCGAGCAACTGGATATGGTAGGCGAGGGCACTGCACTGCGTGTGGTGTCGCGCGTGCCATATTCAGCACTGGAAGCTTTTGAAGCCGACAACCGTAGCCGCATGTTCTACCGCGTGAGTGGTTTAAAAGGCGAGATCGTGACGGGCTTTGACACACTGCGACAATGGACAGGGCGCATCCCCGACAAGCCGCCGTATGCCGCACTGGTAGATTTTTATGATGATGCAGTAGAGGGCACCCCCGTGCGTGTGGCCGTGCTGTTGCAGCCCGTAGCCGGGCTGCAGGGCAGTGGCATGGCGGTGGTGCAGGTAGCAGAGACGCTGGAGCTGCGCGAGAGCCTGGCGCGCGACATGCTGATTGGCACACTGTGGCGGCAAGCTCTGCTGGTGCTGGTGATTGCAGCCGTAGTGGTTTGGGTGGTGCAGCGTGCTGTAAGGCCAGTGCGCGACCTGAGCGCGCAGATCAGCGCCCGCGCCGACAATGACCTGAGCGCATTGCCTGCAGCGCGCGCTCCGCGCGAGTTGCAACCACTGGTGGAGGCCAACAACCAGCTGATGCAGCGGCTAGACCATTTGCTGCAGCACCAAAAACGCTTTGTACGCGACACGGCCCACCAGCTGCGCACGCCGCTGGCTGTGTTGAAAATTCAAACCCAGTCTGCCTTGCGGGGTGATGTGCCCCCCAACCAGGCCTTGCAAGAAATCAACGCCACGGTAGACCGCGCCACGGCGTTGGCCAACCAAATGCTGTCACTGGCCAAAGTAGAGCAACTGCGCCAGCAAGCTGATGCACCATGTATAGACTGGTCAGCCGTAGTGCGTGAGCTGGCGCTGGAGCTAGCCCCGCTGATGGCCGAGAAAGACCTCGACTTTGGCATTGATACCGTGCCTGCAGCCGTGCGCGCGCATGACTGGATGCTGCGCGAGCTGTCGCGCAACCTGCTGCACAACGCTATAAAACATGCCCCTGCTGGCAGCGTGTTGTCGGTACGTTTGGTGGTGGACGCCACCACGGCAGAACTGGTGGTGGCAGACCATGGTGCGGGTGTGGGTGACGATTTGCGCAAGCGTTTGTTTCAGCCGTTTTCTGCGGGTGCAAGCCAGTTGGGTGCCGTGCCGTCAGGCTCGGGGCTGGGGTTGGCAATTTGTGCGGAGATTGTCAGCGCGCTGCAGGGGGCCATCAGCTTGGACAACCGCGAGGAGCGTGGACGAATGGATGGGCTGGATGCGCGAGTGCGGTTGCCGTTGGCTGTGCGTTCTGTGTTAGATAATTAGTTTGCTAGTTACTATTAATTTCATAGCTGCTTGAGCAGTATCTACGGCTTGAAGGGCTTGTTTAGCGTGCGCACCGTAGCGTTGGTAACTTTTGCCTTGCCGGAGAGTTGGTATCTGGGCTAACGGTATCTCGGGAGAGCTGGACTCGAGCCGGGCATCTCGCTGCAAAAATACTCCGAAAACACGCGCGAATGTTGATGGTTGTTAGGCTAACTCTTGTACCGCGCGCCTTTCTACTTATTTTTCATCGAGACGGACCCGACTCGTCACATTATTCTTTGCTTGGTTTTTAACAGCCCGTGCGCCGGTCAGGGCGCTGGTTACGATTGGCGTTTTTTTAGCAGCCCGCGCTTCGGAGAGATGCAATTGGGGTCAGAGCAAAATTTCGTTGGTGTTGGGTG
>JANNCO010000090.1:0-6484 GCA_031386655.1 Polaromonas sp. | reverse complement strand
ACCATCTAGTTGTCACGCACCAGGTACAGGCGCGAATCGCCGCAGTGGTTCCACGTGGCCGAGCCGCCCTGCACTACGCAGGCCACAAACGTGGTGCGCGGCGTGTCTAGCATGCCTTTTTCGCTGGCGTAGCGAATAATTTGGTGGTGCGCGGCCATCAAGGCGCTGGCTAAAAAGCTGGTGACATCTTTGATAAGCGGGCGCGCTTCTTTCTGGTACAGCGCCGAAACGGTTTGCAGTGCCAGCTGGGCAGCTACTTCACCCTCTGGGTGGCCGCCCATGCCGTCGGCCAACACAAACAAACCTGATTCGCGGGTGTAGCAGTACCCCATGCGGTCTTCGTTTTTTTCGCGACCACCTTTGCGGCTAACTTGAAAGACAGAAAATTTCATGCGGGGTTTGCTTCGCGTTTTGTTGTTATTTTTGCTTACCAAAGCCAGTCGCTTTGTTAACCGCTTTTTTAGTGTCAGCCATCATGTTGTCAAACTGCAGACGCATCTTCTCGCCCACGGTCAGCTTGGTATAACGGCGCTCATTTTCTTGGCTGAGTTCTTTTTGCAGCGCAAATACCGATTGCGGGCGTGACAGCGGGTCTAGCGACATGCACCACTCCACCACCTCAATCAAGTTGTCTGAATACACGCCCCGCAGGCGCGATAGCGCCAGTGACAGCCGGTCTTTTTCTAGCCGCTGGGGTGCGTCGTTGGGCGGGTAGCCCTGCATGCTGGCGTAAATGCACGCGCCAATGGCATAAATGTCGGTCCACGGGCCCATTGACGAATCGCGGCGGTACATCTCGGGTGCGGCAAAACCGGGGGTGTACATGGGTCGGATAAAGTTGCCTTCTTTACTCAATACCTCGCGCGCCGCGCCAAAGTCGATCAACACGGCTTTGTTTTCATCGGTGACAAAAATATTGGCAGGCTTGATGTCTAAATGCAGCATTTTGTGTTGGTGCACGATGCGCAGGCCACGCAAAATCTCGTCAAACAAACTGCGAATGGTGGATTCGCGGAAGACTTTTTGTTTTTTCAGCTCGCGTGCGGTGATGATGAAGTCTTGCAGGGTGGCGCCTTCCAGGTAGTTCATCACCATGTAGACAGTTTCGTTTTCGCGAAAAAAATTCAATACACTGACGACTGAGGCGTGGGAAATCTGTGCCAATGACCGGCCTTCTTCAAAAAAGCTTTTCAGGCCTAGGCGGTACAGCGACAGTTTGTCGGGCTGCACTTGGGGCAACAGCTCGCCGGGCGCGCGGGTGGCCAATGACGAGGGCAGGTATTCTTTGATGGCAATTTGCTGGCCTTCGTTGTCTACAGCCAGATACACTACGCCAAATCCACCAGAAGATACCTTGCGCACCACGCGGTAGCCGCCAATGACGGTATCTGGGGGGAGAGAGGCAGGTTTAACCTTTGACATAATAGCTATAACGGTGCATTGATAGTCACATCTGGGCGCTGACAGCCACTTTAGGCCATTTAAAACGCACTGTAGTTACCTTTTGTATGAATTTACACGGATAAAAATAAACCTATGCCAGTTTACAGCATGACAGGCTACGCCAGCGTGCAATCGCCCGACACCAGCACTGATGGCGCGGCCCGCCCACGGCTGGGTTTGGAGATTCGATCTGTCAACAGCCGCTTTTTAGACCTGAGTTTTCGCCTGTCTGACGAGCTGCGCCATACAGAGAGCAGCCTGCGCGAGCTGCTGACCCTGCAACTCAAGCGCGGCAAAGTCGAGCTGCGCGCTTTTATGGGTAACGCTAAAGAAAGTGCTTCCCAGCCGCCCAGCGTGGCCTTGTTACAACGCTTAAACCATGCGCAAGACGGTATTTTGGCTTGGCTGCCGACAGCGCGGCCCTTGAGCGTAGCCGACGTACTGCGCCTTGCCGCCAGCGACAACAGCGCCGCCAGCCCTGCTGATGGCGACCAAGCCGCCCAGGTTTTAAGCCTGGCCAGCCTGGCCATGGCCGATTTGCTGGCCAGCCGCGCGCGCGAAGGTGCCCGGCTGGCCGACATGCTGCTAGGCCATACCGCCCAGTTACGCGCTTTGGCAGCCAACGCCGCTCCGCTGATCCCCGAGCTGGTAGCCCAGCAAAAGCAAAAATTTATTGACCGCTTTATGCAGGCTTTGACCGCCAATGACGCTGCTAGTGCCAACCCCATCAGCCAGCAAGCCGCCCACGACCGCGCGTTAACCGAGGCTACAGCCTTTGCCATCCGTATTGACGTAGCCGAAGAAATCACCCGCTTGGCAGCGCACTTAGACGAGATTGACCGGTTGCTGCACGCACAAGCTAATGCGGCAGGCCAGGCTATGTTGGTGAGTCAAGCTACACCAGCAAGTCAAGCCGCTCCAGCGGCTAAACCTGCCAAGAACGCCAAGCCAGAAACTAAACAAGTTGAAATTGGCAAGCGCCTGGACTTTGTCATACAAGAGCTGCACCGCGAAGCCAACACACTGGGTGCCAAATCACCCGTGCTGGAGCTCACTCGCATTAGTGTAGACATGAAGGTACTGATCGAGCAAATGCGCGAACAGGTGCAAAACATTGAATAATACGATTGCTAAAAGCTATATAATTGATAGCTGCTTGAGCAGTAAAATAGGCGTTTTTAAGAGGAATTAGCTTGGATTATCCTGGTAATCTTTTCGTTGTAGCCGCCCCCAGTGGGGCAGGTAAATCCAGCCTGGTCAACGCCCTGCGCGAGCTGGACTCTAAAGTACAGCCGTCGGTGTCGCATACCACGCGCGCGCCACGTGGGCAGGAAAAGCATGGCCGCGAATATTATTTTTGCAGCGACGCAGACTTTGACGCCATGGTGGCAGGCAACCAGTTTTTTGAATGGGCGCATGTGCACGGTTATCGCTACGGCACCTCGCGCAGTGCGATTGAGGCGCGCATAGCCCAAGGTGTTGACGTGATCCTGGAAATTGACTATCAAGGTGCATTCCAAATCAAAAAATTGTTTGCCAACACGGTCATGATCTTCATCTTGCCGCCCAGCCTAGAGGAACTGCGTGCCCGCATAGAGCGCCGGGGTGAAGACAGCAGCGACAAAATTGCCCTGCGCATGGAAAACGCCCGCACCGAGATAGCCCAAGCCCAGCATTTCGACTTCGTTATAATTAACGAAGTGTTTGACAGCGCGGTTTTTGACCTTAAATCCGTTGTGCATGCCCAGCGGCTGAAGTTTGTTGCCCAACGCCGCGCCCGGGCAGACACCTTCGCAGCACTGAAAATTAGCTGACTTCTCCGAAAATTTCCGCCGCATGGGATGCAAATTGCCCATTGCATACCCTTTCTTGCCACCGTTAACTGTCAAAGGACTCCCCATGGCCCGCATTACTGTTGAAGACTGCCTCGCGCAAATTCCTAACCGCTTTCAGCTGGTGTTGTCTGCCAGCTACCGCGCCCGCATGCTCAGCCAAGGCCATGCGCCCAAGATTGAGAGCAAAAACAAGCCCGGCGTAACGGCCCTGCGCGAGATTGCTGAAGGCAAAATTGGCATCGAAATGCTGAAAAAAGTCCCCCTTTAAGTTTATTCAGCTGTGTAAATAAACATTAGAGCAGTTTGTTTGCGTTGCACCTCAAAGGTGCAAAGGCTCAAACAAATGACTAAAGCACCTACGACTAGGTGCTTTTTTTATGCCCGCGCAGGGCGTGGCCTGCCAATTTGGTTAGAGTAGAGGTGTGGATACGCCAACTGCAACCTCATTGAAAGCCTCGTCAACTGGCATTACCTTGCCCGTGCTGGCCAAGCCGCGCCGTGCCGCTACCACTGTAGTTGTTGCCGCAAGCCTTAACACTGCCAGCCCCACCACCGCCAGCTCTGCCACCAAAACCAGCGCAGGCAACACCAAGCCGCCTACCCACAAACCTGCTGCCGCACAAGCTGCTACCAAGGCTGCCAAAAACGCCACTAACGCTACTTCAGCCAGCTTTGCCGCCCTTACCAGCAAGCTGGACTATTTAGACCCCAGCGACATTGACCGTATCCGCAAGGCTTACCGCTTTGCCGACGAAGCACACCTAGGCCAGCTACGCGGCAATGGCGAGCCCTATATTACCCACCCCATTGCCGTGGCCGCCCAGTGCGCCGAATGGAAGCTGGACGCCCAGGCCATCATGGCCGCGCTGATGCACGACGCCATGGAAGACTGCGGCATCAGCAAACCAGAAATTATTGAACGCTTTGGCGCGCCCGTGGCCGAGCTGGTAGACGGCCTGACCAAATTGGAAAAACTCGAGTTCACCACCCGCGAAGAAAACCAGGCCGAGTCTTTTCGCAAAATGCTGCTAGCCATGGCGCGCGATGTGCGTGTGATTCTGATCAAGCTGGCCGACCGCAGCCACAACATGCGCACCATGAGCGACATGCCGCGCGCCAAGTGGGCCCGCATCTCACGCGAGACGCTGGACATTTACGCGCCGATTGCCCACCGCCTGGGCCTTAACCAAAGCTACCGCGAACTGCAAGAGCTGAGCTTTCGCTACCTGCTGCCCTGGCGCTACGCCACCCTGTCTAAAGCGGTAGACAAAGCACGCAGCCGCCGGCGAGATTTGATTCAAAAAGTAGAGCGTGACGTGCAAGGCGCGTTTGAGCATTCGGGCATGTACATCAATTTGTCAGGCCGCGAAAAAACGCTCTACTCCGTCTACCGCAAGATGGACGAAAAGCATTTAAGCTTTGCGCAGGTGACCGACATGTATGGCTTTCGGCTTGTGGTACCTACAGTGATTGACTGCTATACCGCGCTGGGTGTGCTGCACCAAATGTACAAACCGGTGCCCGGCAAATTCAAAGACCATATTGCCATTGGCAAACTCAACGGCTACCAGTCACTGCACACCACCGTGGTAGGGCCTGCGGGTATCAACGTTGAATTTCAAATGCGCACCGAGGCCATGCATGTGGTGGCCGAGTCTGGCGTAGCTGCACACTGGTTATATAAGGCTGACGCACCGGGCGGGGCCGACGCTGAGCGCTTGGGCACGCAGTGGCTGCAGTCGCTGCTGGACATTCAAAACGAAACCCGCGACGCGGCTGAATTTTGGGACCATGTCAAGGTTGATTTGTTTCCCGATGCGGTGTATGTATTTACGCCCAAAAGCAAAATTATGGCCATGCCGCGCGGCGCTACGGTGGTAGATTTTGCCTACGCTGTGCACACTGATGTAGGCGACCGCACCGTAGCCGCCAAAGTCAACGGTGAGCAAGTGCCGTTGCGCACCGAGGTTAAAAACGGCGACATCATTGAGGTAATTACCGCGCCTGTATCAAACCCCAACCCCGCGTGGCTAGGTTTTGTGCGCACTGCCCGCGCACGCAGCAAAATTCGCCACCACCTTAAAACCATGGCGCTTGACGCGTCGCAGGATTTGGGTGACAAACTGCTGTCGCAGGCATTGCGTGCGGAGGGTATTGAACATATGCCTGCAGAGGACGATACGCACCAAGGCCTGTGGGACAAGCTGCTGCGCTTTTCGGGCAACAAAACACGTGCTGAATTGTTGGCAGACATTGGCTTGGGCAAACGCATTGCCAGCATTGTGGCCAAGCGCACTGTGACGCTGCTGGCCGACCTGGGTGAAAAACCCAACGCGCTGCTGATGAGCAAAGAACGCTTTACCGCGCACGAAAGTATCTCGCAAGGCGCCATTGTGTTGGACGGCAGCGAGAGCGCCACAGTGCAGTACGCGCCGTGCTGCCGCCCGCTACCGGGCGACGCCATTGTGGGCTATTTGGGCCGTGGCGAGGGTTTGATAGTGCACACAGCTGCCTGCGCCGTGGCCAAAAAATTGCAGCAAAAAGACAGCGAACGTTTTATTACCGTGGAGTGGGCCGACGAGCTGACGCGTGCTTTTGAATCGACCGTGATCGTGACCGTGCAAAGCGGCAAAGGCGTGCTGGCCAAAGTAGCCGCCGCCATGGCCAGCGCCGAGGCCGACATTACCCAAGTAGACCTGGGCCGCGATAGCGAAGTAGGCGCCCCCACCGCCGATCTGCGCTTTGTCATCAACCTGCGCGATACCGCGCACTTAGACACCGTGCTGCGCACTCTGTCTCGCACACCGCGCGTGCTTAAGGCTTGGCGGGTGATGTCGGGTTAAATGCCTTGCGTCTTAGCAATGCTATTTATTCTATAGCTAGTTGAGCAGGTAATACGTGCTCTAGAGGCCTAAATTGTATATACAGTGCCTCCTGAAATAACTCTTGCTTCGTTCGCTCTTTAGAGTTGATCAGTTTATTCACGCGTGCATCGTAAAGTTGGTCGCTTGGCTCGCGTACGCACCGGAGAGTTGGTTGCTTGGCTTAGCGTGCGCGCCGGGATGCTGGACTCGAGCCGGGCATCTCTTTCGCGAAAAATACTCCGAAAACACGCGCGAATGTTGATGGTGGTTTGTTTAACTCTTGTACCGCGCGCCTTTCTACGCATTTTTCATCGAGACGGACCCGACTCGTCACATTATTCT
>JANNCO010000050.1:0-2861 GCA_031386655.1 Polaromonas sp. | reverse complement strand
TGCCAGAAATCTTGATGTACTCAGCCCTGTCGCCCATTAGCTGGAGCGCGGCTGCGGCTTCAAATGTGACTTTTGTTTGGCTGGCACCCACAAATACAATGACCTTAAAGTGCTCTGCTCCAAGCACCGTTAGTGCCTCCGGCTGAACGTTCTCGTAATTTATGAGTACATAATTGATTCTCAAAGGAACTCCTGATCTAGATTGTTAGTTTAATGATGGTAATGTAAAATTTGTTGCACTTGTAAAACACTATAAAATCAATAGCTGCTTAAGCAGTATTTACTAGGGTTAGAGCTCTAAATAGCATCAAAAAACGTACAAAATAAGCTCAGCAGCACTTAATATTATGCTGTGCTGTGCGCGAAGACTTTGAGCTAACGGTACACCGTCAAGCTAACGGCAAATAGGGAATGGCTACTTCCAGGTAGCTGCCTACGCTAGATGTTTCAATCGCGGCACTCACTTGGTTAGAAACCGCGCGGATACGGGGCCAACTGGTAGATGTCAGCACTACAACCGATATTTTTCGGGCAGCCAGGTTTTGCTGGTATTTCAGGTTCGTATCCGTGGTCACCAGCACCTCAAACCCAGCATCTTCTGCCGCTTGCAGCAGTTCGCCGTTTTTAAGGGTAGACCAGCCTAGTTCATAGGCCGTTGATATTGTGTGTTTTTCGATGGCTGACCTTAAGGGAATTGGGGTTCCCTGGTCAAACAATACGCGCACTTACGCGGGCTCCAATGTGCTGCGTGCGGCGTAATCCAATACCGATTTGGCCTGAGCCAGCGTCACACCAGGAAACCATTCAACAAACTGATGAACAGGTGCATTTTCTTCCAAGTTCTCAAACAACGCGGCTACAGGTACGCGGGTGCCTCGGAACACCCAAGCGCCACTAAGGCGCTCACTATTACGTTCAACGGCAGGACAATGTGACCAATCAATCATAATATTAATGGTATCACTTACTAGGCTGGCTAACTTTTCGCCAATCTGTTCTAAACTGCCGAATCGACCAAAAATCACCGACAATCGAAGGTTTTGAGGTTGCACCAATTTGGCACAAAAAGTGCATGCACTTAAGCCTAGCTACCTCCTCAAAAGAACAGCTTTTTCAACCACCCACCCATCCTTAGGAGCATTTGATGGCCAAGACCGTCGCAGACGTAATGAAAATGGTGAAGGACAACGAAGTCAAATTTGTTGACTTTCGCTTCACCGATACCAAAGGCAAAGAACAGCACGTCTCCGTGCCTGTGTCGCATTTTGACGAAGCCAAATTCTCCGATGGCCACGCTTTCGATGGTTCTTCCATTGCGGGCTGGAAGGGTATCGAAGCCTCCGACATGCTGTTGATGCCTGACCCCAACACCGCCAACATTGACCCCTTCTTTGAAGAAACCACCATCATTTTGAGCTGCGACGTGTTGGAACCCGGTGACGGCAAAGACTATGACCGCGACCCACGCTCGATCGCCAAGCGCGCTGAGGCGTACCTCAAGGCCTCCGGCATGGGTGATACCGCCTACTTTGGCCCCGAGCCAGAATTCTTCATCTTTGACGACGTGCGTTGGGGTGCAGACATGAGCGGATCGTTTGTCAAAATTGACGAGCAGGAAGCGCCATGGAACACCAGCAAGAAAATGGAAGGCGGCAACAAAGGCCATCGCCCCACAGTAAAAGGCGGCTACTTCCCGGTACCGCCCGTGGACAGCACGCAAGACATGCGCGCTGAAATGTCGTTGATTCTCGAATCGCTGGGCATCCCGGTAGAAGTGTTTCACCACGAGGTGGCAGGCGCGGGCCAAAACGAAATTGGCACCCGCTTTAGCACTTTGGTGCAACGCGCCGACTGGACCATGTTGATGAAGTACGTTATCCACAACGTAGCCCACGCCTATGGCAAAACTGCCACCTTCATGCCTAAACCCATCGTTGGCGACAACGGCTCGGGCATGCACGTGCACCAGTCCATCTGGAAAGACGGTAAAAACTTGTTCGCTGGCAATGGCTATGCAGGCTTGTCTGATTTTGCGCTGTATTACATCGGCGGCATTATCAAGCACGCCCGTGCGCTGAACGCCATTACCAACCCCGGCACCAACAGCTACAAGCGTTTGGTTCCAGGTTTTGAGGCGCCGGTCAAGTTGGCCTATTCCGCCCGCAACCGTTCTGCGTCAATTCGCATTCCCTACGTGGCCAGCGACAAAGGCCGCCGAATTGAGGCACGCTTCCCTGATCCATTGATGAACCCGTACTTGGGCTTTGCGGCCCTGATGATGGCCGGTTTGGACGGAGTGGAAAACAAAATACACCCAGGCGAGGCCGCAACCAAAGACCTGTACCATCTGCCACCCGAAGAAGATGCCAAAGTACCTACCGTGTGCCACAGCTTGGACCAAGCTTTGGACTATTTGGACAAGGGCCGCAGCTTCTTGACCAAAGGCGGCGTGTTCACCGACACTATGATCGACGCTTACATTGAACTGAAAATGCAAGAAGTCACGCGTTTCCGCATGACAACGCACCCGATCGAGTTCGACATGTATTACTCGCTCTGATCGCGGCGGCTTGAGCTGTAATTTATTACAGCTACTGTGAATAAAGGACGGTTGTTACCGTCCTTTATTGTTTTGTGACAACAAGTTATTTGATGTTTCTAAGAATTTACGTCATACTGGCAAATTGCCCTTTGATTGCATAATCTCGGAGCTCTGTATGCGTTATTTAAAGTACTTTCAATCCGTGTCCCCACTGTCTTTTGCCCCACTGGCCGCAGTTTTGTTGGCCCCTGCTTTGTTGATGGGGGCCAGCTTGGCCAACGCGCAAGGCAAGGTGACCTACCGCTGCCCTACCGTCAAT
>JANNCO010000278.1:0-9961 GCA_031386655.1 Polaromonas sp. | reverse complement strand
GAGTTTCGTGTTGTTATATTTCAGGAAACGTTACTTATTTAGCTTCAACCGCATCTCAGCGGCCCGAGCATGCGCCTGCAAGCCTTCGCCGTAGGCCAGCTCTGCCGCAATCTTGCCCAGCACTTGCGCGCCCTGCTCGCTCACTTCTATCAAGCTGCTACGCTTTTGAAAATCGTACACGCCTAGCGGGCTGCTAAAGCGGGCGGTGCCGCTGGTGGGCAACACGTGGTTGGGGCCTGCGCAATAGTCGCCCAGGCTCTCGCTGGTGTACGCACCCATAAAGATAGCGCCGGCGTGTTTCAGTAGTGGCTCCCATTGGCCAGGCTCTTTACTGCTGATTTCTAAATGCTCAGGCGCAATGCGGTTACTAATGTCGCAGGCCTCTTGCATGCTGCGGGTGTGGATGAGTGCGCCGCGGTCGTTCAGGCTTTTGGCGATGATGGCGCGGCGCGGCATGTCGGGCAGCAGTTTGGTGATGCTGGCCTGCACTGCGTTGATGTAGGCCATATCGGAGCACAGCAAAATGCTTTGCGCCAGCTCGTCGTGTTCAGCTTGGCTGAACAAATCCATGGCCACCCAGTCAGGCGGTGTGGTGCCGTCGGCCAATACCAAAATTTCGCTCGGCCCGGCGATCATGTCGATACCGACAATGCCAAACACGCGGCGCTTGGCGGCGGCTACGTAGGCGTTGCCGGGGCCGGTGATTTTGTCTACTTTGGGAATGGTCTGCGTGCCATAGGCTAGCGCGGCTACGGCCTGCGCACCACCGATGGTGAAGGCGCGGGTGACGCCTGCCACGTAAGCTGCAGCCAGTACGAGGGCGTTTTTTTCGCCCTTAGCGTCTTTGGATGTGCCATCGCTTTTAACCGGTGTAGGCACTACCATGATGATTTCGCCCACGCCCGCTACGTGTGCGGGAATGGCGTTCATCAACACGCTAGACGGGTAGGCCGCTTTGCCGCCGGGCACGTAGATGCCTGCGCGGTCGATGGGGGTAACTTTTTGGCCCAGCAGGGTGCCGTCAGCGTCGCGGTAGCTCCAGCTTTCACCGTTGGCTTTCTTTTGTGCTTTGTGGTAAGTGCGCACGCGGGCAGCTGCGGCTTGCAGTGCGTCGCGCTGCGCGGTGGGCAGGCTGTCGAAGGCGGCTTTCAGCTCAGATTGCGTTAGTTCTAGCTGCGCCATGCTGCTGGCTTGCACACCGTCCCAGCGGGCGGTGTACTCCAGCACCGCAGCGTCGCCACGCTGCTGCACGTCGGCCAGTATGTCGGCTACGCGCTGCTCAATGGCAGCGTCGGTAGCAGCTGACCAATGCAGCTTGGCTTTGAATTGTGATTCAAAATCGGCACTGGCCGTTGATAATACTGCTGGAGCAGCTATTAAATTCATAGTACTCTGCTTCTGAAATTAACAAGGGTTAAAAATAAAATGCGGCTGTTTAGCTGGCCACCACGGCGCTGGCAAACGCGTCAATCAGCGGGCGAATGCGCGCTTGTTTCAGCTTGAGCGAGGCTTGGTTCACTACCAGGCGCGAGCTGATGTCCATGATCTGCTCTACCTCTACCAAGTGGTTGGCTTTGAGGGTATTGCCAGTAGACACCAAATCTACAATCGCGTCGGCCAGGCCCGTCAGCGGTGCCAGCTCCATACTGCCATACAGTTTAATCAAATCTACGTGCACGCCTTTGCTGGCGAAAAATTCCCGTGCAATGGCCACGTATTTGGTCGCTACGCGCAGCCGCGCACCTTGCTTGACGGCGGCTGCATAGTCAAAATCTGCGCGCACTGCCACGCTGATGCGGCATTTGGAAATATGCAAATCCAGCGGTATGTACAAGCCTTGGTGGCCTGTTTCCAGCAAAGTGTCTTTACCCACCACGCCTAGGTCAGCGCCTGCGTACTGCACATAGGTGGGCACATCGCTGGCGCGTACCAGCAAGATGCGCACGTCAGCTTGGTTGGTGGGCAAAATAAGTTTGCGAGATTTTTCCGGGTCTTCCAGCACCTCGATGCCAGCGGCTTTTAGCAGCGGCAGAATTTCTTCAAAGATGCGGCCCTTTGATAACGCTAGCGTAATCAAATTGGTTTCTCCCATAGCGCAAGCGTAATCAAATTCGTTTCTCCCATAGCGCAAGCGTCATCACTGAATTCTCTCAATATCAGCGCCAATACCACGCAGCTTGGCTTCCATACGGTCATAACCGCGGTCTAGGTGGTAGATACGGTCAATCAGTGTTTCGCCTTCGGCCACCAAACCGGCAATTACCAGCGATGCCGATGCGCGCAAATCGGTCGCCATCACGGTGGCACCCGACAGCTTGGCTACGCCTTCAATCACCGCGACTTTACCGTCAGTTTGAATATGCGCTCCCATGCGCTGCATCTCGGGCACGTGCATAAAACGGTTTTCAAAAATCGTCTCGGTGACTTTGGCTGTGCCTTCCGATACGACGTTCAGCGCCATGAACTGCGCTTGCATGTCGGTAGGAAAGCCGGGGTATTCTGTGGTGCGAAAGCTCTGCGCTTTCAACCGGCCTTGCGACTGCACGCGAATACCGGGTACGTTGTGGTCGCCGTCTTTAATATTTACCGCTTGCACTGTCACGCCCGCCTCGCGCAGCTTGTCGATCACAGCGTCCAAATGGTCCGCGCGGCCGTGCTTGAGCACTACATCGCCACCTGTGGCCGCCACAGCGCATAGGAAGGTGCCGCATTCAATGCGGTCGGCCACCACAGCATGCGTGCAGCCGTGCAGCTTTTCAACGCCGTGGATGTGAATTTTGCTGGTGCCGTGGCCGGTAATTTTGGCCCCCATTTTGTTCAGCATCTCGGCTAAATCGCTGATCTCGGGTTCTTGCGCAGCGTTCTCCAGCACCGTCTCGCCGTCGGCCAGCGCGGCGGCCATCATAAAGTTTTCTGTGCCAGTCACAGTCACCATGTCGGTGGTAATGCTGGCCCCTTTAAGGCGCTTTTGGCCTGCGGGCAATTTGGCAATCATGTAGCCGTGCTCCACCACAATGTCTGCACCCATAGCCTGCAGGCCTTTGATGTGCTGGTCTACCGGGCGCGAACCAATCGCGCAACCGCCGGGCAAGCTGACCGTAGCTTCGCCAAAACGTGCGAGCAATGGGCCCAGCGCCAATACGGAGGCGCGCATGGTTTTCACCAGTTCATACGGTGCCTCGGGCGACGATAGGCTGCCTGCATGGATAGTGACAGAACCGCCTGTTTGCGCATCCGCCACCACGCCCATATTGCGAATCAGTTTGAGCATGGTTTTAACGTCTTGCAGCTGTGGCACATTTTGCAAAGTCACAGGCTCAGCCGTGAGCAAAGCAGCGCACAGCTCGGGCAAAGTGGCATTTTTAGCGCCCGAGATCAGCACTTCGCCGTGCAATGTTTTGCCGCCGCGAACGAGTAATTTATCCATGGTTGTTAGTTTTAGTTAAGTTGGAATTCAAACAATGCTTTAGACGGTAATCTAGGGCAAGCTCTAAGCGGCAGCCTGCAGTGCAGCCCATTCAGTGGCGGTATGGGTCTTCATGGACAAAGCATGCACTTCGTCGGTTCGGATTTTCTCACCCAGCGTAGCGTACACCGCTTGGTGGCGCTGGATCAGGCGCTTGCCTTCAAACGCGGGCGACACAATCACTGCATTCCAATGGCGGCCGTCGCCGTCTATCTCTAAGTGGTCACATGGCAAGCCTGCGGCAATAATGGCGTGAAGTTGCTCTGCGGTCATACTGTTAATTTCAAAAATTTCAATGTCAAAAAATAGTGCTTAACTGCGAATTTTGTAGCCAATGCGCAGCAAATGCACAGCTACTGCGCTGACTATCACAAACGCTGCACCCACAATACCCAGGCTAAGCCACGGCGACACATCGCTCACACCAAAAAACCCGTAACGAAAACCGTCAATCATGTAGAAAAACGGATTGAAGTGGCTCACCGTTTGCCAAAAGCTGGGCAATGAATGGATAGAGTAAAACACACCACTTAAAAACGTCATCGGCATGATGACGAAATTTTGAAACGCCGCCATTTGGTCAAACTTCTCGGCCCATAGACCAGCGATCAAACCCATTGCGCCCAGCATGCCTGCGCCTAACAATGCAAACACCACAATCCACAATGGTGCCACGATTCCAGGTTGACCAAACCAATAGGTCACGGCCATTACGCCCGCACCCACCGCCAAGCCACGCGCAATGGACGACCCCACGTAGGCAACAAACCAGCTCCAGTGGCCCAGTGGGGTGAGCAGCACAAACACCAAATTACCCATGATCTTACTTTGGATCAGGCTGGACGAGCTGTTAGCAAAAGCGTTTTGCAGCACGCTCATCATGACCAAGCCCGGAACTAAAAACGCGGTGTAACTGACCTTGCCATACACCAAAACTTGCCCGTCCAGCACATGGCCAAAAATCAGCATGTACATCATGGCGGTCAGCACTGGCGCTGCCACGGTTTGAAAACCCACGCTCCAAAAGCGCTGGATTTCTTTATAAAAAAGTGTCTGCCAGCCGGTCATCTGGTAGCCCCCATCACATCCAAAAAAACATCTTCCAAATCCGCCTTGCGTATCTCTACATCATGCGCCTCTAGCCCGGCCTGGCGCACGGCGGCAAGGTAGTTCTCAATCTCTGCCGCGTTGTGGGCAGGAAACTGCACGATGCGGCCCGTAATGCGGGCTTTGCTGGCCAGCGCTGGGGGTAACTCGCTGTCCACTTTAAAACGCAGTACGTTGGATGACGCCGCCTTTAAAAGCTCGGACGTGGGGGCCAATGCCACCACTTTGCCTTGTTTGAGCATGGCAATTCGGCTGCACAGCGCCTCGGCTTCTTCTAAATAATGGGTGGTCAGCAGCACCGTGCTGCCTTGCTTATTCAGCTTGGCAATAAACTGCCACAAGGTTTGGCGCAGCTCTACGTCTACGCCGGCGGTAGGTTCGTCCAGCACGATGACGGGCGGCTTGTGCACCAGCGCCTGCGCTACCAGCACACGGCGCTTCATGCCGCCCGACAATTGGCGCATATTGGAGCTGGCTTTGTCCGCCAGGCCCAAGCTGTGCAACAGCTCGTCAATCCAAGCGTCATTCTTTTTAATGCCGAAGTAACCCGACTGAATGCGCAAGATATCGCGCACGTTGAAAAATGGGTCAAACACCAGCTCTTGCGGCACCACGCCCAGCTTGCGGCGAGCGTTGGCATAGTCGGTACGAACATCATGACCGTGCACCAAAATGTGGCCTGATGAGGCACTGGTTAAGCCCGCCAAAATGCTGATCAAGGTGGTTTTGCCAGCGCCGTTGGGCCCAAGCAGCCCAAAAAATTCACCCTGCTCTATGTCCAGGCTGACGTGGTCGAGCGCGGTTAAAATGCCGTGCGCTCCAGAGTAGTGTTTTGTGACGGATTGGACTGAAATGGCTGGCATGAACCCTTGATTGTAGGGCTTGAGACTACCTTGAAGACCACTAGCAGGTTCTCAATCGCGCCAGAGTCTGTACTTTATTGCACTGAAGGCGCGGCTTAGGGCGCTGCAGGCAGGAGTTCGGCCACGCCGTACATACTGGCCAGTGCGCGCAGCTTAGGCGGCAGCGCGCGCACAGAAAACGTTTTGCCCGCAACTTGCGCCTCGCGGCGGCAGTTCAGCAGCACGGCCAGTGCAGACGAGTCAAAACGCACTAGATCTGAGGCATCGGCCACCACGGCAGTGTCGCTGTGCTGCAAGGCTTGCGCTAGCATATGCGCGCAACCGCGCGCACTGCTGTGGGTGATTTCGCTAGGGAGCATCAGCATGGTGGGCCAGTCTGCCTGGTGATTTATTTCTTGGCGTTTTTATTGCGGTCTGCCAGCTTGGTGATCAAGCCGTCAATACCACTGGCGCTGATTTCTTGCGCAAACTGGGCGCGGTAAGTCTCCACTAGCCAGATACCCAAAACGTTCAGGTCATAGATCTTCCAACCTGCAGGGGCTTTTTCCATGCGGTAGTCCAGCTGGATAGGGTCGCCGCGGCCTTTGATTTCGGTACGCACCACGACTTCAGTGTCTTCGGGCGCACTGCGCAGGGGCTTCATGGCAATGGTTTGGTCGCGCACTTCAGACAATGCACCCGAGTAAGTGCGTACCAGCAAAATTTTGAATTCATCCTGCAGGCGTTTTTGTTGCTCTGGCGTGGCTTGTCTCCAGTTACGGCCCACAGCAGATGCCGTCATGCGCGCAAAGTTCACATTGGGCATCACTTTGCTGTCTACCAATGCTATGACTTTGCTGGTGTCGCCTGACTGTATGCCTTTGTCCGCTTTGATGGAATCAAGAACCTCGGTAGACAGGCGCTTGATCAGCACGTCAGGGCCTTCTGCAGTTTGTGCCAAAGCAGCGCTAGACAGGCCCAAGCTTGCGCTAAGTGCTAGAGAGCTGATAACAGTAAACCAACGGCGATTCATCAACATAACATTTCCTTTAACGGCATAGACCGTGATCTGATAACGCAATCCTAGGTGCTTGGGACGACGGTGGTTTTAGGTAGACGTATCTGAACACGGTTATTTGTGATCAATTGCGCAGATTTGGGCCTGTTTGCGCCATTCGCTTGCACTGTTTACGTCTGGATTTACGAATAGATTTACGGAGTTTTGGGTGGTTCGACCGCCGCTGGGGTGGGTGCGGGCTTGTCGGCAGCAGGCGGTTTACTGAAGTCTTCGCCGCCCATGTCATCATCTTCTTGATCAGATTTCTCACCGGGCGACTTGTTGGCTGACCGCGCTACATCGGCATTGCGTTTGGCTAAATAAGCATCGCGTGTAAAACTGTATTTGTCTAGCGCAGCATCGTCTAGCAGAGTGCCTAAACGCAAAAAATTAGCCCTCGAATTAACAACACGAAACGCATTGGTAGCCAGACGGTCGCGCGAGGGATTGATTTGCGAGACGGGGTCGTACTGGGTTTCCAATACAGCTGTAATCCCGTCACGTACCGTAGAAGGCCCCAGTATGGGCAACACAACATACGGCCCCGAGGGCACGCCCCAGCGGCCTAAAGTTTTACCCAAGTCTTCGTTGTGCTTGGGGATATTGATCTCAGTGGCAATGTCCAGCAAACCACCCAAACCAAAAAACGTGTTAATGCTAAAACGCATGATACTTTCCACCGTTTTTTGCGGGCGTAACTGCAGCGCGCTATTCACCGAGGTCCAAGCATCGCTCAAGTTGCTGAAAAAGTTAGTCACGCCCGTGCGCACTGCGGTGGGCGTAATGGCCACGTAGCCGGTAGCCACGGGTTTGAGCACTGCTCTGTCCAAGCCTTCGTTAAAACTGTTAACACCGCGGTTAAATGGCTCAAACGGGTCGCGGGGGTTGGCATTGGGCCCGGTGGCGCAGCCGGTAAGCAGTAGCAATGCAGCCAGTGCCAACCAACCGGCTAGACGGCTTAGGTAACTGGGGCGCACGCTCATTTTTTAGCTCCATTGGCCGGCGCTGCAGCAGTGTCGTTTGACTTGCCATCAGCCGCTTTGCTGTACAAAAACTGAGAAATCAAATTCTCCAGTACCACCGCAGATTGCGTGCTTTTGATCACATCACCTTGGGCTAGATTTTTATCATCTGCGCCGGGTTCTACGCCAATGTACTGCTCGCCCAGTAAACCGCTGGTCAAGATTTTCAGCGAACTGTCTTTGGGAAAGGTGTACTGGCTTTGCATGGCCAGATTGACGCTGGCTTGGTACGATTTGACGTCGAAGGTTATAGATTCCACACGCCCCACCACCACGCCTGCGCTTTTGACAGCGGCGCTAGATTTTAGACCGCCAATATTGTCGAATCTGGCAGACACTTTGTAGGTAGTGTCAAAGTTAAAACTAAGTAGATTAGCCGCCTTGAGCGCTAAAAACAGCAGCGCTGCGCCGCCGATCAGCACAAATAAACCTACCCAAATATCGTTGCTAGAGCGTTGCATACGCACTCTCCCTTTTACAAATTCTACAAATCAAACCACTAAATTGAAAACATCAGCGCGGTGAGCAAAAAGTCTAACCCCAGTACCGCCAAGCTAGCCACCACCACTGTGCGCGTGGTGGCACGCGATACGCCCTCGGGCGTAGGCTGCGCCTCAAACCCCTGCTGTATGGCCACAAATGTGACCACCACACCAAACGCCAGACTTTTAATCACGCCGTTGCCCACGTCTTTCCACACGTCAACGCCGCCTTGCATCTGGCTCCAAAAAGCGCCGCCGTCTACCCCAATCATCAGCACACCGACGATGTAGCCGCCCAAAATACCTACTGCGCTGAACACTGCCGCCAGTACCGGCATGGCAATGACACCTGCCCAAAAGCGCGGGGCCAGCACCCGCCGTACCGGATCAATCGCCGTCATTTCCATGTAGCTGAGCACTTCGTCGCGCTTCATCAGGCCGATCTCAGCTGTTAACGCCGTACCTGCGCGGCCTGCAAACAATAGAGCCGTCACCACAGGCCCAAGTTCCCGCACCAAGCTGAGCGCCACCAGCATGCCCAGCGCCTCGGACGAACCATAACGTTGCAGCGTGTAATAGCCTTGCAGTGCCAAAACAAAGCCCACAAACAGGCCACTGACCGTGATGATAAGCAGCGAGTAGTTGCCCAAAAAATGGATTTGGTCGCGTACCAAGCTAAAGCGTTTGAATGTAGGCCCCACCAATGCAAACAAGCGCACCAGCATGCGCGCGCCGTAGCCCCAGTCGGCCAGCTTGCTGCGCGTGGCAAAACCTACATCGCTCGGGTTGTACCAGCTCATAGCGCACCTCCTGCGCTGCGCACACCCGAGCCAAAGTCTTGCTCGACCGAGTTGCCGGGGTAGTGAAAGCGCACAGGGCCGTCAGCCAGTGCGTTGACAAACTGGTGCACCAGCGGGTCGGTGCTGTGGCGCACCTCATCAGGCGTGCCTTGGGCAGCGATTTTGCCGTTGGCCAGCACAATGACTTTGTCGGCAATACGGAAAGTTTCTTCCAAATCGTGCGACACGACGATGCTGGTGAGCCCCAGCACGTCGTTTAAATCGCGAATCAAACGCGCTGCAGTGCCTAGCGAGATAGGGTCTAGCCCGGCAAAAGGTTCGTCGTACATCACCAATTCAGGGTCTAGCGCAATGGCGCGGGCCAGCGCCACGCGGCGCGCCATGCCGCCGCTGAGTTCGCTGGGTTTTAGCTCATGCGCGCCGCGCAGGCCTACGGCGGTAAGCTTCATAAGGACAATGTCTTTGATCAGCGCCTCGGGCAAATCAGTATGCTCGCGCAGCGGGAAGGCAACATTCTCAAACACTGTCAAGTCAGTAAACAACGCGCCAAACTGGAACAGCATGCCCATGCGGCGGCGCAGTGCATACAAACCGCCGGTGTCCATGGTGGTAATGTCGCTGCCCTCAAACAAGGCTTGGCCTCTTTGGGCTTTGGCCTGGCCGCCGATCACGCGCAGCACAGTGGTTTTGCCGCCACCTGATGCACCCATCAGCGCAGTGACTTTGCCGCGCGGTACGGTAAAGCTGACGCCGTCCAAAATAGCGCGTTCACCGTAGCCAAAGCGCAGGTCTTTGAACTCGATCAAAGGGCTGGCGTCGGTGGCAAGGGGCTGGGATGGGGGCAGTGCAGGTGAATCCATAAAAAAATGCCGAACATGATCCGGCTCTTGATCATAAAGGAATTTGTAAACTGCCCGGGATGGCGGGGTGTGACGAGATTAGGCTGTTGTTAAGGTACGGGTTTGTGGCTTTTGTCGTTGCGCAGGGTCTTGCGCTTAACAATGTCGTTCCAATGTTGTTGATTCATTGATGTTTCCTTAATTGATCAGGCGCTTGTGTCCTGTGTGTCCTGTGCTTGGCTTTTTGTCTTGTACGGGAGCTGGCAGGCGGCGTACTCAGCTACGCGGCTGTCCTCCATGGCGGCCTAGGGCCGCCTACTCCCCCTTTATGCCGCTGCGCTGAGTA
>JANNCO010000500.1:0-3988 GCA_031386655.1 Polaromonas sp. | reverse complement strand
CGCCAAAGACAAAAACTACCCCATCTACATCACCCACACCAAACCCGCCGAGACCGAGCTGATCATGAGCGAAGTGCAACGCTTCGACCAAACCGGCCCCCAAAGCCCCAACGTCACCCACGACATCCGCTGGCTGCGGGCCGGGCAAGAGTTTGAGCTGTGACAGCAGAAGTTTTAAAAAGACTACAATCCCAGGTAAGATTTAACTTCCCATTTCTTACTTACCGGGGTGCAGATGTATGCCACAAGTCAAACTTCGAGAAAAAGGCCAAGTCACCATTCCAGCAGATCTTTTGCAAGAATGGAACCGCAAAAACCACGTCTCCACTAATGACTCCATTGAGGTTAGCTTAGCCAATGGCGTTTTAATGCTGGTCCCCAGCAAAAGACACACTGCCAAGCGCGACATCATGTCGTTTGCCGGTAGCGGCAAGGGCCTGTGGGGCAACACCGCGCAAGAGATTGACGCCACCATGGCAGAGCTGCGCAATTCATGGACAAGATAAGCGCAGCCCTAGAGCGCATACGCGGGCAGCGTGTCTACATTGATACCAACATATTCATCTACTTTTTAGAGCGACACGAAAGCTACTTTGACAGCGTGCTGCCGTTTTTTCAGTTGTTTAACGACGGCGTATCGCTAGCCTACACAGGCGACGCGGTAGTTGCCGAAACGTTATACAAGCCCTACCAAATCAACGACGCCCTACGCGTGAGTGAATTCAAAGAGTTCTTTAATAACGACGAATTCATCACCGTGCTGCCGCACACCAAAAAGGTGTTCGAGCTAGCCGCCGAGCTTGCGCCTACGCGAGGCATGAAGCTCATTGACGCGTTGCATTACGCTACGGCTGCCATTGCCGGATGCCGCTTCATCCTCACAAATGATCGTGGCTTCGCATCGAGCGACGCCATTGAAGTGCTGTACCTTGAAGGTAATGTTACTTAGGAACCGCCGCGACTTCAAACCTGCCCATTTGCGTAGACATCATAGACTGGGCGCTGGCCGACAGCAGCTTTAAACAAGCCGTCACTGCGCAAGGTATGGCGGCTGTGCAAGGCTTGTCAGCACACAAGCGTGCGCAGTAGTTGCACAAACTACTATAAATTTCATAGCTGCTTGAGCAGGATCTACGGCCTAAAACGGCTAAAACGCATTATAAATGCAGCCCCAAACAGGCTACGCACGCGCATGGCGCTCCCATGGGTGCCCCAAAGGCATTTTCTAGCATCGAGCGCAAAACATGGCAAATTCAGCCAGCAAGACTCAGAGTGTTTTCAATGCTGTTTTGTGCTAATCATATGCCTATGAATGCAGTTTTAGACCCCATAGTGTCCGAATTTCAGACCGAAGAGCAAGCGGCCAGCTACGACCTGTGGTTTCGCGCTAAAGTGCAGCAGGCGCTGGACAGCAAAGCCGCCCGTATTCCGCATGACCAAGTAATGGCCGAGATGGAGTCCATCATTGTGGCTACAGAACAGCGCTACCACCCAAAACAAGCCTGATGCTCCAAATCGTTTTGACGGTTGAAGCGCGCTTGGGATCTGCGCAGCTTCATTGAATATATATCGCTGCACAATCCGCAAGCTGCGCGCAGAATGAAAACTCTTATAGAAGAGGCCATTCTTCCAGCTGTGGAGCACCCTTATCTATTTCGTAACGGGCGCGTGCCAGGAACACAAGAAATAGTCGCGCATCCTAATTACTTATTGGTCTACAAAGTTGGTGACGGTTTCTTAGAGGTCGTACGCGTTCTTCATGCACGACAGCAGTACCCTTAAAGCACTATTCTGGCCACAGAGGTTTAACAACCCGTTAGCAAATAATACAGACCCCGATGCGCTACTGATTCAATAGCTGCTTGAGCAGGTTCTACGGGCTAGAACGGTTAAAACAATTATAAAATTATGCTGTGGCCTATCAGGTACAGCGCTGCCCGCTAGAGCTGCGTGCCCGCTATTTTTGAATATCAGCTAACCGTTGCAAAAGCTGCGGTAGCGCTGTGTCCACGGTATCCCACACAACATCTAGGTTGATATCAAAATAGCCATGGGCTATGCGGTTGCGCATACCTCGCATGCTGCGCCACGGAATTTCAGGATGGCTGTCTGCAAACTCAGCATGCAACTCCATGATTTTAGTAGCTGCCTCGCCACATATGATCACACTCATGGTCACAGCTTGCTGGGTACGCTTATCTTCCAAGAACTCGGCTTTATTCAACCCTTCAACATAACTGCAAGCATCAGTAGCGGCCTGGCGCATGTGATCGAGGTAATCATTCAGGCGGTTTACCGTCATACCGCCCGAGCCTCTGCTACAACCTGGGCGCGAAACTTAAGCGGTAAATCACCTGGCGTCAGCAGATCAACAGGTACCCCCAGCAGGGTTTGCAGCTCGTCTTGCAGTCCACCCAAATCAAACAAAGTAGCCCCGGGCATGGCATCTACCAAAATATCAAGGTCGCTGCCATCGCGGTCTGTGCCGTGTAAAGCCGAACCAAAGACGCGCGGGTTTGCCGCACAAAAGCGCCCCACCATGCTGCGTACAGCATCGCGTCTTGCATTAAGTGCTTGGGAAGGTTTCACAGGTTTAGATTATCACAAATCAGCTAGTAACCCTGTGGCGCAGCTAGTGTGCGCAGCAGTGAACTCAAACCACTATAAATTTCATAGCTGCCCGAGCAGGTTCTACGGGCTAGAACGGTTAAAACGCTTTTAAAATTAAGTTTCTAACCATGCACATTCGACCCATCCACACCCCAGCAGCCTACAAATCTGCGCTTACAGAGGGAATTGCTGGCGTGCATGCAAAACACGCAAAACTCGTATGTCTTGCAAACCAACTTGGTAGATAACAAGGTAATTGGGGCGAACCACAATTTGTCGACAGCCCGGCATACGTTCACTGGTATTTTCGCCCATAGCCGTTCAGCTGCGATCAAATTGCGACGGCCAATAAAATTAGTAATGACAGCTAAGTCTTCGTCAGCTGTTTCAGACCAAACAACAGCCAGCATTAATGGCTACTGTGCAGTTTACGCAATGCCCCAAACCGCTCTTGCATACGGCGCGCCACTTCGTCGTTTGAAACTAGAGGGCGCGTGTCGTCCAAGGCCGCCTGCACCTTAGCGCGAAACCAGCGGTCGTAGCTGTCCGCTTGCTGTTGAGTCTCAAATTCAGAAACAATAGAGACTAAAATTTCATTCATAGCGCAGATTAGCATAAACAAGTCTCGAGACATACATAAGCCTAGGCGCCTCTGCAGAAAGCCCATTCGAGAAAATGCATAGTCCCAAATAGGGACTACAATAGCAAATGCACCTAGTATCTCTGCCGCCGTTGTTGCAATTTATGTCAACCTACCCAGACGCAAAGCAGGCCTTGCTAGCATGGTGTGCCGAGGTTAAAAAAGCCAATTGGCGGCAGCCTGCTGACATCAAAGCACAGTACGCCAATGCTAGTATTTTGAAGAATCGTAGAGTTGTATTTAATATTAAAGGCAACGATTACAGGCTCATCGTTTCAATAGCCTACAACACGGGCTTTGTATTTGTTAAATTCATAGGGTCACATGCGCAATACGATGCCATAGACGCCAACACTGTTGAAGCTTATTAAAGGAGCGAACCATGCACATTCGACCTATCCACACCCCAGCAGACTACCAATCTACACTCAAAGAAGTCTCCGCTTTGGTCGACGCCGACCCGCCACGCGGCACACTTGACGCAGACCGGCTAGAAATACTGGGTACTTTGCTACAGGCCTACGAGGTGCAGCACTACCCGCTAGAGCTGCCCGACCCCATAGAAGCCATTAAATTCCGCATGGACCAGCAAGGCCTGGCGGCTAAAGACCTGCAACCCATGATTGGCGGGTTAAATCGCGTGTATGAAGTGCTCAACC
The DNA here is from genome assembly GCA_031386655.1 of Polaromonas sp. GTDB lineage: Bacteria > Pseudomonadota > Gammaproteobacteria > Burkholderiales > Burkholderiaceae_C > JAAFIP01. Next base: position 79 of record JANNCO010000500.1, on the reverse strand, counting down.
GAAAACGCCCCTTAAGCCTGAGCATGGTGCGCCGTTTAAACGCGACCCTAGGTATTTCTGCAGAATGCCTCATTCGAGA
>JANNCO010000491.1:0-1539 GCA_031386655.1 Polaromonas sp. | reverse complement strand
TGTGGCCCTAGACTGCGCCCAAGAGGCTGCGGGGCAACTGCGCTACGAGATTGAGGCGGCATTTAGCCAGGGCCTGCCCAACACGCCCATGGCGGGTGCCACGGTACGGGTAATGAGCGGCAATTTTATTACCGCGCGCCCCGTGGGCATTGTGGACGGGGTAGATTTTCAGCACAGCGGCTTGGTGCGCAAGGTGGACACAGCGGGAATTATGCGCACGCTGGACATGGGCGCGATGGTGTTGCTGTCGCCGTTTGGTTTTTCGCCTACCGGTGAGGCATTTAACTTGACGATGGAAGAAGTTGCCACCTCGGTTGCCACCGATCTGCAAGCCGACAAGCTGATCTTTTTGACCGAAATTGCTGGCATCGCGCTAGACCCAGCGCGGCCGATTAGTGAGGACAACCCGATTGATACCGAGCTGCCCCTAGCCGCAGCAGAGAAATTACTGGCCACGCTGCCCAGCGCGCAGCTGCCTACGGACACGGCGTTTTATTTGCAGCATTGCGCGCGCGCCTGCAAAAGCGGCGTAGAGCGCAGCCACATACTGCCTTTTGCATTGGATGGTGCACTGCTGCTGGAAATATACGTGCACGACGGCATAGGCACCATGGTGGTAGACGAAAAACTGGAAAGCCTGCGCGAGGCTACACCCGACGACGTGGGCGGCGTGCTGCAACTGATAGAACCGTTTGAGCGCGACGGCACGCTGGTTAAACGCGACCGCACCGAGATTGAGCGCGACATCACCAACTACAGCATCATTGAGCACGATGGCGTGATCTTTGGCTGTGCTGCGCTGTACGCTTACCCCGAGGCACGCACCGCTGAGATGGCGGCGCTGACCATCAGCCCACAGGTGCAAGGCCAAGGCGATGGCGAGCGTATTTTGAAGCGTATTGAGCAGCGCGCTAAATCTGCGGGTTTGGACAGTATTTTTGTATTAACTACCCGCACGATGCACTGGTTTATCAAACGAGGTTTTGCGCAAGTTGACCCAGACTGGTTACCGGAGGCGCGCAAACGCAAGTACAACTGGGACCGCAAGAGCCAGGTGTTGGTCAAGAAGATTTGAGTTTTGCTTGGCGTGCGCGCCGGAGAAGCCGGCAGGTGAAGTAAGTACTATCAATTGTATAGCTTGTTGAGCAGGATTTACTTGGGTTTGTGGCCTAAAACGCTCTTAAAACAGGCCTTTGAATACGCTTAACGTGCCTTTAGTGCTTGTGCTGTGTTCGCCATTGCGCTTGGCGTGTATTCCGTTCCTGAGCTGTGCTCGCCATGGCACTTGGCGTGAACAGCTTCGCGGCTGTCCTCCGCCCTGCGGGCTCCCCCTTTATGCCGCTGCGCTGTCCACACCAAGCGCCAAGGCTGCGTACTGGTTGAGATGGAATACAGAGGTGGATCACTTACCAAATCACTGAAACGCGTTGTGGTTCGCTCTAGCCAGCGGACGACCCACCATATTCACACGAGCTGGTGGGGGGTGTACTCAGCGCCGCGGCATAAAGGGGGAGTAGGCTGCCATAGGCAGCCACGGAG
>JANNCO010000433.1:0-5027 GCA_031386655.1 Polaromonas sp. | reverse complement strand
CTGCGGCAAAACTGGCTGCGCTCGCTGCTGCTCAAAGTGCTGCTGCCCAACGTGCTGCTGATCATTGCCGCAGGCCTGGCGGTGAACTGGGCTGTGCAGCGCGCGCTGCAGCCGCTGCTGGCGTTAAAAGACGCATTGGAGAACAGATCGCCACGCGACCTGAGCTTGATAGACATTGACGACTCGCCTGAAGAAGTGCGCCCACTGGTTAACTCGCTGAACCGCCTGTTTGCACTGGTCGACGCGCAAACCCAAACCCAGCGCCGCTTTATAGCCGACGCTGCCCACCAGCTGCGCACGCCGCTGGCAGGCCTGCAAGCCCAAGTTGAGGCGTGGGCGCAGGCGGTGAACGCCCCCAACGCCTCTATTTATACTGAAAAAAGCGGTGTAACCCAGGTAAATCCTGCTCAAGCAGCTATTAAATTAGAAGCAAGCGAGATCAACCGCCTGCGCAACGCCACGCGCCGCACCTCGCAGCTGGCCAACCAGTTGCTGGCTTTGTCGCGGGCCGATGCGCAGTCTGCTGGCAGCCAGCCCATGCACAGCGTCGATTTGCAAGCCGTGTGCGCCAGCGTGCTGGAGCAGCAGCTAGACGCCGCCACGGTCAAAGGCATTGACCTGGGGCTGGATGCTGAAGATGACGCAAGCGACGGACACGGCGCGCTGATCGTGCAAGGCTACGAATGGCTGCTGCGCGAGCTGCTGACCAACCTGTGCGACAACGCGCTGCGCTACACGCCCGCTGGCGGCAGCGTTACCCTGCGCTGCGCGCGTGACCCCATAGGCCAGCGCGGCCTGCTGCTACAAGTATGCGACGACGGCCCCGGCATTGCCGTGCACGAACGCGCCAAGGTGCTAGAGCGTTTTTACCGCGTACAAGGCAGTTGTGGCGAAGGCACCGGCCTGGGCCTGGCCATTGCCGAGGAAATTGCGCACTTGCACGGCACGCAGTTGGTGCTAGAAGACCATCACCCGCCTCACAAGCAACCTCACCCACCGGCACAGGCGGCTATAGACGCAGGGGGTGTAGACGTAAGGACTGCAGGCGCGCCGCCAGGCCGTGGCCTGAAAGTCAGTGTATGGTTCCCGGCCACGGCACCCACTACCCCGCCGCACCTGCGCGCACCCGCGTATACCCGGGGTATTCGCGCCCAGTAAGTGGCTTGCGCAGGCGGTGGGCTGTGAGAGAATCATTACAAAATATCACGCAAGGTGTAGCCACACAGCCCGCATCGAGCAAACTATGCATTCAATCAGCACAAAGCCTATGACCGAAGTAACTACCAACTCAAGCGCCAATACTGCTGAAGAAGCTGCCCGCCGCAAACGCCCCAAGCCGGGCGAGCGCCGCGTGCAAATTTTGCAAGCCCTGGCCACCATGCTAGAGCAGCCCGGTGCCGAGCGCGTGACCACCGCAGCCCTGGCCGCCAAGCTGGACGTGTCTGAAGCCGCGCTGTACCGCCACTTTGCCAGCAAGGCGCAAATGTTTGAAGGCTTGATTGAGTTTGTCGAGCAAACCGTGTTTGGCCTGGTCAACCAAATCACCGAGCGCGAAGCGCAGCCTGCTGCGCGGCTGAGCAAAATCATCACCATGCTGCTGCAGTTTGGCGAAAAAAACCCCGGCATGGCCCGCGTGATGGTGGGCGACGCGCTGGTGTTTGAAAACGAGCGCCTGCACCAGCGCATGAACCAGCTGTTTGACAAGCTCGAATCTACCTTCAAGCAAGCCCTGCGCGAGCTGGGCGAAGCCACAGGCAGCGCCGCACCCACGGCAGATGCCAATGTGCGCGCCTCGGTGCTGGTGTCGTTTTGCATCGGCCGTCTGCAACGCTACGCACGCTCGGGTTTTAAGCGTGTGCCCACCGAGCATTTAGAAGCCAGCTTGGCCGGGCTGGTGGGGTAATTGATTAATCGATTAATTCACTAGTACTATTAATTTCATAGCTGCTTGAGCAGGTTTTACTTGGGTTAACAGCCTAAAAAGCACATAAAACAGTGCTCCCCATGACACTTTTTGGCCACGCCACCGTGCTACACGCCAGTGGCGCGCTAGAGCTGCCCGCCCTGCACACACTGCTGGTGGCCGACGCCCATTTTGGCAAGTCCAGCAGCTTTCGCGCGCTGGGCGTACCGGTGCCCAGCGGTACCACGACGGAAAATCTAAACGTCCTCACCCAGTTGCTAATCTCCACGCAGGTGCAGCGCATTATTTTTTAGGTGACTTTTTGCATTCGACCCGGGCACATGCTGCCAGCACGCAGGGTGCAATTGCGGCTTGGCGCGCGCAGGCGACCCACCTGCTACGCTGAATATTGACGTGGTGGACGAGCCTTTGATGCTGCAGGCAGCGGGGCCTGCAACCGCAGCGCAGACAGCGCCAAATTCTGGTGCGCAAGCGGCACCCTGCATTACCGTGCAAGGCCGTGGCAGCGACCGCGTGTTTGCCATTGCAGGCAACGCAGTGCGCGCATCGCCTTCATGAGCTTGCATGTGATGTCTTAATACCCCACGAAGTACAAAACAAAAAAACGTACATCGTGATTAAAGTAATGCGTAAATTTTGGCAAGCGCAGGCACCCTGCGAAACGCTAAGCTATTCACACGGGGCTGGCTCATCGCTACAAAAATAGTAGCTAGCTGCGCTCACTTTAATTGACCAGGGCTACCACCCAGCAGTCGCTGCAGTGGTAATGCACCGGCAGGGTGGCACCGCTGTGGCCATTGATAACGGTCACGTCTACGAGGCTGCCAATGGCTTGCGCAGGCAGGCTCCACGTGCCGTGAGTGGCCAGACAAGCCACGGTCAACGATAGTGACTTAAGTAATAAGAAGTGACTTTGGTCACTTGTGGCAATGCTGCGCCAGCCGTCTAATCCTCTCGAAATGCTCACAAGCCACATTGAGTGGCCAACAGACTTGAAGAGGGAGGATTCCATGAAACTTAAATCGCTTACACGTGTTGTGCAGGGGATGTTGTTCGCCGTGCTGCTGGCCAGCTGTGGCGGCGGCGGTGGCGGCGGTGAAGCGCCAACGTCACCGTCAACGCCACCTGCTACGACGAACGTAATCGGCGCAGCTGGCGGCACCGTGGCAGGGCCGGGCGGCGCTAAAGTAGACATACCCGCAGGCGCACTGGCCACTGATGTCACCCTACAGATAGAGCAGACCACGGCCGGCGCACCCTCGCTGCCCACTGACCTGACTGCAACAGGCCCCATGTTCGCCTTCACCCCGCACGGCACCACCTTTGCCCTGCCGGTGACGATGACGATGCCGTTTGACCCGGCAGGGGTGCCTGCTGGTGCCACACCGCAGTTTTACAAAACCAACGCGCAAAACGAGTGGGAGCAAGTGGCCAACGCCACCTTCGGCGCGAATGCAGTGGTAGCCGAAATCACCAGCTTCTCGTTTGGGCAGGTGGTGATTCCGCCGCTGCAGCGTAACGAGCCAGAGCGGGAATGGGACTTTTCGGTGTACCCGCGTTCGGGGGGCGCGCGGGTCACACTGCCTGCGCCAGATCAAGGCGGCAGTCAAACGGGAGGATTTGTCGCTGATATTGTCGAGTTTGGCGGCGGATTTGGTGGTAACGACATCAACACAGAAGAGCAGACACTTCTGTATCAAGGCCAGGCCCGAGGCGTCGTGTTTGCAACGCCCGATGGCGTTACCTATGGGGTTTATGCAGAGTCACCCAATGGCGGCGGAACAAGTGGGGTGCAGCCCATCGGCAGCCGATCCAAGTTCAAGCAAACGCAAAGCTACATCAAGCGTGCAGCTGATGCCAAGCTATTCTTTACTGTGACTCGAGCAGAGATCGAGATTCGCGACTATCTGCCGCCGCCGAATCCGGCGCGGCCAGACTTGCGCATAAAAGGCGAGTTGCAACTCTCCATTGCTGCCTACACCACAACGCAGGCCTTCTTTTTTCAGGCGGCGGGCGTGGCATCGGTAATGGGTGCGCATAACCTTTTCACGCCCAGTGCTGAAAATGAAAGTTTTGCGACACGTCCACTTTGGAATGTCGCAGAACATTTCGACTTCACAAGCAAGCCCAGCTTTTACAACCTTTTTTCCGGAAGCGATGCTGAAACGACTTCTGGTTGCCCCGGAACCCGCGCTTTCATGAAGCTCAAAAAGCCCATCGTCCTGCAGGTGGACTTGTCAAAAATTAGCGTGGGCCAGGAATTTACAGTACGCACCAACACCTATGCGGACACCAACAACCGTCGAACTGGCCCAGTAGGTGATTGTCAAGCCAGTTCAGCCATCGCCTACCTCAAAGACCCTGCAGGCGTGAGCGGCACGTCCATCACCATTTCAGGCCTGGAGCCCACCAACCGGCCTTTGCCTTCGCCGCCGCAAGGTGGGGTGGTGCCACCTGCAGCCTGCGTGCCCGGCCCCGGCCCGAATGCTGATGCAGGTGTGCTGCAGTTCAGTGCTGCCAGTTACACAGTGGGCGAGTTTGCGGGTGCGCCATCGACGATTATCGTTACCCGCACTGGCGGAAGCCGCGGTACGGTCACCGCTGTGGTGAGTACCAGCGACGGCACAGGCGCCATCAACACCACGTCCGCACCTGCGCTAGCTGGTGTGGATTACACGGCAGTCAATTCCACGGTGTTTTTTGGCGATGGCGACACTGCGCCGCGCAAAGTGACTGTGCCCACCATCCAAAACCTGGTACGTGCGCCCAACAAGCTGTTAAACCTGACGCTGTCGCAACCCGGCGGTTGTGCGGCACTGGGCCCGCAGGCCACCGCTGAGTTGACCATTCTGGACGATGGCGGCTTTAACCTGCCGCCCCCACCCAGCGGGCTGGACACTACCTTTGGTACAGCAGGCAAGGCCACGCTCGAGCTTTTCGGGGGCGCCCGCTCAAGTATGGCTTTGCAAGCTGACGGGAAGATAGTGATGGTCGGCGGCACGCTGCAGGACTTCATCCTTGCACGCTTTAATGCAGATGGCAGCATTGACCGCACCTTTGGCCCCAACGGCGACGGCAAGGTCACCACCGACATGGGCAGCGG
>JANNCO010000429.1:0-2411 GCA_031386655.1 Polaromonas sp. | reverse complement strand
CAAAGGCATTGCCCGGTGCCAGGCCCAGGCCAGCCTCAGCTACCAGCCGCTTGGCCACATCCAAAGAGTCACCAAAACCATCGAGCTTAAAAAAAGCATACATCCCGCCGCGAGCCGCCTGCACTTGCACACGTGGCGTGGCTTGCAGCAGAGGCACTAGCGTGTCGCGGCAGGTTTTTAAATGCGCCACCACACCGGGTGTTACCTCGTCGCTGCGGGCAAATGCTGCTACGCACGCGCGCTGCACAAACACGGGTGAGCATGAGGTGTTGAATTCAATCAACTTGCCCATGTGCGGCACCATCACAGGCGGCATGACCAGCCAGCCGGTGCGCCAGCCTGTCATTAAAAAGCTCTTGCTCATCGAGCCAACAGCAATCAACCGGTCATCCGGCACGCTGATGTCTAAAAAGCTGGGCGCGCAGCCATTGGCAGTGTCACCAGCGTAGTACAGCCGCTCGTACACTTCGTCGGCCAAAATCCAGGTGCCCGTACGGCGGCAATGCTGCAAAATAGTTTGCTGCTCTGCTTTGGATAGCGTCCAACCTGTCGGGTTGTTGGGCGCATTCAATACCAGCATCTTGGTTTTAGACGTTACTGCAGCCAACAGCTGTGCCATGTCTAGCTGCCAGTCGCCCGTTGCTGTGGGTTGCAACGATACCGTGCGCAGCGCGGCACCCATCACTACCGGCTGGGCTGTCAGGTTGGGCCACACTGGCGTAATGGCTACCACTTCGTCGCCAGCGTCGATCAACATTTGGCAGGCCAACATCAGCGCATTAACGCCGCCTGCGGTGATGGCCACGCGGTCAGCACTGACATGCTGGTGCAGGCGTGTGGCGTTGGCGGCTACGGCCTCGCGCAGTTCTGCCAAGCCTAAGTTGTGGCAATAAAAAGTCTCGCCCGCTTGCAATGACGCCATCGCCGCTTGGCGAATAAAGTCAGGCGTCACTTCATCGCTCTCGCCGAACCAAAATTTCAATACCTCGGTGCGGCCGCTTTCTGCCTGCTTGCTTGCGAGCAGTCCTGAGTTAGCCACTTCACGGATTTTGGATTCTTCAAGAGATTGGATGATTTTTCGCATGCCACCACTGTAGCAGCCCACCCATACCGTCAGTACACGCAATCATTGCATTTCCTACCAGTAAAGCGCTATGATTTGAAAGAATCACGCTCAAAACGCCATGCCCAAGAAACAAACTATCTCAGCGTCGGCTACCTCTACGAGAGCCAAGCCCGTGCAGCCCCGCAGCACCACGTACCCGCTAGACACCCCTAGCACGCCCGAGGTAGACGAGGTGCGCGCGGGCCTGGACAAGTTCGACATCCATATCCTCGCCCAGTTGCAAACCGATGGCCGCCTGACCAATGCCGAACTGGCCAACCGCGTGGGCCTGTCGCCTGCACCATGCTGGAGGCGCGTGCGCAGGCTGGAAACTGAGGGCTATATCACCAGCTACCACGCCGCGCTTAACCGCCACAAGCTGGGCTTGGGTGTGATTGCCTTTGTACGCATTTATGCAGACCGCAATACCGGTGAGGTGACGCGCCAACTCAAAGAGCAGCTGGTCAGCATGCCCGAGGTGATGAGCTGCCACCACATATCGGGCGAAGGCTCGTTTGAAATTACCGTGATGGCCACCGACCTGGAAGCGTATTCACGCTTTGCCATGGACCGGCTGATCAACCTGCCGCATGTGAAAGACCTGCACACCAGCTTTTCGCTGGGTGAGGTAAAAGCATCGCACGAGCTGCCACTGGGGCACTTGCGTGGGGTGCAAGGCAAACCCTAGACACTATTAATTTCATAGCTGCTTGAGCAGGTTCTACGGCCTAGAGCGGCTAAATATCTAAATATTAATACTGATATTACTCTTCCAGCAGTGACCGCAGCATCCACGCGGTTTGCTCGTGCACCGTGAGGCGCTGGGTCAGCAGGTCTGCGGTGGGTTCGTCACTGGCTTTGTCGGCCATGGCAAACAGGCCGCGTGCAGTGCGGGCCACTGCCTCGTGGCCTTGCACCAATATGCGCACCATCTCCAATGCTTTGGGCGGCGCGCTGGGCGCGTCAGGCACACTGGCCAGCTGGCTGAACTGGGCATACGAGCCGGGCGCAGCATGGCCTAGCGAGCGTATGCGCTCGGCCACGGGGTCTACGGCTGCCCACAGCTCGGTGTACTGCACCATAAACATTTGGTGCAGCGTGTTGAACATGGGGCCCGTCACGTTCCAGTGAAAATTGTGGGTAGTAAGGTACAGCGTGTAGGTGTCGGCCAGCAGTCGGGCCAGGCCGGCGGCAATGGCGGCGCGGTCCTTGTCACTGATGCCGATGTTGATCGAGGGCACGGCGGTACGGGCTGCGGACTTGTCGGTTTTTGCTTTGGCCATGGGGGCTCCGGGCGCTGAATGGG
>JANNCO010000375.1:0-5037 GCA_031386655.1 Polaromonas sp. | reverse complement strand
GATGACGATACGTTGATCAGCTCGGTGTGGCGTTTGCTGTCGTCACCGCCTGTGGTGGCCAATGTGTCGTTTCATGCGGTGGACGCTGCGAATGGGCGGGACCGGCGGGCTTGGGCTGCGGATTTACAGCGGGTGGTAGCTACTGGCTTGGTCATCTAATTCGGGTCGAGATTACTTGCTTCGCTGGCGAGATGGTGTATGCCAATCGCCCTCATACTGGGCATACCAGAAATCGGTCGATCGGCATACACCATCTCGCCTGCACAGAGCAGGGCGCGCTACCGGTATTGAACGCGACCACATCGCAGAATTACCGGTAGCACACGACCATGATAGCCGGCCCAGTTTGGTGTTTATCGCCCGACCGATTTCTGGTACCCCCAGTATGAGGGCGGGTGACGAACACCAAACTGGGCTAACGCTACAACACGTCGAGCGAAACCTTAGTCAAACGCAAACGCAAACGCAAACGCAAACGCAAACGCAAACGCAAACGCAAACAAAAAACCTACTCACTAGCAAACGTCACCACGTGGTCCACCCCGGGCCGCATGCCGATCCATTCGCCTAGCCGTGATCGCGTTGAACAATATCTACCGCAATGCCGTTGGGATCCACAATTACAAAGTGCCGATCTCCCCAAGGCTCGTTGCGCAACGCTACTTCGATAGGTAGGCCCAAAGACTGGATGCGCTGGTATTGCGCGTCCACATCATCTACATCAAACACCAACCACATTCCCTTGCCGTCGTAGGCCGAGCGAAATATAGCTGCTTGTGAGTCTAGTCCAGGCAGCATAAAACCCAGTTCATAGGCACCCAATTGCAGCAGAACAAACCAACCGCCTTCACCTTCGTAGATTACTTCAAAGCCAAAAATTCGCACATAAAAATCCTTGGACTCTTGCACTTTTTGCGTAATAACACCAGACCATAATTTCATAGCATTTCTCCTTCATAAAGAATTAAAACGGAAACTTAATTCTCTAGGATGGTCGGCGCGATGCCTTGTAAAAATGCGACATTCTCGCGTGCAAACTGGTGAGGTGAACTTTGGGCAAAGCGCTTGAACGCATGCGTCATATGGCTTTGGTCAGCATAGCCCGCGCTAGCGGCCACATCTGCAAGCGATGCAGTTAGTACACAACCCGGTTGCCTAATGCAAGCTGCTGCATGCTCAAAGCGTGCGATTTGTGCAAACAGCTTGGGTGAAACACCCACGGTTTGCGTAAAAATTCGTTCAAACTGGCGGCGACTTCTGCAATATATGCGCGCTGCCTCCTCGGTGCTAGCGGTACCGTGCGATACCTTTATCAGATCAATAGCTTCATCGATGCGTGAGCGCTCAGGTCGCGCATAACGGACATGGCTTTCTAACAAGGCATCTATTCGTGTGAAAACTGATGTACCCATCTGCATCGCCAGCACGCTGTCTAAGCGAAACCCCAGCATGCCGTCAGAGCCTTCGCAGCGATCTGTCAGCTCGTTGGCTGCTGCGCGCATAAAGTGGCGGCTTTGCCCCGGCTTAAAGCGTATGCCCAAGTAGTGGTCGTGGGCGTTGAGCGTAATGTCGGTGCGCGCTGTGGCAGTGCCGTATATCCAACTGCGCGCCGACGAACTGGTAATTTGTATGACGACATCTACAGCCCCATCAGGCAGCACGCTGTAGGTAGGTTGCGTGTTATGCAAACTTAGCCAGTAGTGGCTAATCCATGCACGCAGCGGCTTGGAGACTTGCGCTGTATAAAATCTAGGCTTTACCACCATTCAATCCATTCAATCCAATAATTGATAGTTTTTGGATTTAAACACCAAAGAACATCACAAGTCTATAGCCGCGTTAGCCTGCATGTGAAGATCTGTGAATGCGATAGCAAAGCTGTTTGTGGATTTATAGTGTGTCTTTCGATAAGCAGAGATGATTTATCACTATCAACACGGTAGCTATCCACGCACTTATTTGTTGGGTTAGCAGCACAAATACCTTAAAAATTCTTTTACTCACTAGCAAACGTCACCACATGGTCCACCTCAGGCCGTATGCCTATCCATTCGCCCAGCTTGTGGTCATGGTGACTGGGCACATGGGCCATCACGGTCTCGCCGGTTTTCAGTTTTAGCGTGTACAAAAACTCGTTACCGCGAAACGACTTGCGTACGATCTGCGCTTGTACCGGCGAGGCGTCGTCGTGAATGATATCGTCGGCGCGCAGCAGCACGTCGCACTGGCCTACGGGCAGCTTGGCCAGCTCAGCCAGGCTCATGTCGTGCAGCTCGCCCAGCGGGGTGACTACATGCTTGTGTACCGCGCCATTTTCTTCGTGTACCTCTACCGTGGCTTTAGAAAAAACACCATGGCCAATAAAATCTGCTACAAATCGCGTAGCAGGGCGATGGTACAGCGTGTAGGCGTCAGCCCACTGGTGCAGCGCACCGCCTTGCATCACGCCTATCACATCGCCAATGGCAAAAGCCTCCAGCTGGTCGTGTGTGACAAACAGGGCGGTGGCACCAGCGGCTTTTAAAATGCCGCGCACCTCAAAGGCCAGGCGCTCACGCAGGTCAACATCCAGGTTAGAAAACGGCTCGTCCAGCAGCAGCAACTGCGGCTTGGGTGCCAGCGCCCGCGCCAGCGCTACGCGCTGCTGTTGCCCGCCAGACAACTCGTGCGGAAAGCGGCGGCGCACATCGGCCAAGCCCACCAGGTCCAGTACCTCGCCCACGCGGGCTTGGCGCTCTTTTTTGGGCCAGTCGTAGATGCCAAAGCCTACGTTTTGCCCTACGTCTAGGTGCGGGAACAGCGCGTAGTCTTGAAACACCATGCCAATGCGGCGTGCCTCGGGTGCCAGCGACTTGCCCGGTGTGCTGACCGTGCTGCCCGCTAACACAATTTCGCCTTGTGTTAACGGTTCTAGCCCCGCCACGGCGCGCAGCAAAGTAGTCTTGCCGCAGCCCGACGGGCCAATCAGCACGCCGATTTGCCCGGCATGCAAGCCAAATGACACGTCTGCTACAGCTGCCACCGTGGTTTGAGGCGTGCGGCCCGGGTATTGCACTGATAAGTGGCGAAGGTCTAAAAACATAAGGTGATTCTAGATGATTACAATTCTTATTAAGATTCAGATGGGCTGGGGAAGAACTTCCGGACGCGAAGGGCGCGAAAACTACGCGAAGGTCGCGAAAGAAAACCAAAAAGATTCAATCAGAGCCAGATAAACAAACTAATCGATGAGCAAAAAAAAATAATTTGGTATTCCTTTCGTGTCCTTTGCGCAACCTTAGTGCCATTCGCGTCCGGAAGTTCAATCTCAAAATTCCTCAAATACCCAGTGAAACGCATAGCCCAACTTCCGCTTTTATTCATCGCTGCCCTGATCGTGCTGCCCGTGCTGGCCGTATTGGCGTCGGTGCTGCAACCCAACATGGTTAGTACGCAAATTTTGCGCGAGATGGCGTCTACCGTGTTACCGCAGTACGCTGTGACCTCGATTGTGCTGTGCCTGATGGTGGCTGCTGGCGTGGGCTTGCTCGGCTCGACCACGGCATGTGCTGTAACGCTGTTTGACTTTAAAGGCCGCAAAATTCTGGAGTGGGCGCTGCTGCTGCCACTGGCCATGCCTGCCTACGTGGTGGCCTACGCCTACACCGACTTTTTGCAGTACGCCGGGCCTGCACAAAATGCTATTCGCAGCGTGCTGGGCGTGCAGGGCCGCGTGCTGCCCGAGGTGCGTAGCTTGGGTGGAGCGGTGTTGGTGTTTGTGGTGACGCTGTACCCGTATGTGTACCTGCTGGCCCGCGCCGCACTGGCCGAGCGAGCCACGCATTTGATGGAAGCCGCACGCTTGCTGGGTGCGCCCTTGAGGCGCCGTATTAAAACTATTGCGTTGCCGCTGGCGCGCCCCGCCATTGCTGCAGGCATCGCGCTGGCGTTGATGGAAGCATTGGCCGACTACGGCGTGTCCAGCTACTTTGGCATTCAGACTTTTACCGCAGGCATCTACAAAGCCTGGCTGTCAATGGACAACCGCATTGCCGCTGCGCAGCTGGCCGCCATGCTGCTGGTCATCGTTGCTGTGCTGCTAAAACTAGAGCGCCATGCACAGCAGCGCATGCGCTTTGTCAACAGCAAAGGCATGCGCGCCGGCAGCGCAGAGGCGCGCCCTGTAGCACTGCATGGCAAGCGGCTGCTGGCGGCATGGCTGGTGTGTGCGGTGCCTGTGCTGCTGGGCTTTGTGCTGCCGGTACTGTTTATGCTGCGCCCACTGATGCAAGGGCTCAGCAGCACCGACGCACCTCTGCCGTGGGCTGCATTTGCCGGTTGGGCGATCAATAGCATCAAGCTGTCCAGCATCGCGGCTGTGCTGGCCGTGGGCTTGGCGTTGGCCATGGCGTTTGTGGTGCGCCGCTCGCCCAATGTCGTTACCCGCAGTGTGGTGGGCATTGCAAGCATGGGCTACGCTGTGCCCGGCGCGGTGATTGTGGTGGGCCTGCTGATCCCCGTGGGTGCGCTGCAGGCTGCGCAGCCCACGTGGGGCGTAGGCTACTGGGTAACGGCCACAGTGCTGGGCGTGGTGTGGGCCTACTTGGTACGTTTTAGCGCGGTGGCGTTGCAAAGCGTGCAAAGCGGCTACAGCCGCGTGCCTTTGAATATGGACGACAGCGCCCGCACGCTGGGCGTGACAGGCTGGGCACTGTTTCGCCGCGTGCACTGGCCGCTGCTGCGCCGCTCGACCATGGTGGCCAGCTTGCTGGTGTTTGTCGACGTTATGAAAGAGCTGCCCGCCACACTGGTGCTGCGCCCGTTTAACCACGACACACTGGCGGTGATGGCCTACCAGCTGGCGCGTGATGAACGGCTGGGCGAAGCAGCGCTGCCGTCACTGGCGTTGGTGCTGGTGGGTTTGTTGCCAGTGGTGTTACTCAGCCGCAGTTTGCATCAGTAGGCGGACACATCAACTTGGTACCCAAAAAACCTTTGAATACACCGCTCACCACGGTGACCGCAGGCTTTAGCGAAAAATCAACTGCGAGCATAGCC
>JANNCO010000368.1:0-2904 GCA_031386655.1 Polaromonas sp. | reverse complement strand
ACCGGTACCAGCCTGCCACGCATTGCACCCGTGCGCGTAGGCGCCACGCTGGTGTGGGGGCTGGGGCCATGGACTGTGCGTGGCGGCTTTGACCGCTTTGGTAAACCACGCGACAACACTGCCGAGGCCTACACCCTGTTTAACGCCGCGCTCACCTACAGCATGAAAGTGCAAACCGCTAACTTGCTGTGGTTTGCCCGGTTGGAGAATGCGGCCAACAAACTGGCCTACAGCGCTACGTCCATCCTTACGCAGTCTGCTCCAGGAAAATCGCCTTTGCCGGGGCGCAGTGTGAAGGTGGGCTTACAGGCTTCGTTCTAGTTTAGACAGGGTTTGAAACATCTTTTTTTAGATGTTTCAGCCTTTCTAGGCCGTAGAACCTGCTCAAGCAGCTATTTAATATGTAGCAATTGTCGCAAGTATAAAATATGGTGATGCAACCATTTCACCTCGCTTTTCCCGTTAGCAACTTAGCCCAAGCGCGCGCTTTTTACGCAGGCTTGCTGGGCTGCCCTGAAGGGCGCAGTTCGGCTGAGTGGATTGACTTTGACTTCTACGGCCATCAGATTGTGGCGCACCTGTCGCCCGATGAATGCAAGCCTGCGGGCACCAGCCCGGTAGACGGGCACGGCGTGCCGGTGCGGCATTTTGGTGTGGTGTTGACCATGGCGCAGTGGGAGGCGCTGGCGGCCAAACTGAAGGCGGCGGGCACCCAGTTTGTCATTGAGCCGTACATTCGCTTTAAAGGCGAAGTGGGCGAGCAGGCTACGATGTTTTTTCACGACCCGTGTGGTAACGCGTTGGAGTTTAAGGCGTTCAGCGATATCAGCCGGTTATTTGCGAAATAGCAGCAGACTGAAAATACTGGGCTGGCCAGAGGCTTGGAGCAACTTCCATGAAAATCTGGTTCCCAACATAGTCAGTCTATTAACTGCCTGTATTACTTGCTTAACCAAGCCACTAATTGCGCTCCTACCTCATCACTGCCAAGCAGTTGCATATGGTTGGTTCGGTAGACAATGCGCTGCGATGTTTTGGCAAACTTTAAACTGCGCTGCGCATCGGCATGCTGCCCCAGCGCGCTGGGCAGGGTGACCAGCCCGTCGCCCACCAGTCTGTCTGCCAATGCGCTGCGCTGGCCTGCTGTAGTGCCCGCTACGGTGTAGCACGCTATGCCGCGTGGCAACGGCACTGGCTGGCGGCTGTCGGGTTGGCGGCGAAAACGGTCTTTGCCCACCCAGTCGGCGTCCACCACATGGCCATAGCGCAGGTCGGTAATGCCTGCGCTGCGCAGCTGGGCTATTTTGGCCAGCGGTTTGGAATAGGGCGTACTGCCCAAAATAATATCGACCCAGTTGCCCGCTTTTTCCAGCAGGGCACCGTGGTGCGGCGTGCCCAGAAAAACAATATTTTTCAGCTTGTTCAGCCATGCTGCGTTGTCAGCCTGCGCTGTGTGCACCGCGCTGCGCGCGACCAAGCCGCCCATACTGTGCACCACGATGGTTAGGTCGCTGATGCGCTTGGGCCAAAATTGGACCAGTTGTTCAAGCTGCTGCGACAGCTCGCGCCCGTTGATGGACGTATGCAGACCCGTGTTGTAGCGCACGTAAACGGGTGTGTAGCCCAGTGCTGCGGCCAGCGTAGCGCCGTGGTCTACGATGTGTTCGTCTGCTGTGCCCGCAGCTTGCACGGTGCGCCACTGCAGGTCGTTCATGCACAGGCCGTGCACCAGCAGCAGCACCTTGCCAGTGACTTTGTGTTTGGGCGGCATGGCCTGCCAGTTAAGCGGGTTGCCGCCATGGCGCAGCGTCATGTGTGTTGCCAGTGCATTGCCAGTAGCTGCCAAATGGTCGCCCAGTACGCCGTTAAGTGCGGCCAGCACGGCCTCGCGCACGTTTGACGTGCCTTGGGAGGGCGCTGGTTGAATGACGCCATGGGCTGCGTCAAAAGGTGGGTCAGTGGGTGCATTGGTGGATGCGATAAAGGGCTCTAGTTTGGCCAGTGCAGTGTCTATACCCAGGCCCACCAGAGCCGTTATGCTTTGCACACTTTGAAAAGCCAGCCCGGTGATGCCGCGCGTGTGCTGCGCCGTTTTGCCGCTGGGCGCACCCAGTGTGCTCCACACCGCTTGGTTCACACCCTCTGCCATGCGCGCTACGCTAGAGGTCGCCGTAGTGGCCAGCTGTGCCGCAGCACGCAGGTCAGAGGCGCGCAGGTGTTTTAGCGGTTTGGCTGCAGCCGATGCCATGGTCGACGCCCACTGTTTGGCAAGAGATTTTTGAGCTGTGGGTGTGGCCATAGGTTGTGTGCATTAGATGAAAAATCGCAATGTGTTGGCTATTGTGATCTTGAATGGGGATTAAAGTGAAGTTAGGTGGGTCTAGGTATGCTACTTGAAGGATTGGCGAGAAGTTGTGATGGTGTTCTTGTGACTTGAAAGATTGTGAACTGTGGTTCTTGAGTTGCACGATGTTGCTGAAGATTGATATTCCAGCATGGTGAGCTGCCGTGGATTGTGCGGGATTGCTTGGCTTGAGGATTGCTATTTTTGTAGAGGAGCTGGCAGGCGGCGTACTCAGCTTCGCGGCTGTCCTCGGGGACTGTGCAGGTTTTGTACGGGAACTGGCAGGCGGTGTACTCAGCTTCGCGGCTGTCCTACGTGGCTGCCTAGGGCAGCCTACTCCCCCTTTAAGCCGCTGCGCTGAGTACACCACCGGCCCGCTCTTGCAAACATGGTAGGTAATCCACCGCTGTATTCACACTTAGCTAGTACGCAGCCTTGGCACTTGGCGTGAACATCTCCGCGGCTGTCCTCCGCCCTGCGGGCTCCCCCTTTATTCCGCTGCGTTGTCCACACCAAGCACCAACGCTGCGTAATGGTGGGGGAAAAAACTAGAAGTTTTT
>JANNCO010000356.1:0-6713 GCA_031386655.1 Polaromonas sp. | reverse complement strand
CCGCTGCGCTGAATGCACCACCTGCCAGTTCCAGTGACCTTGGTAGGTAATCCACCGCTGTATTCACACTTAGCCAGTACGCAGCCTTGGCGCTTGGTGTGGACAGCGCAGCGGCAGAAAGGGGGAGCCCGCAGGGCGGAGGACAGCCGCGAAGCTGTTCACGCCAAGTGCCAAGGCGTGCACAGAACAGGCGCTGAAGGCACGCCAGGAATATTCCAAGGCCTGTTTTCAGAGTGTTTTAGGCCACTAACCCAAGTAAATCCTGCTCAAGCAGCTATGAAATTTATAGTATTAACCCTCCAAACAATCTCTCCAACAAGTCAAAACAGATCAACATAGCGGCCCACTAAGCCTGACATTGCGGGCAATAAAACAAACCGCGCCCACCCTGCACCACCCGCGCAATCGGCGTAGCGCACGCCCAGCAGGGTGCGCCTTGCCGGTCAAAGGCATAAAAACGCGCGGCCTCATAGTCTGCACCCGCCTTGCGCGCGGCTTGGTACTGCGCCCAGGGCCGCACTACGCCATTGCGCTGCACGCTGCGATGGGTGAGCGTTTTACTGGCTTTGCCAATACGCAGCAACTCGGCAGGTGACAGGGTGCTAATTTTGCGCAGCGGGTTCACACGCGCCAGCAGCAAAATATCAGCCCGCAGGTAGTTGCCCAAACCCGCCAGTACCTGCTGGTCTAGCAGCGCGTCGGCTATAACGCGGCGCGGGAAGGTAGCCAGCCGCTGGGCAATGTGCTGCGCAGCCACCTGCGCGCTCAGCACCTCGGGGCCTAGCTTGGCGATGTAGGGGTGCGCCTCCTCATGGCCCGCTTTCAGCCACGCAAAATCAGTGGCGCTGTACAACACAGTGTGGTGGTGTGGCGTGGTAATAATTAAGCGAATTTGTTTGGCCAGCAGCGGCTGGCCTGCAGCGTGCACCACCCACTCGCCATACAGCTGATTGTGCGAATACAGCACCGCACCGTTGGCAAATTCAGTGAGCATGGCCTTGCTGCGGGCGTGCACCCGCGTAATGGGCACGCCGCGCAGGCTACGCGCCTTGGCGGCCAGCGGCGGGTAGCGCAGGTCTAGGCTGATGGGTTGCGCGGCCACTGCGGCGTGCACTGCACGCGCGGCTAGAAATATTTCGGGGCCTTCTGGCATGGCGTGGCAATTGAAGATTTATGGCGTGGTGGCGTGGGGGCGTGGGGGCGTGATGTAGTTATGGCGTTGCAACAGGCGCACTACAAACCCATCACGCCGTGGCTGCGCCCAGCACACACGACAGCACCGCCACCACAGTCAGCTGCAGCCGCATGGGCAGCCACGCCGCCCAGCCAACGCGCGGGTAACTGCGCCGGTCTACCACGTAGCAGGCAGCAATAATCAAGCCCAACAAAGGCAGGCCCGCGTAGGCTGGCATCACCACGGCCACCCACGCCATAAGCGAAGGCGCCACACCCCAAGCATAGTGAAACGCTGCCTCATCCGGCGGCAACTGCGCGGCAATACCCCAGTGCATACCGCCTAAAAACGACGCGATCACCGCGCCATACGCCACCAGTGCAATGGCGAGAAAACCTTGCAGGTCGGCGCGCACAATCCACAAAAGAACAGCTAGCAACACAAAGGGCAACAGCCCCCCGTAACCCAAGCGCCGGGCCAGCAGGCTGGGTGCAGTGGGTGGCCTGTCTGCGGCTGAAAATGGCTCTTTGAACGTCATATTTATAAACAAAATGGCTGTTAACCCAAGTAAAACATGCTCAAGCAGCTATTGAATTAGTAGTGTACGTTGAAAGTGACCTGATGCCAATAGACAGTAAATTAGTTCAGTCTACATGGCACTAGCGCGGCGCATCACGGCATCAGCAGCTTGGCAAAATCAGGCTGCGCGCGCTGCGCACGTTCATAAAACTGCGAAAACGAATTGCACAATTTATCAGGCTGGGCAAATAGTTTAGGCTGTGGTTGCACTGTTGCTATGCGCGGCAGCACGTCGCGGTAGCCTTCAAACAAAGTGCTTTGCGCCACCACATGCTGCCGCCCTGGCCAGCCAGCGCACTGGGCCAGTTGCGCTGCATCGCCGATAAACACCACGTCGCACACCGCCTGCATGCGGGTGATGACAAACTGCCAGCGGCGCAAACTCCACGGCCAGCGCGTGTGGGCGGCAATATGCACTATGCCAATGCGCAGTGGGGTCTGTGATGGGGTCTGTGATGGGTTTTGCAAAAAGTTGCTGTCACTGCCTGATAGTAGAGCAGACGCTGCGTTGCGTTCGGTCAAACCCCATGGGTGCACCAGCTCTACAACTGCATCAGATGCATTGCGATGCTCCCTACCCGCTATTTTTTGCATAGCTGCTTGAGCAGGTTCTATGTGCCCTAGTGGCTTAAAAGCATCTAAATTTAACAACTCCAGCGCGGTGTACACGGCAGGTTCTTGCACCGCTGCATGGGCTCCGGGCTCTGGCCCCACGTCAGCTTGCATGCGGGCTACAGCGTCCAGTTGCTCGTAGCTCATGTCGATGGCTGATTTGGCAGACGCCCAGGCTTTCCATGCGGCCTCGGGTGCAAATTTAGCCACGTTGCTGGCGTTGAACAAATACGGTTTGCTGCTAAAGGTGGCCGCCACCCACTGCCAGCTTAAATGGTTGCTGGGCAAGTCGCCGTCCAGCAGGTGCGCAACCAACCAGTCGGCCCCGGCGCGCCAGTGCACTTTGCGCATATGCACGCAGTAGCTGGCCAGCCACATGCGGGCGTGGTTGTGCAAGTAGCCAGTGGCGTACAGCTGGCGCACGGCAGCGTCGATGGCTTTGACCCCCGTGCGGCCTTGGCGGATATCTTCTGGCAACACGCTAGCGTATTTGCCGCGCCAAACATTGGCGGGCCGCATGTCGGCCAAAATCGCGTCGCTGCGTGGCACTGCAGCCCACACGTGGTGAAAAAACTCACGCCAACCCAGCTCAAACACCAGCTTGTCGTCGTAACCCAGCCGATGCTTGGCCGCCACCGTGCGCGCTACCTCGGGCAGGCTGATGACGCCGTGCGTAAGATAGGGCGACAGCCCAGTGACCCCGCCGTCCAACGCATTGCGGGTGCGGGCGTAGGCTGACGGGGCAATGTGCGCAGCACGCGCGTGGGCGCTGGCATAGGTGGGTTCAAAATACCGCAGCGCAGCAGGCACGCCCAAGGCATCTAGTAAAGCAGCGTCTTGCGGCGGCTGCAAAGTGTCATTTAAATCGATGCTGGCTTGGACGGGTGTTGGTGTTGGCATGCTTGGTGGCTTAAAGCCCAACCTGTAAAGGTGCTAAATACGCTGTTTTTCTACAGCGTATTTAGCACTGACAATAATGATCGAATTGCGCGTTTGGAGAAATCTGGACAATGTTAATTCATAAGGCGTGTTGTCGCGCGCTTATTTAACTTCTGCCAGAAACTTCTCTACCTGCGCTGCACCGATAGCGCCCGGCACGCGGTTGCCGTCAGCAAAAATCAAGGTGGGGGTGCCGGTGATTTTGTGCTTTTTGCCAAACTCTACGTTGCGGGCCAGGGCTGATGCATCGCAGCTTGCCGGGGCGGCGGCTACATCGGTGTTTTTAACCATCCAGTCGGTCCACGCCTTGGTGCGGTCTTTGGCGCACCAGATGTTCTTGCTGCGGTCGGTAGAGGCTTGGCCCAAGATGGGGTACAAAAACATGTACACGGTGACGTTGTTCACATTTTGCAAGTCGGTCTCAAAGCGTTTGCAGTAGCCGCAATTGGGGTCTTCAAACACCGCCACTTTGCGTTTGCCATTGCCACGCACCACGGTGAAGGCGTCTTTTAGTGGCAGCGTGTCAAAATCAATTTCGGTCAATTTGGCCACGCGGTCTTCAGTAAGGTTGCGTTTGTTTTTGGTGTCGATCAAGTTGCCTTGAATGAAAAAGTTGCCCTCAGCGTCGGTGTAGAAAATGTCGGTGCCGCCCACGCGCACTTCAAACAGGCCGGGCATGGCGGTTTTGGAAATCTCGTCGATCTTGGGTAAATTGGGCAAGCGCTCGGCGAGGTTTTTGCGAATGACAGCGTCTTGACCAAAAGCCAGGGCACCACTGGCTACCAGTGCCAGTGCGGTTAAAAATTTAAAGATATTTTTCATTTCTACAATTCCAGTGAACAAGTATTTTGAGACAAATTCTACGACTTTAAGTTGCACAAGGATGCGATTAAACGTTACCGCCCAGACTGGCACGGCTACCGCTGGTACGCTTGGGCTAGCCACCACCCATGGCCCGGCGCATGACCAGTGCCTTCACAGGTGCCAACACATCAAAACCATGCATGCCCCAGTTGCGCAGGCTGCGCACGCGTGGGTCGGTGTGGGCAAACAAGCGCTGCAAGCCGTCGGTAGCCATGCGCAGGGCCGCTGCTTCGCCCTGGCGCGCACGCTCGTAGCGGCGCAGCAGACGCATGTCGCCGTAGCTGCGGAAATATTCTTTACCTGCCAGCACAGTGGCCAGCTCCAGCGCGTCACCCAGGCCTAAATTAAGCCCCTGCCCTGCCAGCGGGTGCACTGCGTGTGCGGCGTCGCCTGCCAATGCCCAGGCTGCCGTGCTGTCTGCCGACTGGCCTGCACCAGCTAGCAGGCCCGTGCCCACCCAGCGCTGGGCTTGGGCCAGCTGCAGCGGCCACGTGGCACGCTGGCTGGCCAGCGTCATGGTGCCTAATGCATTGCCGCAGGCCTGCTGCAACTGGGCACAAAACTGCGTATCGTCCAGCGCCATCAGCTGCGCGGCGTGGTCGTGCTGTACTGACCACACCAAGGCGACAAAATTACCAGCTTGGCCAGGTGCAGATTGACGTGGTTCTGCTTGACGTGGAAGCAGCGCGCACACCTCGCCACCTTGCATCCACTGCCACGCGGTGGACTGGTGCGGCGCGCTGGTGTGCACTACGGCGGCAATGGCGGTTTGGTCGTACGCGGTTTGGTCAAATTGCACGCCCAGCGCTTGGCGGCTGGCACTGCGCGCGCCCTCGCAGATTACCGTCAACGCCGCAGGCTGGGGAGCTGATAGCACAGTGATGTCGGGGGCAAATGATACGGCGGTGTCCAGCATTTGCTCCAGCGCGCTGGCGTCTACTATCCACGCCAAAGCCTCTGCGCCCAGGCTGGCGGCATCAAACTGCACTTGGCCTGCGCTGGCGCGTTGGGTGATGCTTTGGGTTGCCGTTGCGCTTTCATCGACGCCTAGATTTGCACTGCTGCTGGTTGGGTGGTCGTC
Organism: Polaromonas sp.; assembly: GCA_031386655.1. Lineage (GTDB taxonomy): Bacteria > Pseudomonadota > Gammaproteobacteria > Burkholderiales > Burkholderiaceae_C > JAAFIP01. Next base: position 1,464 of record JANNCO010000356.1, on the reverse strand, counting down.
CCGGTCGCCTTGCACGCAGATGTGTTGCACGGCGCAGGCCTGCTGCGGCCAAGCGCGCAAATCGGTCAGCATGGCGCGGGACGCCGCATTGAGCGCAAAGGCGCGAATGTCGCCCTGCGCAGCTGCAGGGTGCGGCGACTGCACCAGCCCCACACGAATGCGCCTGCGTGCCAATAGCAACGCCAAAGTTTTGCCCACTAGGCCGGAGCCACGGATACAGATATCTATTGCCATGACGCATTGTAAAGACGTACCGGCGGTGTACATTTAGGCTTTGATAAACACCTTAAAAACGCCGTAAAAATTCTTCAACGCGTACCGCCATGACCAGCCCAGTTGATTCTTCCCCATATGCCCAGTTTGATGTTCAAGCCCGCATCGAACACTTGTTTGTCTACCCCATCAAGTCGTGTGCGGGCGTGGCCGTGCCCGAGGCGATATTGACCGAGACGGGCCTGGAATTTGACCGCGCCTGGATGGTAGTAGACGAACAAGGCGAATTTGTCACCCAGCGCGAGCTGCCCCGTATGTGCCTGGTGCAACCCACCTTGAAGCACTACGAAATGGTGTTGCGCGCCCCCGGCATGCTGGCCCTGCACATCGCGCTAGACGCCGTAGAGCAACCTTGCCGCGCCAACGTGTGGGGGCATAACTGCGCAGCGTATGACATGGGTGACGTGGCCGCGCAGTGGTTTACCGACTTTTTGGCGCAAGACCTACCCCCAGGCCGCACTGCCCAAAAACTGCGCTTGGTGCGCTTTGACCCCGAACACCAGCGCCTGTCCAACAAAAAATGGACTGGCGCGATTGACGCGCTCAACCAGTTTAGCGACGGCTACCCTATCTTGGTGGTCAGCCAGGCAGCACTGGGCGATTTGAACACCCGCTTGGCAACCCGGGGCCACGCAGCAGTCACCATGCCGCGCTTTCGGCCCAACATCGTGCTGGCCGGGCTAGAGGCACACGACGAAGACCGTGTAGACGCCCTGCACATCGACACCACCGAGGGCGTGGTGCAACTGGCGCTGGTCAAGCCCTGCCCGCGCTGCCCTATACCCAATGTGAACCCCAGCACCGGCGTGCCCAGCCCCGAGGTAGGCGACACGCTGCAAGGCTACCGGCAAGACGCGCGGTTGGACGGCGCGGTGACTTTTGGCATGAACGCAGTGACCCGCCATGGTGTAGACCACGTGCTGCGCGTGGGGCAAACGGTAGGTGCTAATTACGTTTTTTGAACTTGGCTGGCGGGTTAAGGGCGAAATCGTGCTGCCGGACGCGAAGTACGCGAAGATTGCGCTTTTTTAAGAGTGATATTCTTAGATCGTGAGCTGCGGTGATTGCTTGAGTTGTCATCGGTTAAGAGTAATATTCCTGCACCGTGAGCTGCGGCGATGGTGCGGACTTAATTGGCTTGAAGATTGCTATTTTTGTAGGGAGCTGACAGGTGGCGTACTCAGCATCAAA
>JANNCO010000352.1:0-7962 GCA_031386655.1 Polaromonas sp. | reverse complement strand
GCGAGCTTGATTTGCCGATTCTTCCAGCGCTTTTTGTAGCTTGCGCACGGTTGGAATGACAAGTGGTTTAGCTTTTGCAGTTTGAGTCATGGTGAGTTGTCTTTTAAGCTGCTTTTCTGAATTCCAGTGGGAGCAAGCCTTCTTTCTTTGCGTCAAGCAATACTATTTCCACAATCGTGCCGTCTTCTGCGTAGCTGATATTGGTATGCCAGCCTTGCGAGACTTCGCGCACGATGGGTTTGTCGGCCACGCGGATTTGTAGGATGTCGTCGTCTTCAAAATAGGTGGATTTCATGAGTCTAGCTCCCAGTGGTGCATGATGGTCTTGACTACAAACACATTGTCCACTACAGCGGCCACACAAAGCAAGTTGTCAGGTCTACCAGCAACATGCTTGAATACCCAATGGTGGCCGTTGCCAGCGTCTTTGTCTGCGCCGGTTTCAATGATTTCTAGCAGCAATGCGTCGTTGATGTCGCGCTCTAGCATGCGCTGTTTAGCATGGGCGGTAACGACTATGGTGAGCTGAAAGCGTTGGCTGAACATTATTTTGCCCAAGTATCCTTCAAACCCGTAATCTTGTTAAACACCGCTTTCCCCACCGCATGGTCTTTGCGGTCGGCTACAAAGTAGCCATGCCGTTCAAACTGAAACTTCTCGTCGGGCTGGGCGCTGGCCAGGGATGGCTCTACGTAGGCGGTGATGACTTTTAGGCTGTCGGGGTTGAGTGCGGCTAGGTAGTCTTTGCCGCCGGCGTCGGGGTGTTCGTCTTTGAACAATCGGTCGTACAGGCGTACTTCGGCTTGCACTGCGTCGGCCACGGCTATCCAGGTGACTACGCCTTTTACTTTGACGGCGTCGCTGCCGGGGGTGCCGCTTTTAGTGTCTTTTAGCACGGTGGCGCTTATAGATACTGCTTGAGCAGCTCCTGATTTTATAGCGTCTGGCGATGTGCCGGGGGCGTAGTTTGCGCCTTGTACTTCTATTACGTAGCCGTATTTCAGGCGTACTTTGTTGCCTGGAAACAATCGAAAGAAGCCTTTGCTGGGCACTTCTTCGTAGTCGCTGCGCTCTATCCACACCTCTTTGCCGATGTTGAATGTGCGCTTGCCTAGCTCTGGCAAGTGCGGATGCACGGGGGCGGTGCAGGGCTCTAGGTGGGTGGCGTTGCCGAAGGCTTCTTCCCAGTTGGTGAGGACGAGTTTGATCGGGTCTAGCACGGCCATGGCGCGCTTGGCTGTGGGGTCTAGCGTGTCGCGCAGGCAGCCTTCCAGGGTGCTGTAGTCGATCCAGCTGTCTGACTTGCTTACGCCTATGCGTTCGGCAAACAGGTGTAGCGCCTCGGGCGTGTAGCCGCGCCTGCGCAGGCCCACGATGGTGGGCATGCGGGGGTCGTCCCAGCCGCCTACTTTGCCGTCGCTGACCAGCTGGGCTAGCTTGCGTTTGCTGGTGACCACGTAGGTCAGGTTAAGGCGGGCAAACTCGTACTGGTGGGGCGGCGGGCTGGCCAGCAGGCCGCCTATGGTGCGACCATCGGGCAGTGTGGTGGTTTCGCACAGGCGGGCTAGCAGCCAGTCGTACCACGGGCGCTGGTCTTCAAACTCTAGGGTGCAGATGCTGTGGGTAATGTTTTCTAGCGCGTCTTCAATAGGGTGCGCAAAGGCGTACATGGGGTAGATGCACCAAGCGTCGCCCGTGCGGTGGTGGTGCGCGTGGCGAATGCGGTAAATGGCGGGGTCGCGCAGGTTGATGTTGGGCGATGCCATGTCGATCTTGGCGCGCAGCACCATCGATCCATCGGGGTGCTTGGCATCACGCATTTCTTTAAAGCGTGCCAAGTTGTCTGCAGGGCTGCGGCTGCGATAAGGGCTGTCGATACCGGGCTTGTTAAAGTCGCCTCGGTTGGCCTTCATCTCGTCGGCGGATTGCTCGTCTACATAGGCCAGGCCTGCTTCAATCAAATACTCAGCCGCCCGGACCATAAAGCCAAAATAGTCGCTGGCTTGGTAGGGCGCGGCATCTTTGCTGCCGTTCCAGTCAAAGCCTAGCCATTTCACGGTGTCGATGATGGCGTTAACGTATTCTTGGTCTTCCTTCTCGGGGTTGGTGTCGTCAAAGCGCAGGTGGCACACGCCGCCGTAGTCTGCTGCCAGGCCAAAGTTTAGGCAAATGCTTTTGGCGTGGCCAATGTGCAGGTAGCCATTAGGCTCGGGTGGAAACCGCGTGCGGATTTTGGCGGCATCTAGCGCGCCAGCGGCGTGGTGCGCCGCGTCGCCGGGGCTGCCTGCCCAGCGGCGGGTGGCGTAGGTGCCTGCAGCCAGGTCATGTTCGATGATCTGGCGCAAAAAGTTGCTAGGTTTTGCAGTGGCTGGCGCCAGCAGGGGTCTATTGGCGGCTGCAGTGCCTTTGGGGCCAGGCGAAGTGGGGTTTACAGGTGTATTCATAACTAGCTTGATTTTAGGCCGTGAAATGACCAAAGGGCCTCGAAACGCTTGGTTGCAAGTTTCTGACAACCAAGTGCTAAGCTGGTGCGTTGTAACTTCACACAATATCTTTAAGGAGAACGTGTATGAAAGCTTCCTTTCGAGTTGCCGCTGTAGTGGGCATTGCATTAGTTGCCGCAGGCGCAGCCCATGCGGGTGGCGATGTGCGCTGGAATGTGAGCATTGGCCTGCCTTATCCGGTGGTGTACCAGCAGCCGCAAGTGGTAGTACAGCCGCAAGTTGTATATCAGCAGCCCCAGGTGGTGTACCAACAGCCTCAAGTGGTGTATCAGCAACCCCAGGTAATTTACCAACAACCGCAAGTGGTGTACCAACAGCCTCAGGTGGTGTATACCCAGCCGCCCGTGGTCTACCATCAACCGCGTGTGGTGTACACGCAGCCGCGCGTGGTATACCCGCCCCAGCAGGTTATTTACAGCCAGCCTGGTCATGGTAACGGTCATGGGCGTGGTCACGGCCGTGGGCATTACCGTGAACGCAGCGTATACAACTACTAGCTGCCCATTTTTACAGCAAAAAAGCCTGCACATGTGCAGGCTTTTTTGTTTGCGCGGCTTTTTGGTCTTGGCTTGTAATTTGCCAGTACCAGTACCAGTACCGATTACCAGTTGTCTGACCGCATGATGCTTTCCCACTTGCCACCGCGCACGTTGTACACACTTACCACGCCGTAGCGTTGCTCGCCTGTGTCGGTCCACTTCATTGACCCGGTGACTGGCGCGTAGCCGTCAGCCTTGCGCAGTGCCTGGGTAATTTTTACAGGGTCTGCGCTTTTAATGCGTTTGATGGTGGCCGCCAAAATATGCGTGGCGTCGTAGGTGTAGTGGCCACCATAAGCGGGGGGTATTTTAAAAGCGGCCTGGTAGGCACTTAAAAAAGCTGCGCCACCCGGGAATTCATTGGCTTCCAGCACAATAGACGTTGCGTAAAAAGCGCCTACATCCCCCGTATGCTTGACCATATCGGTGGTTTTAATCATGTCGGTGCCCAAAATGGTAATCTGTTTGTTGTAGTTTATTTTGTTTAAATTCTCTATCAAACCCACCACTTGAAAGTCGTTCAACGTGCTGACTACGACTTGAATGCCATCGGTCTTAAGAGTGTTTGCCAATTCAGTAAAGTCTTTGGTTTTATTGTCATAGCTCTTGCGCAATGCGACCGTTTTTTTACCTTTAAGCTGTTCTGCAGCTGCGTTGGCCAGGCCAATGCCATACACAGTGCCATCATCCACTACTGCAAACTTAGTGCCTTCTATTTGGCTGGCGGCAAACGAACCGACAGCACGGGCCTGCAGGTTGTCGTTGGCCACTATGCGCAATGTAGTGGGATGGCCTAGTTCAGTAAATTTGGGGTTGCTGGAGATGGCCAGTTGAACGATGCCTTTTTCTGCATAAATTGGTGCAGCGGCAATACTGACCCCAGAGTTGAGGTGGCCCACCACGGCCACCACGCCAGCGTCTACCAGCTGCTGTGCTACTTTTTTACCTTCGGCAGCGTCAGATTTGTCATCTACCACCACCAGCTCTAGCATGACCAATTTACCGTCCACGCTGTAGCCTGCTTTGTTCAGCTCGTCCACGGCCAGCTGAACGCCGTTAACCATGTCTTTGCCCAGTGCGGCCAGGTCACCCGACAGAGGTTGGGCGACGCCAATTTTAATGGTGTCGGGCATCGGCTTGCAGCCGCCTATGCCCATGGCTAAACCGATAAGTGCAACACTAACGGCGCAGCGGCGTGATAACTTCACCATGGGTGACCTCCTCTGTGTAATTAAACGTTTATAACCGAGCTGCTGAGTATGTGTGAAAAAGTGCGCAAAAGTGATTTTTTAGATCACTAGTATTTACACCTAAATCTGTGCCTGATACAACGCTTTGCAGCGGGGCAATGGCACTAAGGTATTCAATTAAACCAGTTTTGCACCCAAAGGGCTACATCGCCTTAAACAAATGGGCAAACAGTCGGCTTACAGCCAACACGTCGGCGCGCCCACGCAGTTGCACACGCAGGCGGCCTGCGTCGTCGCGGCGCACGGTGTCGATGGCGCTGGCACGCACCACGGTGCTGCGGTGGATTTGCCAAAACACTTGTGCGTCTAGCTGGGGTAGCAGGTCTTTAATGGGGGTGCGGATAAGGTGCTCTTTGGTAGCGGTGAGCACGCGCACGTATTTGTCAGCTGCCTCAAAGTACAGCACGTCTTCCACCGGCACCAGCGCAATGGTGTTGCCTATGCTGACCTGCAGGCGCTGCAGCAGCGGTAGCGTGGCGCTGGTGATGTTGGTGGTGTTGGTGTTGGTGTTGGTGTCGTGGGCTGGTTGCATGCCCAACTGCATGCTGAACTGAGTACTGAACAAGGCGCGCAACTGGTCTAGCGTGTGCTGTGATTGTGCAGTAGCCGCAGAGGTGGCTACTACATTATTCATAGCTGCTTGAGCAGCGTTTGCTTGGGCTAGGGGCCTTATTCTTAGTAAACATTGCTCTAGCCGGGCGGCTTGCAGTGGTTTGAGCAGGTAGTCTACGGCGGCGCGGTCAAAGGCTTGTACCGCGTATTCGTCATAGGCGGTGATAAAGACCAGCAGCGGCAGGGTGCGCTGGGTGGGCCACTGGTCGGCAATGTCGGCAGCGGCGTCTAGCCCGTTCAAGCCGGGCATGCGCACGTCAAAAAACAGCACATCGGGCAGCAGGGCCAGCGCCTGCGTTACGGCGCTGATACCGTCGCCCACGCTGGCGACAATGTGCAGCTGGGGCCATGCTAGGGCTAGGTCGGCGGCCAGGGCTTGGGCCAACAGGGGTTCGTCCTCGGCGATGAGGGCACTGGGCCTGCGGGCGGCTGGGGTGGCAGGGTTGGACATAAGTTGCGTGGCCTTGTGGCAGGTGCGGCGCTAATGTGTATTAACGGGCCGTGGTGGTTGCAGTGCTAGCCAAGGAGTTGGCTGCACTGTTGGCTGCGGTGGTCAGCGGAATGCGCAACACGGCCAGCGTGCCACAGCATGTGCCTAGCTGCTGCAGTGGCGTATCTATTGGTTTGTGCAGTTCATTTTCAGAGGCATTTATGGGGTTTGAGGCCGTAAAACCTGCTCGATCAGCTATTAAATTGATAGTAGCTTGGCTACCGTAGCGCGTCGCCAACCGCTCGCGCACCTGCGTTATACCAAAGCCCTCTGGGCTGTGACCAAAGCCCTCGCTGCTGTGGCCTGCACCTAACTTTGCACCAAACCCCATACCCAAATCTACATCTAACCCTACGCCAGTATCAGCCACTTGCAGCACCAGCATGTTGCCGTCTTGCTGGGCGCTCACGCGTACCTCGCCGCCTGCCACCTGCGGTTCTAGCCCGTGAACGATGGCGTTTTCAACCAAGCTTTGCAGGATCAACGGCGGCACCGGGCAGGCAGCTAGTTCTACAGGCAAATCTAGCGTGTAGTGCAGGCGTGGGCCCATGCGGATAGCCATCAGTTCCAGGTAGTCGCGCAGGCGGTCAAACTCAGCCTGCAGCGGGTGGTCTTGCCCAAGTTCTAGCTGGCGCGATGCGCCCAGCGTGCTGCGCAAATAGTCGTTTAAGCGGTCTAGCATGTGGGTGGCGCGCGTCGCGTCGGTCGTTATCAAGGCGCGCAGGTTGGCCAGAGTGTTAAACAGCATGTGCGGCTCCAGCTGGCTTTGCAGCAGCGCCAGCTGGGCTTGGCTGGCTTGGCGCAGGGCTTCTTCACGCTCTAGCTTGCTGCGGTTTAGCTTTTCGTGACTGACAAAATAAAACGTACCTACCGTGCCTGCCACCAGCGACATTAACAAAAACCCCGCCATTGGCTTGGGGAACTTGCTCCACCCATGCAGGGCAGGGTAGCCATGCAACAGGTCGCCCGCTGCCGACCCGCCAAAGTAGCCTACCAGCGTGGCCCCTACCACCAGCGCCGCCATGGCGGGCAGCGTGCCCCAGCCGCTGGGGTCAATAGTGAAGCGCCCAAAGTCGATCAATGCCCATATGGACAAACCAATCAGCTGGGAATACAACCAATGGGTTGCAAAAGAGTCATGCAGCTGGGCATTGCCAAACACAGTGATGGCAATGGCCAGCAGTGTATTGAATGCCGCCGCTATAAGCCCATGCTTGAGCAGTTTGCGGTAAGGCAAGGCTTGGGGCTGGGCTGGGGCCGCAAGCGGTGCGTTGCTAATGACTGACATAGCTAAAGTATGCCGCATCCCATGCACGTATGGGTACTGCTTGGCCAATACGTGGGCGCGGCACGGGCGCGGCGATTCATCTGGCTACCAAGGGTCGCGTTGCGCAGCCAGGCGCGCACGTTCACGCGCTAGCAGCCGCGCATGCAAGGCGCTGCTGCCACTGGCCAGCCACACCACCGCAGCATGCATGGCCAAGCCCAGCGCCCAGCCCAGCAGCGGAAACACGGCCCATGTCTTGCCTGTGGACAGGGCAACCAGTATCAAAAACAAGTTGACCACAACGTACACGCAAGCATGGATCAACCAGCCCAGTTTGGCGCTGGCGCGTTTGCGTGCAAGATTTTCTGCAGCGTCAATGCTTAAAGTGGGTGACACAGAAGCTTCTCCTTGGTAAAAAATGAGGTACAAAATGAGGTACGTAGTTGCGTGGTATCGATCCGCTACAGCGCCGCCAGCAGCCACTGGTGCATCAAGCGCCCGGGTACTAAAGTGAGCGCACCAGTCACCAAGCACCCACCAATATAAGTACCCACCATCGTGCGCTGATGGCGCCGAATATCACCCCGCGCCAGCGCCCGAAAAGCGACAAAAAGCATGCCCACTACAAACGGTATGAGCAGGTGAACGGGCGTGTAGCCTGCGATGTTGGGCAGGCGGTAGTCGCGTATCCACAGCGCAGACACCACCGTGATCAGCATGCAGGTGACCCAAGCGTAGCCAAAGGCGCGGTGCAGCATAGGTCGCGGCGGCGTACCAGTGCCATGGCCACTGTCATGGCCCTTGCGTGCCCAGATGGCCACAGGGCCAATGGCTACTGCAGTCAGCGCTACGGCGATGTGGATGGCGATAACAGGGGTGAGTTGCATGGCGTGTTCCATCAAACAAGATGGAATAAACTTTAAGTGGCCGCGGCGGTGCTGGCGAGCAGATTGCGACAAAACGCAGATTAAATGGTGCCAAATGCAATTGGGGCTGACGATGGGATGAAGATCGGGACGTTGAGCTTTGAAGATTGCTATTTTTGTACGGGAACTGGCAGGCGGCGTACTCAGCAACAAAGCTGTCCTCGGGAACTGTGTAGTCTTGTACCTGATCTGGCAGGCGGCGTACTCAGCTTCGCGGCTGTCCTCCATGGCGGCCTAGGGCCGCCTACTCCCCCTTTATGCCGCTGCGCTGAGTACACCACCTGCCAGCTCTCGCAAACATGGTGGGCGATCCACCGCTGTCATCGCACCTAGCCAGTACGCAGCCTTGGCGCTTGGTGTGGACAGCGCAGCGG
>JANNCO010000291.1:0-2894 GCA_031386655.1 Polaromonas sp. | reverse complement strand
GACCCATCCAGCCAACCTCCCCGAGCAATCCCAGCTAGGCAAAAGCAGTGCCTACATCGACCAGTACGATGCATCGCTGCTCTACCCCATAGCCCGGCAAACTAAACGTGACGAGCTGGGCATTGCAGGCACTCTGCCCTTTATGGGTGCAGACCTGTGGACAGCCTATGAGCTCAGCTGGCTTAACCCACGCGGCAAACCGCAAATAGCACTGGCCCACATTACCGTGCCGTGCGAGACGCCGTGCATCGTAGAGAGCAAGAGTTTTAAGCTGTACCTCAACAGCTTTAACAACACCACGTTCGACAGCCTAGACGCTGTGCGTGAACGCATAGCCATGGATGTGGGCCGTGCAGCGTGGCAGCCCTTGCAGGGCAACGATGCTAACGTCGCCTATAAGCAAGCTGACGTCGCCTTAAAAAATGCGCGGGTGGGTGTCAAGCTGGTACCGCCCGAATTATTTGCGTCGACCAAAGTAATTGAGCTTGATGGCGTGCAGCTTGACCGGCTAGACCTGGAATGCACCCATTACAGCCCAGCGCCGCATTTGCTGCAGGCAGCGTTGCACGAGAAACCTGTCAGCGAAACCTTGGCCAGTCACCTGCTCAAAAGCAACTGTCTGGTGACCAGCCAGCCCGACTGGGGCAGCGTGCAAATCAGCTACAGCGGCCCGCAGATTGACCAGGCAGGTTTGCTGCAATACATCGTCAGCTTTCGCAACCACAACGAGTTTCACGAGCAGTGCGTAGAACGCATCTACACCGACATCATGGCCCGCTGCCGGCCCGCGCAACTGTCGGTGTACGCCCGCTACACACGCCGGGGCGGCCTGGACATCAACCCGTGGCGTACCAGCCATCCGCAGGCGCTACCCGCCAATGTGCGGTCGGCAAGGCAGTAGGCAGTAGGCAGTAGGCAGTTGGTTTGCAGTTTACTATTAATTCAATAGCTGCTTGAGCAGGTTTTACTTGGGTTACAGGCTTAAAAGGCTATGAAAATAAGGTTGAAAAGTCATTTTCAGTGCCCGTACGCATGTATGTACCCGCACCAGCGCTAACACACCATTAACGCAGATCACCTGTCAGTGACGCCAAGGTTTCGGCGTTAATTTCCATATGCGCAGGGTAGTTGGTATGGTCGCAGCCCAGCTTTGCAGCGGCACCGGCCTTAAGCGCCGCCGCCATGGAAGCCGTGAACTCGAACCGCACAAAATGCACTGCTGAGGTCTTCTCGTCGTTCTCGCGGTCCATGTCTTCATCCGCTATGGCGTACACGCGCTTGTGGCCTTCTACTTCAATAAACATGCGGTCTTCCACCCCAATCAAGCGGCGCAGCTCCCGGGTGCGCTCGTTTACATCGGGGTACTCAATCATCATGGTGGCTTTCCAGTTGGTGCCATCGGGTACCAGTGGGGCGTAGGCTTCGATCTCTTGCAAGATACCTTCTTCTTCAAACACTTTTTCAATCCGCAGCATTTCCTGAATTTGGTAGCGAATGGTGGTTTCGCTTTCAAACTGCATATGCACATGCTCGCCCAAATGCACACTGCGCAGCTTGCGATGGGTGAGCACGGCGTCTTTGTGCGTTTTGCGGTACTTGTGGTACGCCTCTAGGCTCATGAGGTTGTCGGGGGTGATATTGCCAGTTAGTTGCATGGTGGATTCCTAATGTTTGAATGCGGGGGCGGGAGCGGGGTCGGGGTCGGATTTCAGGACGCGAAGGGCGCTAAGGTTGCGCGAAGGACGCGAAAGAAAATGGAGAAAAAAATACCAAAATTTTTTAGAGCTTACTTTAATCTCTTCAAGTTTCATGAAGTTTGTGACTTGGTAAATTCTAGAGAATTCATTTCAAAAATTTGGTATTCCTTTTGCGTCCTTCGCGTAACCTTAGCTCCCTTCGCGTCCGGTATTAATCTCCTAATCCTCAATAAACTACAAACTATTTCAAGCCGTACGCTATGCGCACCAGTGTCAGTGGATGCGCCAGTTCAGGTTCACCCAACTTATTCACTTCAAAACCCTGCTTAATATGGTGCCCTCCCAGAGGGCAGTCGGAGCTGATGTAGTCTGGTAACCCTGCAGCGACAGATATCGATCCATCAGCAGCAGCGCCAGATCCCGGATGGTCGGCCATCTTTTTAAACAGCGGTTTCCCGATTTTCATGGCCTGCTGGTGGGTGGCTTTTTTCACGCCAAAGGTGCCTGCGTGGCCGCTGCAGCGTTCGTTGGTTTGCACGTAGGTGCCAGGCACCATTTTGAGCATTTCTTCGGTTTTTTTGCCGATGTTCTGCACGCGGCCATGGCACGGGATTTGGTAGCTTATTTTGCCCAAGCTGATAGAGAATTCGGTTTTGATCAAACCATCGCGCTTGCGGGCCATGAGGTATTCAAACGGGTCCCACATGGCTTTTTTAACCAGTTGCACATCCTCCTCTTGCGGGTACATCAGCGGGATTTCCTGCTTGAACATCAGCGCGCAACTGGGCACGGCGGCCAGGATCGCGAAGCCGTCTTTGGCGTAACCGGCCAACACCGGAATATTGGCCTCCTTGCTCTTGTTCACCGAATCGAGGTCGCCCAATTCGAGCTTGGGCATGCCGCAGCATTTTTCCTTGTCCACAATCACATACGGAATCTCGTTGTGGTCGAGGATTTTCAGCAGGTCGTGCCCGATGCCGGGCTCGTTGTAGTTGACGTAACAGGTGGAATAAATCGCCACCTGGCCGGGGGTTTTGTCGCCATTTTTGACGATGGCCGTTTTCGCGGCAGGCGCCGAAGAGCGAAAACGCCGCGTCGCCAGCGCGGGCAGCCAGGCGTCTTTGTCCACGCCGAGTGTCGACTCCATCACCGAACGTGCAATTTTGGTTTTGTTCACCGCGTTCACGGTCTGCACGA
>JANNCO010000238.1:0-7154 GCA_031386655.1 Polaromonas sp. | reverse complement strand
ACCGACTCGGCCGCGTTCTTCATCAAGTTCACCAGCACCTGCTCAATCAAAATGGGGTCTACCAGCAGCTGCGGCAAGCGCGCGGCCACGTAATGCGTCAGGCGCACGTTGCGGCGGCGCAGTTCAATCTCGGCCAGCTCCACTGCCTCGCTCACCATGGTGGGCACGTCTGCCAGTGTGCGGTTAGGTTCTGAGCGTTTGACAAAGCTGCGAATGCGCTGAATGATTTGCCCGGCGCGCTGCGCTTGCTTGGCGGTTTTCTCCAGCGCGGCCAGCAGGTCTTCTTCGTTGATCTGTTTGCCCTTGATGCGGCTGACCATGCCGTTGCAATAGTTGTTAATGGCTGTCAGCGGCTGGTTCAGCTCGTGCGCTACGCTAGACGCCATCTCGCCCATGGTGATCAATCGGCTGGCTGACTGCGCCCGCTCAGCCTGGCTGGCCGACTGCTCTTCGGCATGGCGGCGCGGCGTGATGTCGGTGGCAATCACCATTTGCGCCAAGCGGCCGTCGGTCCAGCTGAGGTAGCGCGACCGTACCTCCAGCCATTTGCCCAAGCTAGTGATAAAAATCTCGGCGTTTTCGCTTTGCGCGACCGTCAGCTCACCCACCGGCAGGCCCACCAGCACGTCTACATAGTCGTCGGCTTCGCCGCGCGGTGTGTCGGGCCGGCCGGCTTGGGCGACTAAATTTAAGTGCCCTTCGGTGTGCGAGCCAAACCATTGGCGGTACAGCTTGTTGGCAAACAGCAATTCTTCGCTGCCCAGTGGCGCTACCGATACGCTAGCGTCTAAGCCTTCCAGCACGGTTGTAAAACGTTCATATGACTCGGTCAGCTGCTGGCGCACGCGGTTGGGTTCGGTGATGTCGGTCATCGACGTCATCCAGCCGGTTTGCGCGCCCTTGGAGTCGATCAGCGGCGACACGTACATGCGCGCGTCAAACACATAGCCGTCTTTGCGCTTGACACGCACTTGAAAACCGCCCGGTGTGGTGCGGCCTGCCAGCTCGTCTTCCAGCCGGGCGGCCAGTGTCTCGCGGTCCTCGTCGGGCCAGTAGGGGAACGGGGCGGTGCGGCCTACCAGCTCGTGGTCGGCCCAGCCGGTCATTTGGCAAAAAGCGGGGTTTACATAGCTGATGCGGCCTTGCATATCCAGCGCGCGCATGCCGGTCAGCATAGAGTTTTCCATCGCGCGGCGAAAGTTGGTCTCAGTAATCAGCGCGGCCTGCGCCTGGATGCGCCTGCGCGTATGCCGCCACGTGCCCAGCAGCATCCACGCTGTCATCAGGCTGAGCACAGCGACCAGCCAAAACAAGCCGCTGCCCACCAAGCCCAGCGAAGTGCGGTAGGCTTGCGCCCGAATCGTCAAGCTGTTGCCCACCGGGGCGACAGGTATTTCGTAGCTGTTGTCTTGCGCGGTCCAGGGCAAAAACTTGGCCGCTGCATTGCGCGCTGGCGTGGTGTTGCCAGCTAGCACATTGCCTTTGTCGTCCAGCAAGGCCACTGCGTATTTGGCGGCTATCTCGGGCGGCACGGCATAGCGCACCAAGCCGTCAATTTGGTATTCACCCATCACCACGCCTGCAAAGCGGCCCGCATCAGCCAGCGGTACTTGTACCTGCAGCACCGGCATGGTTGTAGTGTTAAAGGTAAAAGGGCCTGAATACACCGGCTGGCGGACATCGCGTGCTAGCCCAAACGTAGCATCTGTTTCGGGCATTCTAATAGTGTCGCCCGCTACGCGCACCTGCGTGTTGGGCGCGCTGGGCGAGGTATAGCCCATCTTGATACGTTTTTTAGCGTCTATCCACACCACAGACTGCAGCTCGGGGTATTGCTGCACCAGCGCCTCGGCTTGGGCAACAAATTCTTCGCCGTCGATCTGCTTGTTGCTCACATCGGCGGCCAGGCGCATCAATTGCTCCTGGCGCTCCAGCAGGCGCAGGCGCAGGCGTTGCTGGGCGTATTCGACATCGCGTTTCACCGCCTGCTGCTCGCGGTCCATCTCTTCTAGGCGCAGGTAGCTGAACGCAGCCGCAATGGCTGCCAAAAACATCAGCACCGCCAGCAGAGGGGCCAGCATGGCGTAGCGGTCTTGCCGCGACGGGCTTTGCGCGCGCCACCAGCGCTTGTACCACGGGCCTTTAGAGCGGGGTGGGCGGTCTACGGTGGCAGTGGTCAGCATAGCTAGATTGTAGGGGCTTGGTTTTTTGCAGCTAGGGTAGGTTGAGGTTGTGTGCGGGTTGTGTGCGGGTCATCTTTGTGGTGAAAATACCCTTAATAAATAGTACTTTAGATTTACTATTGAGGTTTTTCACTGTGTCACATATTTGCCTGCATTACTTGTAGCCAGTGATAATACGGTGTGGATACATTAGCTCACAACCATCACCGTATTCAGCTATTGCAGCTTTGTGGTCCTTTGCCTATGAATTTGTGCCCGCAGCACCCAGGCCTTTGGCCGCTAGCCGCACAGCGACAGCCAATGTCGCTTTTGGTCACACTAGCGTTCTGGCTGCTGGTAATGCTGCCGTGTGCATGGGTGCCGCTGGCACATGCCGTACCTGTACTAGACCTGCGGGCGCAGGAACCCCACAGCATCAACGTCGACTTGCTGGAGACTTGGCAAAACCTGCGCCTGCAAGATGACCGTACAGCCAAATACACGGCGCTAGATCCGCAAACTATTTGGCAGTGGCCTGACAGCCAATTTGCGGCGGCTGCAGGGCAATCCGCATCTGAACCACTCAAGGCGGGCGAGCGATGGATAAGCCGATTGCAGTTACAGGTATCGCCCAGTTCGCAAGGCTTGGTGGTGGACTTGCCCATGCCCCGGCTTGATATTGCGCATTTTAGCTACCGCTACGACGACGAGCCCTGGGTAAACGGTACTGCTGGCGACCAAATACCTATGACCCAGTGGCCTATTGCGCACCGCAACCCAGCCTTTCCCATACCTGCCAAAGCAGGCAACCTGCAATTGGTGGTGCAAATAGCGCATGAAGGGTTGATAGCCTGCCCGGTGTTGCTGCAAGGCGATTCGATTTTTCGCAGAGACCGCTTTGGTGGTGCGTTGCGCACAGGGGGCTTGCTGGGTTTGGCTTTGGTGTTGTCGTTGTTGGGTTTTGGTGCGGCTACGATGTTCAAGCGATTTAGTTTTCTGGCGGTGGCCCTGCTCACGGTTAGCGTAGGGCTGGCAGTGTTTGCACAAGGCGGCGTAGCTGGCATGTACGTGGGCACAGAGACCGTGTTGTTCAACGATGTCAGCAAGTTTGTCACAGGCATGTTGTGTGCAGCATTGATGCCGTGGGCCGTAGCCGCCGTGGTGTCGCAAAAATCGTATTCACCTTGGATCTGGCGGCTGACGATGGTGTGGTTGGCAGCCGGCATAGCGGCGGCTTTTTTGCTGTCAGGCAGTCAGCTGCGGTCTGCACAAGCTGCCGTGCTGCCGCCCTATTTAGTGGGCTCTTTGGTATTTGTAGTAGGCATGGCTTTGGCCAGCATGGTGCGCCGCCAGCCCCATGCTGGATGGGTGATGGCGGCTGCACTGGGCAACTGCATGGGCATTTTGACGCCGCTGCTCAGTTACTGGGGTTGGATAGCAGTGTCGCAAAGTTTTATGGTCTCCAGCGCGGGGTTTTTGCTTGCCACCTTGCTGCTGTTTTATACCCAGCTGTTGCAATACCGCCAAGGTGGCATGGTGATGGCGCGTGCCAAAGCCTCGGCAGGGCGCGATGTGTTGACCGGGCTTTTAAACCGTCGTGGATTTGAGAAAATCCTAGGAAAAATTACCCGGCAAATTTCTGCAGATAAAACCTACGCAGTGTTCCTCTACATTGAACTGGGCGACGCACACCATGAGCCGCACCATGTCATGGACCCAGGTTTTGAGGCAGGCTTGGTGCAGTTGGCAGCGGCCATATCCATTAGCGTATCGGTGGCGGACACTGTGGCAAGGGTAGCGCCTAATGCCTTTGCGATGGTGGTGGTGATGCCGCGCAACGCGGCGCAAGCTACGGGGCTGGCGCAAAAAATCATTACCCGTGCCATGGCCATTGCCACGCATGGCCTGCCCATAGCCAAAACAGCACGTGTAGCGATGGCGTGGTTGCCGCTGTTTGGCACAGATTTAACGGTATTGGAGCGCAGAGCCCAGAATGTGCTGGACAAAATGGAACCCGGCAAACGTATTGGCTGGGTTGGCGGCGTGTACGCCCATGCCAGCCAAGTAAATATGCCCGGCGGGGTTGTAGCTAGCAGCTCGTTGCCGCATTCTGGCCAAAGCCATGGCGAGTCTTTGCCCAGCATACCTGGCATTATCAATAACATAGAGCGTCAAATATTCGGGGCCGACACTGAAAGCATTGAGCAAAAGTCCCGCCGCATGGTGCAAGTGCAGCGCAGCCATACGAGCCCTGGTGAACTTAACTGACATGGCACGTACTTTTGAAAAAACGCAGGCTACCGTTTTGATCTTAGTTGCACGCAAGCTGCACCGCACTGGGCTGCAGATATGCAGGCAACTTGTATGGACCGCGACCTGGCTGTGCCTGTGCCTGTCTGCTGCGTGGGCTGTACCAGTGCTCGATATTTCCAGGCAAAATGCCCGCAATATCAACACCGACTTGCGTGAATTTTGGCAAACTGCGCAGCTTGCGGTGACCAGCAGCCCGGATCAGCCCAAGGCCTATCCACCGACAGATGTTTGGGCCTGGAGCAGCAGCTTGTTCACATTGCCATCGTTGCAGGTGGTTGACCTTAAACTAGCAGAGCGTTTGGTCAGCCGCATGACATTGACGGTCAACCCTGGCCGCAATGATTTTGTGCTGACGCTGCCCATGACGCGCCTGGACAACGCTCACCTGAGCTACCGCTACAACGATGGCCCTTGGGTGCAAGCCAGCGCGGGTGATCAAATTGCACAATCGCAGTGGCCTATCGCCCATACCAGCCCCGCATTCCCCATCCCCGCACAAGCTGGCAAGCTGGATGTTGTGCTGCAAATTGCCCACCAAGGCTGGGTGGCTACACCCATGCTGCTGCAAGGCGAGCCCGTGTTTCAGGCAGACCGTTTTAAATTTTCTTTGCAGGTAGGTTCGCTGCTGGGCCTGGCGCTGGTGATGGCGCTGATAGGTTTTGGCGCTGCTGTAATTTTTCAGCGCCGCAGTTTTTTACCTGTCGCCATGATGATGGTGATCGTCTTGCTACTGGTGGCTGCAAACTGCGGTGTGCTGGGCATGTACGTGGCCACGGATTCCACACAGTTCAATGACATATCCAAATTCTCTACAGCCATGCTCTATGGCGCTTTTATGCCTTGGGTCACTGCTACGGTGGTGTCTCAAAAATCGTATGCGCTGTGGGTATGGCGTGGTGTTTTGGCGTGGCTGGTACTGGGGCTGGGTATTTTATGGTGGCAAACCAGCGGCTTGTGGGAAAACCAGCGCACTGCCGTTTTGCCCCCGTATTTGCTGGGCAGCCTGCTTGTGGCGCTCGGTATTGCTGTGGCCAGCGTGGTGCGCAAGCAAGGGCACGCGGGCTTGGTGCTGTTGGCAGTGCTGCTCGACAGCGTCAGCATACTGTTACCGCTGGCCAGGCACTTGGGGTTCAACCAGGACAGCTCGCTGTCGCTGCTGGTAAGCACGGGCGGATTTTTAGCCTCAACGCTGCTGCTGTTTTGTATTCAGCTGCTGCAGTATCGCCATGGCCGCATGGTGATGACGCGGGCCAAATCGTCAGACAGCCGCGACATGCTGACAGGTCTGCTGAACCGCCGTGGTTTTGAAAACATATTGGATGTGCATATCAAGCGCATTGCTGCCAACAAAATGTTTGCGGCCTTCTACTACATTGAAGTCAGTGATGCGCAGAGTGTGCAAAAAGCCTATGGCGATGAGGGCTACGAAGCAGGCATGGTGCAAATGGCGGCTGCGCTGTCGCTGAGCGTGACCGCAGTGGATGTGCTGGCGCGTATTGCACCCAATGCTTTTGCGCTGGTAGTTGTCATGCCCCGTGAGGCAGCGCAAGCCAACTCGCTAGCCCAAAAAATGATCACCCGCGCCATGGCTGTAGCGTCCCATGGTTTGCAGGTGGCCAACACGGTTCGCATTGCGATTGCCTGGGTGCCATTGTTTGGCACAGACCTTACCGTGCTGGAGCGGCGCGCCCACCATGTACTGGACCATATGGAGCCACCTAAACGCATCGGTTGGGTAGGCGGAGCGTACGCACAGGCCAACGTAGCGGACATACCAGAGAGCGCTACAGTGGGTAACCAAACGCCGCCGCCCGATGCGGAGCCCGTTCGATCAAACCCCGGTGTGTCCGGTATCATCAATAACGTGGAACGTGAGATGTTTGGCACCGACACTGAAAGCACAGAACAGAAAGCCCAGCGCATGGTGCCAGTGCAGCGCAGTAAGTCAGGCCAGTAGGCCAACACCACAAGCCAAGTTTGCCAGCTTAAACGCCTTGCTTCAAGCTCGCTTCAATAAACTGGTCCAAATCACCGTCCAGCACCTTTTGCGTAGCAGATGTCTCCACATTGGTACGCAAGTCTTTGATACGTGACTGGTCTAGCACGTACGATCTTATCTGGTGGCCCCAGCCTACGTCAGTCTTGGTGTCTTCCAGCTTTTGCTGTGCTTCCTGGCGCTTGCGCATTTCAAAGTCATACATCTTGCTGCGCAGGCGCTTCCAGGCCACGTCGCGGTTGCCGTGCTGGCTGCGGCCGTCTTGGCACTGCACCACAATGCCTGTGGGAATGTGGGTCAGCCGCACAGCAGAATCTGTTTTGTTAATGTGCTGGCCACCTGCACCGCTGGCGCGGTAGGTGTCTACTCGTACGTCCGACGGGTTGATGTCAATCTCAATCGTGTCGTCAATTTCGGGGTAGACGAAGACGGACGCAAACGAGGTGTGGCGCCCGCCCGCCGAATCAAATGGCGATTTACGTACCAAGCGGTGTACGCCCGTTTCGGTGCGCAGCAGGCCAAAAGCGTACTCGCCTTCGATCTTGATGCTGGCGCCTTTGATGCCTGCCGTATCGCCTTGTGATTCGTCTTCAATGGTGGCTTTAAAACCTTTGCGCTCGGCGTAGCGCAAATATTGGCGCAGCAGCATGCTAGCCCAGTCGCAGGCCTCGGTGCCGCCCGCG
>JANNCO010000282.1:0-1873 GCA_031386655.1 Polaromonas sp. | reverse complement strand
GCTGGCAATACCGCTGAACACGTTGCGGTGCTTGGCGCTGCCATCGTTGTTTACCTCGCCGACGTCCAGTGTCAGGCGCAGCAGCTTGGTCGATCCTTCTACCGCTTCGCAGTTGACGATAGTGCAAATGCGCAAGTCAATTTTGGTGAAGTCGTCGATAGTGATAGCGGATGCCACTGCTTCGCCACCGGGCTGCGTTGAGGTGTTGACCGAAGGCGCTACTGATTCAATAGCTGCTTGAGCAGGTTCTACCTGGGTTGGGGGCTCAAAAAGTGCTTCAAGCTGCTCTGGGGTGACGCGTTGCATGAGGTGTTTGTAGTCGCCGATGATGTGGCCTGCACCTAGCAGCTTTGCGGTGTCGGTAAACGTGAATGCAGGCACTTTCAAAAAGGCCTCGACCTGTGCAGCCAGTGTTGGCAGTACAGGCTTAATGCAAATAGTCAGCAAGCGGAAGGCTTCAATGCACGTCGTGCAGGCTTCTTGCAGGCGCGCATCTTGGCCTGCCAATTTAGCCAGTTCCCAAGGCTTATTCTGGTCAACATATTCGTTGACCTTGTCAGCCATGAGCATCAACTCGCGTTGCGCTTTGCCGTATTCACGCGCACCATACATCTGCGCGATCTCGGGTGCTTTGGCTTGCATGGTAGCCAGTAGCTGCGCCCCTGTGCCAGACACTTCCCCCAGCGCCCCGGCAAACCGTTTGGCAATAAAGCCCGCACTTCGACTGGCGATGTTGATAAATTTACCCACTAAATCGCTGTTGACACGCAATTGAAAATCTTCGGCATTAAAGTCAATATCCTCATTGCGCGCATTTAACTTTGTAGCCAGGTAATACCGCAACCATTCCGGGTTCATCCCCAGCGACAGGTACTTCAAAGGGTCAAGCCCCGTGCCTCGGCTCTTGCTCATCTTCTCGCCGTTGTTCACCGTCAAAAAGCCATGCACAAACACATTGGTCGGTGTCTTGCGGCCGCTGAACTGCAACACTGCTGGCCAGAACAGCGTGTGAAAAGTAACTATGTCTTTGCCTATAAAGTGAAACTGCTCTACTGCAGGGTCGGCCATATACGCATCAAAGTCTTGGCCACGCCTGGCAAGCAGGTTTTTCAGTGATGCTAGATAGCCAATGGGTGCGTCAAACCAGACGTAAAAATATTTGCCTGGCGCGTTAGGTATCTCAATACCAAAGTAAGGTGCGTCGCGTGAGATGTCCCAGTCGGCCAGGCCCTCGCTGGTGCTACCGTCAGCGTTAGTGCGCACCGAGAACCATTCCTTGACCTTATTAGCAACCTCGCTTTGCAGTTTGCCGTCCTGCGTCCAACGCTCTAAAAATTCTACGCAACGTGGGTCAGACAGTTTGAAGAAATAATGCTCACTGCTTTTTAATATTGGCGTAGCGCCGCTGACGGCAGAGTAGGGGTTAATCAGGTCGGTGGGGGCATACACCGCGCCGCACACTTCGCAGTTGTCACCATACTGGTCTTTTGCACCGCATTTGGGGCACTGGCCCTTGATAAAGCGGTCTGGTAAAAACATGGTTTTTTCGGGATCAAAAAACTGCTCTACAGATTTGCGGCCAATCAAACCTACCTTGTCCAGCGCGGTGTAGATGGATTGACATAAAGCATGGTTTTCCTCGCTGTCGGTGTGGCTCCAGTTGTCAAAGTCAATAGAGAAGCCTTTGAGGTATTCGGCTCGTCCAGCGGCAATATTGTCAACAAACTGGCGTGGCGTTACGCCAGCTTTCTGCGCCGCAATCATGATCGGCGCGCCGTGCGCGTCGTCAGCACACACAAAGTTCACCTCATGCCCGCACATACGCTGGAAGCGTACCCAAATGTCGGCCTGAATGTATTCCATGATGTGGCCA